>DASSIS010000142.1:0-19929 GCA_035691665.1 Gammaproteobacteria bacterium | reverse complement strand
CTTTCGCTGCTGACGTCGTTCCCCGAGTTGCAGCTATTCAGCCTGGCGCTCGGGAGCACCCCCGACATCACCCACCTGGCCGAAGTGCCCAAGCTGGAGATCCTGCACCTGGTGTGGGTCCGCAAGCTCAGCTCGCTCGCCGTCCTGGCGAGCTGCACCTCGCTACGCATCCTCAGTGTCGATTCCATGGCGAACGTGGAGTCCCTGCCGAGCCTCGCTTCCCTGACGCGGCTCGAGAGTGTGGAACTCGACACCCTGAAGGGCCTCACTGACCTCTCTGGTGTGGCGGCGGCCCCGGCCTTGAAGCGCTTGACGGTCGCCGGCACTCCCAAGCTCGATGCGGAGGCTTTCCGCTGTCTCGTGGGCCATCCCACTCTCACGGAACTCAGGATCTACCCGAGCCTGGGAGGCGCGGGTCTCAAGAAGCCGGTACTGGAGGTGGTGCAGCGCCTGTTGCCCGGCGTCCTACGGGCCTGATGGGTCTGTGATTCCCTAAGCGGCGCCTTGCGCCGCCAGGTGCAGCGTCGCCTTGAGGCCCGGCCCGTTGTCGTCGAGCACCAGGGCGGCGCCATGATGCTTCGCCACGGCGGCCACGAGACTCAGTCCCAAGCCGTTGCCGGGCTGGCTGCGGCTCGTGTCCAGGCGCACGAAGCGTTCCAGCACCTTGCCGCGCATCTCCGCCGGGATGCCGGGACCGCTGTCCGCTACCGTGATCTCCGCCTGGGGCGAGAGCTGGAGCGAGACGCGTCCGCCTGGCGGGGTGTACTTGATGGCGTTGTCGAGCAGGTTGCTCACCGCCTGCGCCAGCAGCTGCCGGTTGCCGTCAACCTGCACACCCTCCGCGAGTTCGGTGCCGAATGCGATGCGCTTCTCCTCCGCCACCGCGTCGTAGAGCTCGGCCACGTCGCGGCAGACCGCGGTCACGTCCAGGGCCTCCCAGCCGCTGCGCGGGCGAGCCCCGATCTCGGCGATGCTGAGGATGCCGTTCAAGGTGGCTACGATGCGGTCGGTCTCCTCGATGGCTTTCTGCAGCGATTCACGTTCCTTGTCGTCGGTACCGCGGGAGAGGGTCTCGAGCCGCGAGCGGAGCCGCCCCAAGGGGCTCCTCAGGTCGTGGGCCACGTTCTCCGTGACTTCCCGGGTGCGCTGCATGAGCTGCTCGATGCGCTCCAGCATGGTATTGAGCTTGGCAGCGAGGGCGTCGTATTCGTCGTGACCGCCTTCCACCGGGATGCGTTGGGCGAGGTCGCCCGCCATGATGCGGTCCGCCGCCCGGGTCACCTGCTGCAGGCGCCGTACCACGCTGCGGCCCATGAGCACGCCGCCGCCGGCGCCCACGAGCAGCGTGAACAGCACCGTGCCAAGCGTCAGGCTGAAGAGCGTCTCGCGCAACTCGTCGGTCTCGTTCAGGGACTGGCCGATCAGGAGCCGGTAGCCGCCGGCGAGGGATACGGCGTCGACCCGCACCCGCACCTCCGGGCCGTCCTCGTCCAGGCCGGGTTGGTTCGCGGGCAGCATCAGGTCCAGCGTCGCCCAGCTCTCGGACGCAGGCGCGAGAGCCGAAGGCCAGGCCGACATGGTGCCGGCGAGCGGCCGTCCGGCGGGGTCCACGAACAGGTACTGGCGCGGTCCGGTGTCGCCGGTGTCGCTGACGGCGAGGCTCGCCCAGGTGCTGTGGGAGGCCACCGCTGCCCGCAGTCCATCCACGCCCTTGTCGGTATAGAGGCGGGTGAGCGCCGCCATCTCGGCCCTGAGACCCGCGTCGATCTGCGCGTCGAGTTCGGTGGTGGTCACCCAGTAGAGCAGCGAGAGGCAGGCGGCGGAGAGCAGGCAGAAGAACGCCGCATAGCGCATCGCCAGCTTGAACGCAGTAGTTTTGAGGAGTTCTGAAGTCATCTTAAAACCGTCGCGAGCGAAGGCAGGACGAGGCGTGCGAGGCGAGGAGAGGGAGCATACTCTTGGTGTACGTGAGGATTGCGAGCCTCGCACTCGCCGCTCCCGCACATCCCTGTGCTCCGCGGCACGTACGTGTCCTGCTACAGACAAAGTCATGGCGAGCGCAGCAGGGTTTAAGATGACTTTCAGGGTTCACGCAGGCAATACCCCGTGCCGCGCACCGTGTGCAACAAGGGCGTCTGGCCATCCCCGTCTATGCGCGAGCGCAGCCGGCTCACATGCACGTCCACCACGTTGGTCTGGGGATCGAAGTGGTAGCCCCACACTTCCTGCAGCAGCATGGCGCGGGTCACCACCTCGCCCGCGTGCAGCATGAGGAACTCCAGCATCTGGAACTCGCGCGCCTGCAGCGTCACCGGCTTGCCGGCGCGGCGCACCTCGCGCTTGAGCCGGTCGAGTTCCAGGTCCGCCACCTTGAGCCGGGTCTCGGCCGCCTCTGCCCCGCGCCGGCGCAGCAGCGCCTGTAACCGCGCCAGGAGCTCACTGAAGGCGAAGGGCTTCACCAGGTAGTCGTCGCCGCCGCCCTCGAGTCCGGTGACGCGCTCGTCCACCTGGTCCAGGGCCGTGAGGAACAGCACCGGCACGCCGAGGCCCTCGGCGCGTAGCCGGCGCACCAGGGAGAGGCCGTCGAGCTTGGGCAGCATGCGGTCCACGATCAGCGCGTCGTGCCCGCCCGTACGCGCACGCTCCAGGCCCCGCTCGCCGTCGGCGGCGTGCTCCGCCTGGTGGCCGCTGCCCTCCAGGGCGGTGGTCAGTTGGGCCGCCGTATCGGCGTCGTCTTCGATGATGAGCACGCGCATGGCGAGAGCATAAACCGCCCATCCGGGCCGCTCCAGCGATGAACATTAAGGAAATTTAAGGTTGAGGGTTAAGGATATTTAATGCCTGGCGGGCGGCGGCCCGGGGCGTCCGAAACTTAAAATTTCCCCATGTCCCGCAGGGACAGCCACGGTCCACCACCCCATGCCGAACATGCCTTCCATGAGGCTCGCCGCCTTGCTCGTCGCCGTGCTCCTGGCCGGCTGCGCCGCCTACAGCGCGCGCCCCCTGCCGGAGCGACCGGATCTCGCGACGCGGCCCGCGGATGTGAAGGTGGACGTGAAGTCCCTGCACCTGCCGGACCTCAAGCCCCACGCTTACGACCCCTCGCAGGGTCTCGACATGACCGACGTCGCCATCCTCGCGGTGGTGAACGATCCGGCGTTGGGCACCGCCCGCGGCGAGGCGCGCGCCGCCCGGGTGCAGTCCTTCGCCGCCGGGCTGCTGCCGGGACCCGCGCTCTCCGCAAGCCGCGACCGGCCCACGGGCAGCAACCCGACGGGCACCGTCTCCGGCCGTAGCTTGGGGCTCGATTACGACTTGGGAGCGCTCTTCACCAGCGGTGCCGAGCAGGCGGCGGCCGAAGCCCAGGCGCAACAGGCGGATCTGGATCTGCTCTGGGCGGAGTGGCAGGTGGCGCAGCAGGCCCGCTCGCTGTTCCTGCAATGCGGCACCGACCGCGCCGAGATGAAGCTCTTGGGGGACCTGAAGCAGACCATGCAACAACGCTACGCCGCCGAGCAGGCCGCGCTCGAGTCCGGCGATCTCGCCTTGGACGATCTGAGCACCGAGCTCGCGGCCCTGCAGGATGTGCAGACCCGTGCCGATACCCTGGCGCGCCAGGAGAATGACGACTGCGCCGCCCTCGTATCTTTGCTCGGGCTCGCGCCAGGTACGCCACTCACGCTGCTGCCGCCGGACCCCGTCGCGGACATCTCCGCCGCCGGCGTGGACGCGGCGCTGAAGGAGCTCCCCAAGCGCCGGCCAGATCTCGTGGCGCTGCAATATGGCTATCAGGCCCAGGACGAGGAGGTGCGTCGCGCCGTACTCGCTCAGTTCCCGTCCATCGGCGTCGGCATCAACCGCGCCAACGACACCAGCGACGTGCACACCGTGGGCTTCAGCGTCTCCTTGAGCTTCCCCTTCATCTTCGGTGGCGCGAAGCAGGTACACGCCGCCGAGGCGGATCGCGATGCCCTCTGGCAGGCCTACCAGCAGCGCCTGGACGAGACCCAGGCTGAGGTGCATAAAAGCGTCGCCGATCTCGATCTACTGCAGTCTGAGCTCGCAGCTTTGAAGGCCAGCCGCGAAGACGCGGAGGTCATGGGCAAGTCCGCGGACACCGCCTATGCCCGCGGCGACCTCACGGCCCCAGCCTATTACGACCTCAGCATCGCGAGCCTGAACCGCCGCCTGGAGGACCTCGACCTCGAGACCGAAGCGCAGCAGCTGCATCTGGCGCTCGCCACGCTCTTGGGCCTCCCGCCCGAGGACCTGCAACACCCTATAGATGAGACGCAACCATGAGACGCATCCTCTGGATACTCCCGCTCGCGATCCTGGGCTTCTCGTTCGCGGTCCTCATGGCCCGGGCCGATGAGGACGACCAGCCGGACAATGCTGCGCCCGCGAGCGCCCTGGTGCAGACCGTCGCAGTGGCGCAGCACGACGTGGCCCTCACGCTCCCGGCCTATGGCAGCATCAGTGCCGGGCCTCTGTTGAGCCTTGCCGCCGCGCCCGAGACGGCGGCCGCCTACGCCCGGGCGAAGGCCGAAGCGGATTTCGCCCGTACCGCCCTCACACGCACCCGGGGGCTTTTCCAGGAACACCTCGCTACCAACATCCAGCTCGCGGACGCAGAGCGCGCCGCGGCCGAGGCTGCCGCGAACCTCTCGGCCCAGGAACGACTAGGCGGCGGCGCGGTTGAGCCCGTGGCGCGTGCCTCGGATGACCGCATCGCCCCCTCCGCCAACATTCGCTACGTGCTCCTAGGCGTGAATCCGGAGGACGCCGCCAAGCTCAAGCCCGGCATGGCGGTGCGGCTGACGGCGGCATTCGATCCGGCGCTTACAACCGAGGCGCATCTCGAGCAAGTGGGCGGGCAGGTGGACGAGTCCACGGGCCTCGTGGACTTGAGCGCGCCGTTGACGGGCAAAGAGGCAGGGCGTTTCATGCCCGGTGCCGCCGTCGACGCCGCCATTGTGCTCAGCCTCTCCCACGGCCTCGCGGTGCCGCGCTCCGCGGTGCTGCACGACGAGCAGGGCGATTACCTTTTCGTGGTGAAGGCCGGCGTCGCCCACCGGGTGGACATCCAGGCGGGCACCGACGACGGCAGCTGGGTGGCGGTGGAGAAGGGCCTCGAGGCCGGCGACCGGGTGGTGACGCTCGGTAATTACGAACTCTCGGACGGCATGGCGGTGCGGGAGCCCAAAGAGTGACCGAAGGCTCCTTCCTCCAGCGCCACCGCCGGTCCATCCTCTTCCTCGCCGCGGTGCTGGCGGTGAGCGGTATCGTCACCGCGTTCCTGCTGCCCGTGGCGCTCTTTCCTAACGTGCAGTTCCCGCGCATCGTGGTGGAGCTGGACGCCGGCGATCGTCCAGCCCAGCAGATGGAGCTGCTGGTGACGCGTCCGGTGGAGCAGGCGGTGCGCGGCATCCCGGGGGTGCATACCGTGCGCTCCATCACCAGCCGCGGTAGCGCCGAGGTCTCGGTGCTCTTCGACTGGAACCTGGACATGGTCCAGGCCATGCTGCAGGTGGAGTCCAAGATCAGCCTGCTCCTGCCCTCGCTGCCGCCGGACACCCAGTTCACGGTGGAGCGGCGAGATCCCTATTCCTTCCCGGTGCTGGCCTACAGCCTCACCTCCGACGGCAAGAGCCTGGTGCAACTGCGCGACCTGGCTCAATTCCAGCTGGCACCGCTCATGTCCCGGGTCCCGGGCGTGGCGCGCGCCGAAGTGCAGGGCGGCGAGCAGGCGGAATACCACGTGGACGTGGACCCGGCCAAGCTGCGCGCCTTCCATCTCTCGGTGGCGGACGTGGGCGCCGCCGTGTCGGCGGGCAACGTGCTTCAGGCCGTGGGTCACCTGGAGGACCACTACAAGCTCTACCTCGTGGTGTCGGACACCCGGCTCGCTAGCCTCGATGCCGTGCGCCACACGGTGGTGAAGGCCCTGCCCGGCGGCCAGCAGGTGACGGTGGGCGACGTGGCCCGGGTGGAGATGTCCACCGTGCCGCAGTGGATACGGATCACCGCCGACGGCCATGACGCGGTGCTCATCAACGTGTTCCAGCAGCCGGGCGGCAACACGGTGCAGATCGACAAGGACATCGAGATCGCGCTCGCGGCTTACTCCACCAGGCTCCCGGTGGACGTGCATGTGGCCAAGTGGTACGACCAGGGTGGCCTCATCGTGTCCTCCGCCGGGAGCGTGCGCGACGCCATCCTCATCGGCGTGGTGCTGGCCGCCGCGGTGCTGTTCTTCTTCCTGGGCGACCGCAAGATCACCCTCATCGCCGCCATCGTGGTGCCCATGTCGCTCGCCACCTCGGTGCTCGTCATGTACCTGCTCGGCATGAGCTTCAACATCATGAGCCTGGGCGGGATCGCTGCTGCCGTGGGCCTCGTCATCGACGACGTGGTGGTCATGAGCGAGCACATCGTGCGCCGCTTCCGGGAGCCGGGTGCGGCGCGTGGCCGGGTGCTCGCCGCCGCCGCCGAGTTCACCCGGCCGCTGGTGGGCTCCTCCGCTTCCACTATCGTCATCTTCGTGCCTCTCGCCTTCCTCGGCGGGCTCACCGGTGCTTTCTTCCGGACGCTGTCCCTCACCATGGCGGTGACGCTCATCCTTTCCTTCACGCTTTCCTGGCTGGTGGTGCCGCTCCTGGCGGACGGGTTGCTCAGGGAGACGGATCAGCGGCCGGAGCGTTTCGGCTGGCTCGCGAGCCGCGCGCATGCCTTCTACCAGCGCCTGATGCCGCGGCTCCTCGCGCGCCCGGTGTGGCTCCTGGCGGGCCTGATCCCCCTCGCCGTGCTCGGCCTCATCGGCTGGCGGGAAGTGGGCTCGGGCTTCATGCCGCGTATGGACGAGGGCGGTTTCACCCTGGATTACATCGCCCCACCGGGCACCTCTCTGACCGAGACCGACCGGCTGCTGCGCCAGGTGGAAGGCATCCTGCGGGCAAACCCGAACGTGGCGAGCTACTCGCGGCGCACCGGTGCGCAGCTGGGTGGCGGCGTCACCGAGACCAACACCGGCGACTTCTTCGTGCGTCTGAAGCCCTTCCCCCGGCCGGACATCGAGACCGTGATGCAGCAGGTGCGTACCGCCATCCAGCAGCAGGTGCCGGGACTCGACATCGACCTCTCCCAGCTCATGGAAGACATGATCGGCGACCTCACCGCCACGCCCCAACCGGTGGAAGTGAAGCTCTTCGCCGAGGACGATACGCTCTTGAACCGCACGGCGCCGAGGGTGGCGGACGCTATCGGCAAGGTGCCGGGCGTGGTGGATGTGTTCGACGGCGTGGTGCTGGCAGGCGACGCCCTGGATGTGCAAGTGGATCCGCGCAAGGCAGCGCTGGCGGGTGTGGACCCGACGGCAGTCACTCAGCAACTGGATGGCTACGTGGAGGGCATGGTGGCGACCCAGGTACCCCAGAGCATCAAGTTCGTGGGCGTGCGGGTGTGGGCGCCCCAGGCCCTGCGCGCGCGCACCGACCAGCTGGCTGAGCTGCCGATACGCGCCGCCGACGGCCGCGTCTTCCCCTTGGGACGCATCGCCACCGTCACCCCCGTCACCGGCCAGCCGGAGATAGACCGGGAGGATCTGAAGCGTATGGTGTCGGTGACCGCGCGCATCACCGGTCGCGACCTCGGCTCCACCATCGCCGATATCAAGCAGGTGCTCGCGACTCCCGGCCTCGTACCTGCCTCGGTGGACGTGGAGCTGGGGGGCCTCTACCAGCAGCAGCAGGTCGCGTTCCGCGGCCTCATGGCGGTGTTCGCCGGCGCCGTGGCCCTGGTGTTCGTACTGCTCTTGTTCCTCTACGAGAGCTTCCGGGTGGTGTTCGCCATCCTGTGCGCGCCGCTCTTGGCCATCGCCGCGGTGTTCCTGGGGCTCTGGCTCACGGGCATCGAGCTCAACATCACCTCCATGATGGGGCTCACCATGATCGTCGGCATCGTGACGGAGGTGGCGATCTTCTACTTCTCGGAGTTCACGGAGCTGGGGCACCGGGAGGGCCTGGACGCGGCGCTGGTGGAGGCGGGCATCAACCGTATGCGCCCCATCGCGCTCACCACGCTCACCACCGTGCTGGCGCTCCTGCCCCTGGCGCTGGATCTCGGCCAGGGCGCCGCCATGCAGCAGCCCCTGGCCGTCGCGATCATCGCGGGGCTCGTGGTGCAGCTGCCGCTGGTGCTGGTGGTGATGCCGGTGCTCTACAAGCTCATGCAGGGGCGGACGCCGCGCGCGGCGTGACGCAGACGAGGCTATCCACGCCCGTCCAGGTCTTGCCGTCCGCCGTCACCGCATAGGTGAAGCGATACCCCGAATCCGGCAGCCGCTCGAACACGAAGCGGTCCCACTTGGGCGTGCTCGTGTCCACGTTGGTCCAGACGAAGCGGTCCCCGTCCCAGCCGGGAGAGCTGAATTCCCGGGCGCCGCCGGAGCTGTCGAAGAGGTGGGCCACGAAGCGCTTCTTCTGGGCGTCGTAGCCCCAGAGCTCCAGGGCATCGAAGCTGAAGGGCGCCTCGTCCGCGTGGCGCATCATGAGTTCGTGACCCGCGAGTTCGGCCGTGAACGTCTCGTCGGAGCTGATGGCCTTGCCGCTCTTGATGAAGCTGCCGCTGCAATGCCGGCTCCCCAGGAATCCGGCCAGGGGCGCGAGCGCCGGCTGCAGGGTGGGTGGGGTATCTGCCTGGGCGGCGGCCGTGACCAGTGTCAGCGCCATCACCGCAGGTACCAACCTCTTCATGGGGTGCTCCAAGTCTTTGATGCACCGGCCGAGGTGCCTGGTGTCCGACAGTATCGGCCCCGGGAGGTTCCGCTCAGGGGCCGCCGCATTATTGACTCGACATATCCGAAGGCTTCTAATGAAGCCGGGGAAATAACGAGAAACCGAGCGTTCAGCCCATGTCCATGCGGCTCATCACTCTCTTCATCTGGCTCGTGGCCGGTCACGTCTTCGGCGACTTCCCGCTGCAGGGCGACACCATGGCCGAGGGCAAGAACCGCCACCATGACCCGGCGCTGCACGGCGTCAACTGGTGGTATTGGCTCGGTTCCCATGCCGTCGTGCACGGCGGCATCGTGGGCTTCATCACCGGCAGCACGGTGCTTGGGCTAGCCGAGGCTGTGGCCCACTTCGTCATCGACTACGGCAAGTGCGAGGAGTGGTACGACATCCACTTGGACCAGGCACTGCACGTGGCCTGCAAGTTCCTCTGGGCCGTGATCCTGGTGTACGCCCTCACGCCGTGACCCGCGTCGGGCTCGACTCCGCTCAAGCACATACCGCCGCCTGCAGCCATGCGGGTCAGGCCCAGCCCGTGAGCTACGAGAAACGCGTCTGCCCCGAGTGCGTGGCCCTGGGCGATACCTGGGTGCACCTACGCATCTGCATGATCTGCGGACATGTGGGGTGTTGTGATAATTCCAAGAACAAGCACGCGACCGCCCACTTCAAGAAGACCGCCCATCCCATCATCAAGTCCATAGAATCTAACGAAGACTGGGCCTGGTGCTACGTGGACGAAGCGTATCTCGAGTAAGGTCTTTCCGCCCGGCGCAAGCTCCTATCTCCCGCCTTCCGATAACGCGACCCTTCGCTCTTCCAGCTCCCCCGCGACTCCCTGCTGCCCCCCTGATCTCGGTCTGATAGCCCCGTCCCGTCCCGCCGCGCCGCCCTTGGCCTGGCAAGGGGGTTCACGGAACCGTAAAGGATCAGTCATGGGGCTTTTACATGGGAGAGGCATCCTTCCCTGCGTGAAAGAGGGCTCAACCCAGGAGATGCCCATGTCTGCCAATCCGGAACTGCTGTTCGACGCTCCCCGCGAGGGTGCCGCCGCCTTCGGCAAACCCGAGTTGTTCGTGGGCGTGGCCCGCGACGACGAAGAGATCCGTGCGGCCCAGCGCCTGCGCTACCAGGTCTTCGCCGAGGAGATGGGTGCCCAGCTGCACAGCGATATGCCCGGCCTCGACGCGGACCCCTTCGACACCTTCTGCCGACATCTCATCGTGCGCGACCGGCGCAACGGCGAGGTGGTGGCCTGCATGCGCGTACTCCTCGACACCGAGGCGCGCCTCGCAGGGTCCTTCTATTCCGAGACCGAATTCGAGCTCGGCGGCCTCATCAGCGCTCCTGGTCGCGTCATGGAGATCGGCCGGGTATGCGTGCACCCCGAGTACCGCGGCGGCATGGTGGTGTCCATGCTTTGGGCCGGTCTCGCACGCTTCTTCCAGGTGACCGAGTTCAACCGCATCATCGGCTGCGCCAGCATCCCACTGGCCGGCGACTGGGCCGGTGCCATGGCAGCCTTTGCTGTGCTGGCGGAGCGTTACATGGCCCCCGAGCAGTATCGGGTGCGCCCGAAGCTCCCCTTGCCCCTGCGCGACGGTCCCGTGCCCGAGGCAGCCCGCATCCCGGCGCTACTGCTCGCCTATATGCGGCTCGGCGCCAAGATCTGCGGCGAACCCTGCTGGGATCCGGACTTCAACACCGCCGACCTCGTGGTGGTGCTGGATCCGGCGGACCTGCGGCAGCGCTATGCCAAGCGCTTCCTCAAGCACGCCGCCTGAAACCCGCCGTGATCCTGAAGGAAGCCAGACGTCTCTACCGCGCAGCCGCGCTGCTCTTGCACGTGCTGCTCGGCGTGGTCATCGCCTGCGCCATCCTCCCGCTGCCTTCCCGGCCGCGCCTGGCGCGCAAGCTCGGCCCCTGGTGGTTGCGCCGCGGCGCCTCCGTCCTGGGCGTGCGGGTGATGAGCCACGGCGCCGCGGCTGAGGAAGCCTGCCTGCTGGTGGCGAACCACATCTCCTGGCTCGACATCCTGGTGCTCGCCACCCAGTGCGATGCCGGTTTCGTGGCCAAGGCCGAGGTGGGCCGCTGGCCCCTGATCGGCTGGCTCGCGGAGGTGGGCGGCACGGAGTTCGTGCAGCGGGGCAGCCACGACAGCGCCGCCAGGCTCCTGGAGCGCATGGTGCGGCGCCTGAAACGGGGCGAACGGCTGACGGTGTTCCCGGAAGGCACGAGCCGTGCCCAGGTGGTCCCGGGCCGCTTCCGGCCGCGTCTCCTGCAGGCGGCAGTGGAGGCGGGCGTGCACGTCCAGCCCGTGGCCATCTACTACGGTGCCGGCGCCGAGACCCTGCAGCGGGTCGCGTTCGTGGGCGAGGAGACTTTCCTGCACCACCTCTGGGTGCTCCTGGGCTCGGGCCCGGTGCTGGCGGAAGTCACCTTCCTGCCACCGCTCAGTACCGTTCTCGGCGACAGCCGGCTGCTGGCGGAGGAAGCCTGGAACGCCGCGAGCTACACCCTGAGACGGCTCGAACTATACGAGCTTGAAGCGAAGCGTCAGGACCAGGTTTTGCACGGCGTGGGACTGACCCACGCCGTCTGAGCGAAGAACACAAGCAACGAGCCTCACACCGGAGGGGGCTGGCATGGAACAACAAGATCTTGGTTCCCATATATCTCACGCCTTCAACGAGGACCTGACCCGCATCCGCACCCTGACGCTGGAGATGGGGCGGATGGTCGAGGAGCAGATCAACCTGGCCATCCAGGCCCTGGTGACGGGCGACGCGCGCCTCGCGCGCCGCGTGGAGGTGGACGACTCCCGGGTCAACCACCTGGAGGTCACCATCGACAACGAGTGCAGCCAGGTGATCGTGCGGCGCCAGCCCACGGCCGTGGACCTGCGCTACGTGCTCGCGGTCATCAAGATCACCTCGGACCTGGAGCGTATCGGCGACGAGGCGGAGAAGGTGGCGCGCATGGCGGTGCACCTGGCGGAGATGCCCCGGCCCCGGGACAACTACGAAGAGTTGGGGCAGCTCGGCTCCGACGTGAAGGATATGGTGCGCGACGCCATCACTGGTTTCGAGACCTACAACGTGCGCCTGGCGCGGGACGTGCTGCGCCGGGACCAGTCGGTGGACAAGGAATACGACGACATCAACGGCCGCTACATGACGGCCATGACCAAGGACCCACGCGACATCCGCCGTATGCTCTACCTCCTATGGCTGGCCCGGGCCCTGGAGCGCATCGGCGACCACGCCAAGAACGTAGGCGAACAGGTACTGTACTTCGTGGAAGGCATGGACGTCCGTCACGTGGGTCATACCGCGCCGGCCAACTGAGCCAAGTCTTCCCGCCTCTCGGCAGGTTGACGTAGAGTTGGGCTTGCCGCATGCGGCAAGCGGGCGCACAGGTATGTGCGCCCTGGACCACGAGCGGAGCAGGATGCGTAGCGAGTACCCTCACTGCTAATCTAATGTCATGAAGAAGAAAACCGCCTCCCACGTCTTGGCCGCGGTCGACCTGGGTTCCAATAGCTTCCATCTCATCGTCGCCCGGGTCAGCGGGCGCCGCATCCTGGTGCTGGACAGCATGCGGGAGATGCTGCGCTTCGGCTCGGGGCTCGATGCCCGCGGCCGCATCACCCAGAAGGCGGAGAGCAAGGCGCTCGCCTGCCTGAAGCGCTTCGGTGACCGGCTCTCCGGGTACAACCCCGAATATGTGCGGGCGGTGGGCACCAACACCCTGCGCCGTGCCCGCGACACCCGGGAGTTCCTGGCCGAGGGTGGGCGCATGCTGGGCAGTCCCATCGAAGTGATCAGCGGCATCGAGGAGGCGCGCCTCATCTACCGCGGCGTCTGTGCCTATATCCCCCCCTCCCGTGAACGACGGCTGGTCGTCGACATCGGTGGCGGCAGCACCGAACTCATCGTGGGCCAGGGCAGCGACCCCAAACTCATGGAGAGCCTCGCCATCGGCTCCGTGGCGGTCACGGACCAGTTCTTCCACCAGGGCGGCGTGACCCACAAGAACTATCAGGCGGCGCTGCTCTCGGCGCGCCGGCGGCTCGAGCCCGTGGAAGCTTCGCTGCGCCGCGCCGGCTGGAGCCGGGCGCTCGGTTCTTCCGGCACCATCCGTGCCGTGGGCAACGTGCTGGACGAGCTCGGCTGGAGCCGCGGCCACATCAGCCGCGACGCGCTGCTCAGGCTCGCGGAGCGCCTGGTGCAGATCCGCCACGCACGGCGCTTCGATCTTCCGGGTCTCAAGGCCGAGCGGGCGCCGGTGTTCGCCGGCGGCGTGGCGGTGCTGCAGGCGGTGTTCGAGGCCCTCGAGCTCAAGCGCATGGAAGTGGCGCCCGGGGCGCTGCGGGAAGGGGTGCTGCTCGACCTCGTGGGGCGCCTGAAAGACAGCGACGTGCGCAGCGACACAGTGGAAGCGCTGGCCCGACGGTACGGGGTGGACCAGGAGCAGGCGGACCGCATGACCGCCACCCTGCGCAAGCTATTGCGGGGCGCCAGCCACTGGGATCTGGGGGACGAGGGCCGGCGCATGCTCGGCTGGTCGGTGCAGCTGCATGAGTGCGGTCGGGCGGTGGCCCGCAGCGGCTACCACAAGCATGGGGCTTATGTGCTCGCCAACGCCGACATGGCCGGTTTCGCCCGGGAAGAGCAGCGCCTGCTCTCCGCCCTGGTGCGCAGCCACCGGGGTCGGGTGGACCAGGCCTTGTTCGCGGGTTTCGAGGGGAGCGCGGGTCTGAGAGCCCGGCGTATGGCGGCCTTGCTGCGCCTCGCCTACACCCTGCACCGCGGCCACGAGACCGAGGAGCCGAGTTTCGCGTTCCGCGCCCGGGGCAATACCTTGAAGCTGGATTTCCGCCGCGGCTGGTTGAAAAGCCGGCCGCTGCTGAAGGCGGACCTGGACGAGGAGAGCCGCAACCTCAGGGACCTGGGCTTCGTCCTCAAGCTCGGCTGAGGCTCACTCCGTGTACTGCGCCAGTGTCTCCTGTTGGGCGCTGTGGATGTTCTTCTCCTTGACGTGGTGGCGCCGGTAGCGGCCGTCGGAGTGCAGCTGCCAGGCGGTGTTGTCCTTGAGGTAGCGCTTCAGGTCCACCAGCATCCGGTCCCGGAGCTTCTTCTGCAGGATGGGGAAGCACACCTCCACGCGGCGGAAGAAGTTGCGCTCCATCCAGTCGGCACTGGCGCAGTAGAGTTCGCGCTTGCCGTCGTTGTGGAAGCAGTAGACCCGGGTGTGCTCCAGGAAGCGACCCAGTACCGAGCGCACCTTGATGTGGTCCGACACGCCCGGGATGCCGGGGCGTAGGCAGCACACGCCGCGCACGATGAGGTCCACCTTCACTCCCGACATGCTGGCCCGGTACAGGGCCTGGATCACCTCGGGCTCCGTCAGGGCGTTCAACTTCGCGATGATGCGGGCCGGCTTGCCCTCCTGGGCGTTCTTCCGCTCCCGGTCTATAAGTTCGATGATGTCCTTGTGCAGGGTGAAGGGGGACTGCTTGAGCTTGGAGAGCTTGTGCAGTTTCCCGAGGCTTGTGAGCTGCAGGAAGATGCGGTTCACGTCCTCGCCGATGTCCTGGTCGGCGCTGAACAGGCCGTAGTCGGTGTAGAAGCGGGCGGTGCGGGGGTGGTAGTTGCCCGTGCCGAGATGCACGTAGCGCCGCAGATGACGCCCCTCACGGCGTACCACCAGGATCATCTTGGCGTGGGTCTTGTAGCCCACGATGCCGTACACCACGTGGGCGCCGGCCTCCTGCAGCCGGTTGGCGAGCGCGATGTTGTCTGCCTCGTCGAAGCGGGCCCTAAGCTCGATCACCACCGTCACTTCCTTGCCCGCGTGGGCGGCGGCCAGAAGCGCCTCCACCACAGGGGACTCGGGGCCGGTGCGATACAGGGTCTGCTTGATGGCCAGCACCTTGGGGTCCGCGGCCGCCTGCCGCAGGAAATCCAGCACCGGCGCGAAGGATTCGTAGGGGTGGCTGAGGAGCACGTCCCGCTCCTTGAGTATGTCGCAGATATCCTTGCCGGCGGCGAAGGCCTTGGGGAGGCCGGGGCTGATGGGCGGGTACTTGAGTTCGGGCCGATCCACCATGTCGTAGACGGCATCCAGGCGGCTCAGGTTCACCGGGCCTTCCACGGTGTATAGGTCCTCGGGGGCGAGCTCGAACTCCGAGAGCAGGAAGGCGGCGGTCTCCTCGGGGCAGTCGGCGCCCACTTCCAGGCGCACCGCGTCGCCGTAGCGGCGCGAGCCGAGCTCTCCCTGCACCGCGCGCAGCATGTCGTCCACGTCTTCCTCGTCCACGTACAGGTCGCTGTTCCGGGTCACCCGGAACTGGTAGCAGCCCGCCACCTTCATGCCCGGGAACAGGTCCTCCACGTAGGTGTGGATGACGGTGGAGAGCAGCACGAACTGGTAGCCCTTGTCCGAGGGGATCTGGATCACCCGGGGCAGGGAGCGTGGGGCTTGCACCACCGCGAGGCCGCTGTTGCGGCCGAAGGCATCCTTGCCTTCCAGGGAGACGATGAAATTGAGGCTCTTGTTGAGGATGCGAGGGAAAGGATGGGCGGGGTCGAGACCCATGGGGCTCAACACCGGCAGCACTTCTTCCTCGAAGTACTTGCGTAGCCAGTGCTCGTGACTCTCGGTCCACTCGCTGCGCTTCAAGACCCGGATGCCAGCCTTGTCCAGGGCCGGGAGCAAGGCTTCGTTCAGCATCTTGTACTGCTGGCGGACGATGTCCCGGGCCTCCTCGCTGATGGCATGCAGGGCCTCGGAGGCAGGCAGGTCGTCCAGGCCCACCGGGGCAGCGGTCATGTCCAGGCGCTGCTTCAAGCCCGCTACCCGGATCTCGAAGAACTCATCCAGGTTGGTGGTGGAGATGCACAGGAAACGGAGCTGCTCCAGCAGGGGCACAGAGGTGTCCTGGGCGAGCTCCAGCACCCGGCGGTTGAAAGCCAGCTGGCTCAACTCCCGGTTTATGTATAACCCGGATTGCTTGAGGTCCACGGTATCCACTAAGGCCTATATACGCATCGGGTTTGACAAGCATATGACAGGCCCTTGGGCGCCTGCATCCCCACAACAGATCCGCGGAATCCGCGTGGTTTTCGGGGTATTCGCAGCGTTCGGCTGTTGCGTCTTCGCTGTCATGTCACGTTCTCCGTTCTGTAACAAAGCCGTCATAAGACCTGCTTAACCTTGCCCGCAATCCGGCTCATGGGGTCGGCAGATTTCTGAACGTCGATTTCATTACTTTTAAGGAGATTTTCGACATGCGTAAGATCAACCTATTGGTCTCCCTGGCGGTGAGCGCGGCCCTGGCGGCCCCGCTGGCACATGCCGATAACCCCGGTGACACCACCATCGGCGGCCTGATCTACACCGACCTCACCAGCGTCAGCACCACCCAGGACCAGACGTCGGGCAACGTGGATAAGGACCCGAACGGCTTCGGTCTGGACGTGAAGCGCGGCTACTTCATCGTGAACCACAGCTTCGACGACGTGTGGTCCAGCAACCTGACCACCGACTTCAACTTCGCGAGCTACAAGGACACCTCCACCTCCGTCGTGACCGGCGGCTTGCCCACCGAGACGGTGACCACCACCACCACGACCACCACCCCCGAGACACAGCTCTTCATCAAGAAGCTGTACGTGCAGGGTAAGTTCGACGATATGGCGACCATGCGCGTCGGCTCGGCCGACATGCCCTGGATCCCGTTCGCCGAGAGCATCTACGGCTACCGCTTCGTGGAGAACACCCTGATCGATCGCACCATTGCCGGCGGCAGCTTCGGCAACTCGGCTGACTGGGGTGTGAACCTCAACGGCAAGAGCGACATGGTCAACTACTCCGTCTCCATGGTGAACGGCGGGGGCTACAAGAACCCGAGCCGCAGCAAGAGCATGGATTTCGAAGGCCGCGTGGCTTTCACCCCGCTCGACGGCGCCCTGACCATCGCCCTCGGTGCCTACACCGGTAAGCGCGGCCTCGACACCGAAGCCAAGCCGGCCGTGAACACCGCGAGCCGTCAGGATCTGCTCGTGGCCTGGAAGAACTCCGGTCTGACCGTGGGCCTCGAGTGGTTCAGCGCCGACAAGTGGAACGACGTGCAGAACACCGGCACCACCACCAAGTCGGACGGTACCTCCGTGTTCGCCTCCTATGACTTCCCCGCCACCGAGTACTCCGTGTTCGGCCGCTACGACGACGTGAAGCCGACCAAGGACACCGACTCCAGCCAGGAAGACAAGTACTACAACGCTGGTTTCGCCTGGAAGACCAACCCGAACATCACCTGGGCCCTGGTCTACAAGAGCGACAAGCTGACGGATAACCTGAAGCTCAAGAACACCAGCGACGACCTGAAGACCCAGGAGTTCGGTCTCTGGGCGCAGATCAAGTTCTGATCGTCCAAGCAGTAAATGCCTCCTAGAGTTTGGGCGGGTCGCAATGACCCGCCCATTTTTTTGTGTAGCAGACATCGATATCTGGCGCACCGCACTGTCCCTGACGCGCCTCCCAACCCTGCCATGGATGGCAGGGCGCCCGCCGTATACGGCGGGCCCGCCCTTTTTTCGGCCTCGTAAAAGCTGCTGCGCTCGGTATGGCTTCGTTCTCGGCGAGATTTAGGAGAGGAGCGAGCAGGAGGTCACCTGTTCGCCCGGCTGGAATCTTTTAGGTGTGGAGCACTCGCTTCGCTATCCCTGGCTTCGCTCGTGCTTCCAGGGTGGACATCCTGTCCACCCGCTCGCCGCATGCGGCGAGCCCGCGCATAAGCGCGGACTTCGTAGACAAGATTGGGCTAGGAAGGAGGCTAGGCGGCTTTGAGGGGGGCATTGCCACCGGGGGTCTGGCGGGGGGCACGACGGCTGCGCAGGCGGCGGCGATAACGGCCGGAGCTCAGGCGTTCGAAGTGAGGTTCCAGGGCGCCGGTGGCGGTGCGGATCAGCTTGCTCATGACGAAGGTTCCTTTCAGGACTGCAAGTGGGGACGGAAAGCATTTTCGCAGGCGTTTTTTGCGCGGAAGTTAAGGAGCCGTGAAGTTACGGAGTCTTTTGGAATCAGGCGCTTGCGGGCTGTAACATGATTGTCATGTTCTAGTCATGCAGGCGTCACTCTCCCCCCCTAGAGTCGCGCCATCCCGATGGGGTAGGCGCATCTGCGCTGGGCTTGACCATATCCATACCGACTTCCCAAGGAGTCACGACATGTCACTCACTTTCATCAAAAAGGCGGCCCTGGCGGCCGGTATCCTCACCCTGGCGGCCAGCGCCGGCGTGTACGCGGCTGACCAGCAGCTCACCGGTGCCGGCGGCACGGCCATCTATCCGCTGCTCGCCGATTGGGCTGGCACCTACCAGAAGAGCCAGGGTGTGGCGGTGAACTACCAGGCCATCGGCTCCGGCGGCGGCATCCAGCAGATCGAGAACAAGACAGTCCAGTTCGCCAACAGCGACAAGCCCCTGACCCCGGATGTCCTTACCCAGCAGGGTCTGGCCCAGTTCCCGGCCGTGATCATCGGCATCACCCCGGTGGTGAACATCCCGGGCATCGAGCCTGGCCAGATCGTGCTCAACGGCCAAGTGCTGGCCGACATCTTCCTGGGCAAGGTCAATAACTGGAACGACAAGGAAATCGCCGCTCTCAACCCGGGCGTGACCCTGCCGGACATGCCGGTGGCGGTGGTGCATCGCTCCGATGGCTCGGGCACGACCTTCAACTTCACCAACTACCTGTCCAAGGTCTCCGATGAGTGGAAGACCAAGGTAGGTTCCGACACCTCCGTCTCCTGGCCCACGGGCCTGGGCGGCAAGGGCAACGCCGGCGTGGCGAGCTTCGTGAACCAGGTGAAGGGCGCTATCGGCTACGTCGAGTACGCCTATGCCCTGCAGAACAAGATGACCTACACCAAGATGGTCAACCACGAGGGCAAGACCGTGGCCCCCGAGCTCAAGACCTTCCAGGCTGCCGCCGCCAACGCGGACTTCGGCAAGGTCCAGGACTTCTACCTGATCCTCACGGACCAGCCGGGCGCCGAGAGCTGGCCGATCACCGCCGCCACCTACATGCTCATGCGCAAGGACTACCCGAAGGCGCAGAACGGTGACGTGCTGAAGTTCTTCAACTGGTTCCTGACCAAGGGCCAGGATGCCGCCCAGAAGCTGGACTACGTGCCGCTGCCCGAGAGCACGGTGAAGCAGATCCAGGCCTACTGGGACAAGCAGCTCGGCATCTCCATGACTGGCGGCCACAAGAACTTCCATTGATGGGTTGAGGGATCCGAGCCCCTCCTGAAAGGGGCCCGGGCCACCCTTGAGGGACGGCGGAAGGGCGATTTAAGCCCTTCCGCCGTTGCTTTTAGGGGGGCCGGCTCTCGAATTTGTTCATTTTTTGACCTAACTTGGCCCGCCCTATGCTTTGACCCTCTGGACCCAGTCCAAGGAGGATTGCGGAGCCTTAAGGGGGTGACCCCGGATCACCCCCGGAACCCGCGCCGTTCCTGGGGCTGAAGTTGACACGTATCAGTGAGTTATCGGAAAATTGTCGGCTTCGCCTGTGGAGGGGTACTCAAGCGGCCAACGAGGGCAGACTGTAAATCTGCTGGCTTTACGCCTACGAAGGTTCGAATCCTTCCCCCTCCACCAGACAGAGCGGCGCGAGAGACCACCGGGACCAAACGGGACCGGCGCGCCGGGACTTCAACGCCTCGCGGGTGTAGTTCAATGGTAGAACCTCAGCCTTCCAAGCTGATGGTGTGGGTTCGATTCCCATCACCCGCTCCAGATGCCGGCTGATTGAGGTTGAGTAGCGAGAGACCGACGGCTTAATGCTCATGTAGCTCAGTCGGTAGAGCACGTCCTTGGTAAGGACGAGGTCACCGGTTCGATTCCGGTCATGAGCTCCAGGTCGCCCCACCATAATATACGTATGGCGCGGGGCTGAAGTTGAGACGACAACAGGAATAAACGGAGTATCACCGTGTCCAAGGCAAAATTTGAGCGTACCAAGCCGCACGTGAACGTTGGGACCATTGGTCACGTGGACCATGGGAAGACGACGCTGACAGCGGCCTTGACCGTGGTGCAGGCCAAGAAGTTTGGCGGCGAAGCGA
>DASSIS010000141.1:0-10434 GCA_035691665.1 Gammaproteobacteria bacterium | reverse complement strand
CCAGCACGTCGCCGGGCTGGATGCGGTTCATCTCATGCAGGTCCTTCACCACCTTGGCGGTGCCGGCACCGATCTTCTGGCCGATGCTGCGGCCCTCGACCAGCACCGGGCCCCGGGCCTTCAGCTCGTAGCGCTCCAGGTTCTGGCTGCGGCGGCTCTTCACCGTCTCCGGGCGCGCCTGCAGGATGTAGACCTTGTTGTCGTGCCCGTCCTTGGCCCACTCGATGTCCATGGGACGGCCGTAGTGCTGCTCGATGATGAGCGCCTGCTTGGCGAGCTCGATCACGTCGGCGTCGCTGATGCTGAAGCGGGCGCGGGCTTCGGCGTGCACCTCGATGGTCTTCACCGAGTGCCGGCCAGTCTCGCCGTACACCATCATGATGGCCTTGCTGCCAAGGTTGCGGCGCACGATAGGCAGCTTGCCGGCCCTGAGCGCCGGCTTGTAGACGTAGAACTCGTCCGGGTTCACCGCGCCCTGCACCACGGTCTCGCCGAGGCCGTAGGAGGCGGTGATGAACACCGCGTCCGCGAAGCCGGACTCGGTGTCGAGGGTGAACATCACGCCGCTGGCGCCGAGGTCGCTGCGCGCCATGCGCTGGATGCCGGCGGAGAGCGCCACCTCGGCATGGTCGAAGCCATGGTGCACGCGGTAGGAGATGGCGCGGTCGTTGAAGAGCGAGGCGAACACCAGCTTGACCGCCTTCACCACCTCCTCGATGCCGCGCACGTTGAGGAAGGTCTCCTGCTGGCCGGCGAAGGAGGCGTCGGGCAGGTCCTCGGCGGTGGCGGAGGAGCGCACCGCCACCGAGACTTCCTTGCCGGTCTGCTTCACGAGCTCGGCGTAGCCGTCGCGGATGGCCTTCTCGAGGGCGGGGGGGAAGGGGGTCTCGGCGACCCACTTGCGGATATTGGCGCCGGTCTCGGCCAGGGCCACCACGTCGTCCACGTTGAGCTTGGCGAGCTCGGCGTTGACCCGCTCGGCGAGGCCGTCGTGGGCCAGGAACTCGCGGTAGGCGTCGGCGGTGGTGGCGTAGCCGCCGGGTACGGAGACCCCCAGGCGGGTGAGATGGCTGATCATCTCCCCCAGGGAGGCGTTCTTGCCCCCCACCTTGTCCACGTCGTGCATGCCCAGTTTTTCGAAGCCGATGACGTAGCGCGAATCCACGGTTTATCCTCGCTGAGATTCGCCTATTATACTGGCGGCGGATGCGGCGGCTAGACAGACCTTGGTTTCGCGAGTACCGGGACGGCAAATAAGATGGAAAAGAAGCGCACGGTGTTCTTCGTCTCGGACCGTACCGGCATCACCGCCGAGGCCCTGGGCCGCAGCCTCATGAGCCAGTTCGAAGGCACGGGCATCACCCAGGTGACCCTGCCGTTCATAGACAGCGTGGAGAAGGCCCGGGAAGCCGTGGCGCGCATCGCCGCCACCGCCCGGGAAGACGGCGCCCGCCCGCTGGTGTTCAGCACCATGGTGCAGGACGACTTGAGATCCGTGATCAAGGGCAGCGAGGCCCTGCACCTGGACTTCTTCGACGCCTTCATCGGCCCCCTGGAGCGCGAGCTCGGCGTGAAGTCCTCCCATACCTCGGGCCGGGCCCACGCCGGCGCCGACGACGCCGCCTACCTCAACCGCATCGAGGCGGTGAACTTCGTGCTCGCCAACGACGACGGCGTCACCACCCGTAACTACCCGAAGGCGGACGTGGTGCTGGTGGGGGTATCACGCTCGGGCAAGACCCCGACCTGCCTCTACCTGGCGCTGCAGTACGGCATCTACGCCGGCAACTACCCGCTCACGGAAGACGACATGCAGCGCGGCAACCTGCCGGAGGCGCTCCTGCCCCACAAGCCCAAGCTCTACGGCCTCACCATCAACCCCACGCGGCTGCAGCAGATCCGCCAGGAACGCCGCCCCGACAGCCGCTACGCCTCGCCGGACCAGGTGAGCTACGAAGTGCAGAAGGCGGAGACCTGGTTCCAGGCGGCGGGCATCCCCTACATCAACACCACCCACCCTTCCATCGAAGAGATCGCCACCACCATCCTGCACAAAGCAGGTCTCAAGCGCCGGTTCTGAATCAGGTCACGTTCGTCGGGCGAGTGATTCCAGTCAGTTCTTCCAGCCGCGCCACGGCCCGGGCGGAGGCGGAGAGCCCCGCCAGCGCCTCCACCGCGGAGAGCTTCTGTTTCGCCACGTCCAGCTCATGCCGTCCGAGGTAGACCCGCAGCGTCGCGCCGCGGGTGCCCGTGCCTGAGAGCCGGAACACCATGCGTCCACCGTCCGCGGTGAAGAGGCGCAGGCCCTGGTTGCGGCTCACGCTGCCGTCCACCGGATCCTCGTAGGTGAAGCTGTCGGCGGAGCCGAAAGTCACGCCCGCGGCGCTCTTGCCCGCGAGCGAGGGGAGGGCGGCTTCAAGCGTGTGCATCACCTCGGCGGCCTTCGCCGCATCCGGGATGTCGTAATCCTCCCGCAGGAAGAAATCGCGGCCGTATTCCGCCCAGTGCCGGTGCAGGATCGCGGGCAAGGGCTCCTGCCGCACCGCCAGGAGGTTCAGCCAGAAGAGCGCCGCCCAGAGGCCATCCTTCTCGCGTGCATGGTCGCTGCTGGTGCCGAAGCTCTCCTCGCCGCAGAGGCTGATGCGTCCGGCATCCAGCAGGTTGCAGAAGAACCGCCAGCCGGTGGGCGTCTCGTAGCTGGGGATGCCGAGCTTGGCCGCCACCCGGTCCGCGGCGGGGCTCGTGGGCATGGAGCGGGCCACGCCCGCGAGGCCTTGCTGGTAGCCGGGGATGAGGCCTGCGTTGGCCGCGAGGATCGCCAGGCTGTCGCCCGGCGAGACCACGACCCCGGGACCCAGGATCATGTTGCGGTCGCCGTCGCCATCGGAGGCGGCGCCGAAGTCCGGCGCGTCTTTGCCCATGAAGGCCTGGACCAGCTCCGCCGCGTCGTGGGGATTGGGGTCCGGATGACCGCCGCCGAAATCCGGCAGCGGCACGGCGTGGAGCACGCTGCCGGCCGGCGCACCCAGGAGATCTTCGAAGATCGCCTTGGCGTAGGGGCCGGTGACCGCGTGCAGGGCGTCGAAGCGCATGCGGAATTTGCCGGAGCGTAGCCAGGCGCGCATGCGCTCGAAATCGAAGCAGCGCTGCATGACCGAGGCGTAATGCGCGACCGGGTCGACGATCTCCACCTTCATGCCGTGGAAATCCTGCGTGCCCGGGCTGCCGAGATCCGGGGCGGGGCCCTCCGGCGCGATGCGGTAGCGCTCGATGGTGAGTGTGCGCTTGTAGATGGCGTCGGTGAGGGTCTCGGAGGCCTGGCCGCCGTTGTCCACGTTGAACTTGATGCCGAAGTCGCCCTCGGGTCCCCCGGGGTTGTGGCTGGCGGTGAGGATGAAGCCACCGGCGGCTTGCACCGCGGGGATGAGCAGCGAGGCCGCCGGGGTGGAGAGCAGACCATCGCGGCCCACCACCGCCTGCTTCACGCCGTTGGCCGCGGCCATGCGCAGCAGCACGCCGATGGCCTCGCGGTTGTGATAGCGCCCGTCGCCGCCGATGACGAGCGTGTGACCGGCGAGTTGCGGTCTCGTGTCGAAGACCGATTGTATGAAGTTCTCGAGGTAGTGGGGCTCGCGGAAACGCGTCACGGGTTTGCGCAGGCCGGCGGTGCCGGGCTTCTGGTCGTCGAAGGGTTGGGTGGGGACGGCGGGAAAGGACATCATGCCTCCGGCGCGCGGCTTTGCCAAGCCTCCTCGCGCGGGGGCCTATGATATAGTGCCGCCATGTTCATAGAAACCGTCGAACAGCGTGTGCGCCTGGTGCGGCCCCGCAGCTTCGCGGGCTTGATGACGCTCTACGAGAGCAACCACGTACGCCTGAAGCAGCTCCTCGGCAACCTCAAGCACCTCCCCGACCACGCCGTCTCCTCCAGCCCCCGCGACCTCGACCTGCACCTCACGGTGGAGGAGCGCAGCCCGTACACCGGCGTGTTGCACATGACCTATTGGTTCGACGAGGCCACGGTCAAGGTCGCCGATCCGGACCTGAAGCTCTGCATCTACCACGACGCGCGCCTCGCCGAGACCTTGAGCTGCGCCGATGCTCCGCGCCATGCCGCGCTGCGCGGCGTATGGAGACCCGCCGCCTCCGCCATCGAACAGCGTTGGACACGAAACATCCTGCTCCACAAGTGGCTGGAGTTCTGCCTGGACAACCGCCACCGCTTCCGGCCCGCCGCTTAACCGCTCTGTAATCTTCGGCGTCTACGCTACGGCTGTCCGGATCCCCGCGCCGCCGGTCGCCTCTTTATGTCGTGTGAGCGGTGGGTGTCGGTGGTTTATGGCAAGATGGGCGCGCATCTTTCGCGAGGGTGGGATTCAGTGGGTTTATTCAAGAAAGCGGCACCGGAGCAGGAAGAACCTGCTGCCGAGACCACCGAACAGCACAAGTCGCTGGTCAACATCTTCCAGGACCGCAACCTCATCAAGCGCAAGCTGGATGAAGCGGAGGCGGAGCGCACCGTGCTGCGCGCCGACGTGGAGGACCTGCGCAAGCGCTACGACGAGACCAGCCGCCGGCTCGTGAGCCTGGAGCAGATGCTCACCGACCCGGAGAAGGCCCAGAACGCCATCCTCTACTACCGCCTCAAGGCTGTCTGGGACACCTGTCGCAACCAGATCAGGGCTCTGGCCGAGGACCTCTCCAACCGCCAGGAGCAGTTCGAGCGCGAGCGCCACGGCGAGCTCTTCGAGCAGCGCCGCGCCGCGCAGATCAAGGACCTGCAGCGCATGGTGGAGATTCTGGACCGGGACCGCCAGAACATCGTCATGTCCATCGCCGACCTGGAGCGGGACGCCGCCAAGCTGCGGCGCTTCTGGCACAAGAAGAAGCGCGAGGAAGTGCTGATCAGGATCGAGGAGACCCACGAGAAGTTCCCGCCCCTCGACAAGCGCAAGGCCGAGCTGCTCGCCAAGATCGAGCAGGTGCGCAAGGCGCCGGCCCAGAGCTTCGGCGGCATCGGCATCCCGGCGCGCCGCGCCATCAACACCGCGCTCCTGGCCCTCACCCAGTACCTCTACCTGCACTTCACCGAGCACAGCGTCGCCGAGATGGCGCGCAGCGCCGGCACCAAGCCGGTCTCGGACGTGAACTACGGCAACGCCAAGGACTGCCTCGCCATCGGCGCCAACATCTGGGAAGTGGTGCTGAAACTCAAGAACGACACCAGCCGTCCGGACAAGCTCAAGCACCGCACCGAGTACCTGAAGCAGAAGCTCGCCTATGCCAACGACGGCGAGAGTGTGCCCGAGATGTCCTCACTGGACTACATGCTGCCCTTCGTGCTGAACGGACCCACCCTGGACCTGAGCGTCAACGCGCTCCCGGTCAACGTGATGCACCTCAACTACTGGGACATCCAGAGCCTGCTGCTCAAGCCCCCCGAGAAGACCGAGCAGGCGCCCGCCGTGAAGACCATGGGCAGCGCCGACTGATCCTCCGCCGGCCCGCTCCCGGGCCAGCGCCATCCTTAGGTTCAGATGTGGGGGTTCGGCACCGAGCCCTTGTGGGCGCGCGCCGTGCGCCATTCCCGCGCCGCGGCCATCATCCGCGCGGACCAGAGGCCCAGGTCGTCCAGTAGGATGTAGATGGTGGGCAGCACCAGGAGGCTCACGGGCGTCGAGAACGCGAGGCCCCCGATGATGGCCCGGGCCATGGGGAAGTAGGGCGGACCGTCGCCGCCGATGGTGGTGTTGCCGATGGCGAGTGGCACGAGACCGAGGATGGTGGTGGACATGGTCATGAGGATGGGGCGCAGGCGGTGGGTGGCGCCCTCCACCACGGAGGAGTAGCGCGACTGGCCCTCGCGCCTCAGCTGGTTGATGTGGTCGATCATCACGATGCCGTTGTTCACCACCACGCCCATGAGGATCAGGATGCCGATCATGGCCATGATGCCGAAGTTCGTGCCGCTCACCAGGAAGAACCAGAACACGCCGAAGATCGAGAACACGATGCCGCTCAAGATCGCCGCCGGATGCAGCAGCGACTCGAACAGCGCCGCCATCACGATGTAGATGAGCAGCACCGCCAGCAGCATGTTGGTGACCATGATCTGGTTTTCGGAATCGTCCTGCTGCACGCCCTCGCCGAAGGCCCACTGGTAGCCTGGAGGCAGGTTCATGCTGTCCATGACCTGCTTGATCTGGGGCCGTACCTGATCGAAGGTCACGTCGTGGGCCAGGCTCAGGGTGATGCCGAGGGAGGCCTCGCGGTTCACGTGCTGGATGCTGGAGGGGCCTTCGGTGACGCCGAAGTCGGCCACGGAATCCAGGCGCACGGCTGTGCCGGCGGCGTTGTAGAGCTGCAAGTTGCGCAGCTGCTCCAGGGTCTCGCGGTCGCTCTTCTGGTAGGCGAGGCTGATGTTGATCTCGCCGTTCGCGCCGCGGTACTGGGGCAGTTCCTCGCCGCGCAAGGCCACCATCACCGCGCTGGCGACGCTGTCGGCGTCCAGACCGGAGCGCAGCGCCCGGTCGCGGTCCACGTGTATGTGCACCTCGCGGGTGCCGGCCAGGGTTTCGGCGCGCACGTCCTCCACGCCCTTAACCCGCGACAGGATGCGGGTGATCTCCTGGGCGCGTTCCTCCAGCACCGAGGTGGAATCGCCGGTGACCTGCATCTCGATGCCGCCGCCGCTCTGCTGGTCGTCGAAGCTCGGCTGGCCGATGGCGAGGTGGGGTAGATCCTTGCGGATCTCATCCTCCAGCTCCGGGGCGCTCTTGCGGTCCTTCAGGTCGTCGCGCAGCAGGATGCTGGTCTCGGCGCGGCCGGTGTCGTAGTAAGTGTAGATGGACTTGAACTCGAACTGCTTCTGGTGGGCGAAGAGGTAGCTCTCCACCTGATTCACCGAATCCTCGACCACCTCGAGCGAATAGTGACCGTTGAAGTTGTATTCCAGGAATAGGCGTGTGGGATTGCTGTCCCCCGCATCCTTCTTGACGAGGGCGATGGGCAGGGCGGAGGTGACGATCACCAGGAAGATGACGCCGATCATGATCCAGCGATGCGTCAGCGACCAGCCGAGGAGCTTCGCGTAGCGGGCGCTGAGCCGCTCCACCAGGTGCGGGCGCTTGGGGGGCTTGGGTGCCGGGATACGCGCCGAGAGCATGGGCATCATGGTGAGTGAGATGAACAACGAGGCGGCGAGCGATACCACGATGGCGATCGCCACGTGTTTCAGGAACACCGTGAGGTCGTTCTGCACGCCGAACACGTTGGGCAGGAACACGATGATGGTGGAGAGCGTGCCGGCGGTCACCGCCAGGGACACGTCGCGGGAACCGGTGATGGCCGCCTGCACTGGGTCGCCGGGATGCAACTGCCGGTGCCGGAAGATGCTCTCGGTCACCACCACCGCGTTGTCCACCAGCATGCCGATGGCGAGCATCAGCCCCATCATGGACAGGATGTTGAGCGACAGGCCCATGAAGTACATGACCGCGAGCGCGATCAGCAGCGAGAAGGGCACGGCCAGGGTCACCATCAGGGTAGTGGTGAACTGGCGCAGGAAGTAGTAGAGCACCACCAGCGAGAACATGGCGCCCATGAGCCCCGCGTCCAACACCGCCGAGAGCGACTGCTTCACGCCGTCCGCCTGGTTGCCCAGGGGGAAGATGTTCACGCCCTGCATCTCCGGCATGCGCGCCACGTCGTTCACCTCGGCCATCACCCGCTGCGCCACTTCCACCATGTTGGCGCCGGTCTCTTTGTAGACGTCGATGCCGATGGCGTACTTGCGGTCCAGGTGCCGGCCGTAGTTGAGTTCCGGGTTGGCGTGGGTGATGGTGGCGATGTCCCCGAGCCTGAGGTTGCCCTCGCCGATGCGCAGGTTGCGGATGTCGTCCAGGGACTTGTATTCGTCGTTCACCTGCACCAGCAGGCGCTGCCCGGCGTCGGTGATGTTGCCGGCGCTGACCGCGAAGTTGCTCGCGGAGAGGATGGCGTTGAGCTTGTTCAGGTCCACGTTATGGGCGGCGATGGCATCCGCGTGCAGCTCGATGCGGATCTCCTGGGGCACCACGCCGTAGAGGTCCACGTGGGATACGCCCGAGACGCGCTGGATCCGGTCCTTGAGCAACCGGTTCAGCATGTCGTAGGAGCGGGTCAGGTCCCGGTTGCTGGATATGCGCAACTGCAGGATGGGCACGTCGGCGCCGGACTGTTTCAGCACCGCGATATGCCGCACGTCGGCCGGCAGGTCGCCGCGGATGGAGTCCACCTTGTCCAGCACCTGCACTTCCTTCACCGAGACGTTCTCGTCCCAGTTGAACTCCAGGTCCACTTCCGACTGGTTGGCGTCGGAGGTCGAGGTCATGCGCTTCACGCCGGAGAGGGTGCCGAGCGCTTCCTCGATGGGCTTGGTGATGAGCCGTTCCACCTCCTCGGGACTGGAGCCCTGGTAGGGCACCTGCACCTGGATGAAGGGGAACTCGATGTCCGGGAAGTACTCGAGCGGCAAGAGCCGCGCCGCGATCACGCCGATCGCGGCGAAGCAGGTGAACACCACCATCACCGTGACCGGGCGCTTGAGGGCGAACTCGGTGATGTTCATGGAGTGACCGCCTCGCCGGCGGCAGCCTCGGCGGGGGCTTTCACGTCATGCTTGCGGTCCAGCAGCGCGTAGGCCACCGGCACCACCACCAGGGTCAGCAGGGTGGAGAACAGGATGCCGCCGATGACCGTGATGGCCATGGGCGCGCGGATCTCGGCGCCTTGGCCGAGGCCCAGCGCCATGGGCAGCAGCCCCAGGGTGGTGGTGAGCATGGTCATGATGATGGGGCGCAGGCGCGAGCGTCCGGCCTCCACCAATGCCTGCTCGCGCTCCATGCCGCGGGCGCGCAGCTGGTTCACGAGGTCGACCAGCACGATGGCGTTGTTCACCACGATGCCCGCCAGCATGATGAAGCCGATGAACACCACCACGCTGATGGTGGTCTGGGTGATGAACAGCGCGAACACCGCGCCCACCAGGGCCAGCGGCACGCTGAACATGATGACCAGCGGGTGGATCAGCGACTCGAACTGGGCGGCCATCACCAGGTACACCAGGAAGATGGCGAGTCCCAGGGCGAACTGCATGGAATGGAAGGAGCTCTGCATCTCCTCGTTCTGGCCGGCGACGCGGGCGTAGATGCCGGCGGGCAGGGAGATCTTGGCGAGCAGGGTGCTGGCTTCCGCCGCCGCCGCGCCGAGGTCGCCCTGGGCCACGTTGGCGGAGACCAGCGCCACGCGCTCCTGGCTCACGCGGCGGATCTCGCCGGGACCCTCGTCGAGCGTCACGTCGGCCACCGCCGAGAGCGGCACCGGGTTGTCGGAGCCCGGGTTGATGATCAGGTTGCGGATGTCGTCCACGTTGGCGCGCTGGTCGGCGCGGTTGCGCACCAGCACGTCGATCTTGCGGTCGTGCAGGGTGTAGCGGGTGGCCACGTCGCCGCGCACCTTGGAGACCACGGTGTTGGCCACGTCGCTGGACAGGAGCCCGAGCTGGGCGGTGCGGGCCGGGTCGATGTGGATCTGGATCTCCGGCTGGCCGGCCTGCATGGTGCTCTTCACGTCCGCGAAGCGCGGCGAGGAGGAGAGCGCCTGGGCCACCTGTTCGCTCACCTGCTTCAGGGTGTCGAGGTTGTAGCCCACGATCTCCACCTCCAGCGGCGTCGAGAGGGTGAACAGCGAGGGCTCCTCGAACTTGTAGGTGATGCCGGGCATCTGGTTGAGCGTGGTGCGCAACGCGGCCATGGTCCGGTCTTCCTCGCGATGGCTGAGGCCGGGCTTCATGACCACGTTCAGGCTCGCGGTGTTCTCGCCCGCATCCACCGGGTTCGCGTCCAGGCGGTTGCCGGTGCCGGCCACCGAATACGTGGTGAGCACCTGGGGCAGCTTGGCGGCCGCCGCTTCTACCGTCTCGACCGCGGCGTCGCTGCCCGAGAGCGGTGTGCCCGGGGGCAGGGTGAGCTTCACCTGGAACTCGCCCTGGGAGAGCTGCGGGATCAGCTCCACGCCCAGCGTCGGCAGGAGCGCCAGGGCCACCAGCAGCGAGGCGGCGGCGACGCCCAAGACCCTGAACTTGTGGGCCAGCGCCCAGCGGATGAGCTGGGGGTAGCCTTCCTCCAGGTAGGTGTAGCCCTTCGTGAAGGCATCCATCGCGGGCTTCAAGGCGAAGCCGAACGCCCGGCCGAGCAGGCCCGAGAGCGAGCGCAAACCGATCACGCTCCACTTGAAGGTGAAGCCGATGCCGCGCGCGGCGCCGCGGGGGATGTGGTAGAGGAAGCGCGTCATGCGGCCTTTAGGCTCGACGCGGGGGCGGTCCTCGCCGCTGCCTTCCACCTTGAGCTTGTTGGCGCCGGGCACGCCGAGGCAGGCGAGCATGGGGATGAGGGT
>DASSIS010000140.1:0-6738 GCA_035691665.1 Gammaproteobacteria bacterium | reverse complement strand
CCCCCCCTACCCGTCAATTCCAAGGCCGCCCCCCCGTCATGGTTGCCCACGAGCCGATTCGCAGCACGCAGGTTGAAGACATCCGCTGCGCCCGCCTTCGGTATGCCCAGGTGCCCTAAGCCCTCACGCCCGAGATCCTGGACGGTGGTGAAGAGCCCCGGCTCGATGACGTTGATCACGGCAGAACCTTGAAGCGCACCTGATCGCCCGGCGCGAAGAGAGCTGGCGACTCGCGTGCCGCATCGAACAGCTTGAGATCGGTACGGCCCAGCACCCGCCAGCCACCCGGCGTCGCCTGGGGATATACACCCGTGAACTCGCCGGCTACGGCCACGGCACCCTCGGGGCTGCGGGTGCGCGGGGTGGCGAGCCGCGGCATCTCGAGCTTGGGGTCTAATCCCGTGAGATAGGGGAAGCCCGGCGCGAAGCCCAGGAAAGCGACGGTGTAAATGGCAGCGCTATGACGCCGCACCACTTCTTCTGCCGGCATGCCGAGGAGCTTCGCGGCGCTATCCAGATCCTCGCCGCCGTAACTGACCGGCACTTCGTGGGACTTGGCGGCGCGCGCCGGCGCGGGCGTGCGCAGGAGTTCCGGCAGCCGTATCGCGAGCGCGCCCAGGTCCGTCACCAGGGGATCGGTCACTACCAGCAGGGAACGATGACCGGGGACCAACTGCACCACGCCAGCGGGTGATTCCGCCAACAAGGCGCGTCTCAGGCTCTGGGCCTCGGTGCTGTCCCGGGTCTCCACCAGGAGGGCGCTATCCCCCATGGGCCGGAGATTCATGCGAAGGCCCTGAGTTCGACGCCGGCCTGTTGCAAGGCACTGCGCACGGCGCCCGCGAGCGACACGGCACCCGGCGTATCGCCGTGCACGCACAGGGAGCGGGCTTCGATGGTCAGCGGTTTGCCGCCGACGCTCTCGATGGTGCCTGCCTGGGCGAGGCGCAAGGCTCGGGCCGCGACTCTCCCGGCATCGGTGACGAGCGCACCTTCCTTGTCCCGGGGCTGGAGACGCCCATCATCCCGGTAGCCCCGGTCCGCGAACGCCTCCCCCACCGCACCGATGCCCACCGCACGGGCACGTGCCATGGCGGTGGAAGCCGGCAAGGTCAGCAGCAGCAGCTTGGGATCGAAGGCCTGGATAGCAACCAGCACCGCATCAGCGACGGCGGCATCCTCCGCCATGCGGTTATAGAGCGCGCCATGGGCTTTGAGGTAACGCACCGATGCACCGGCGGCAGCAACGACATCAGACAGGGCGCGCAATTGCTCGAGGACGATGCGCGTGAGTTCTGCCACGGGCAAGGTCATATCGCGCCGGCCGAAGTGCTCCCGGTCGGGATAGGAGACGTGAGCTCCGACCGTCACCCCGTGCTGCAGGCAGATATCCACGGTGCGTCGCATGACCCCGATGCCCCCTGCGTGGACGCCGCAGGACACGTTGGCGCTGGTCAAGAGGGGGATCAGGGCGGCATCGTCCCCGCATTCCTCGCCCACGTCTGCATTGAGATCGATCAGCATGCTCCCCGTCCGGGGCCGCATTACCCGTCAGCGTATGCCGAGCATGGGTAGATCGAGGCCGCGTTCCCGCGCCACTTCCGCCGCCCGTTCATAGCCCGCGTCCGCGTGGCGCATGACGCCGGTACCTGGGTCGTTGGTGAGCACCCGCGTGAGCGCCTGCGCGGCCCGTTCGCTGCCGTCCGCCACGATCACCACACCCGCGTGCAAGGCATAACCCATCCCTACGCCGCCGCCGTGGTGGAAACTCACCCAGGAAGCACCGCTCGCGGTATTGAGCAGGGCGTTCAGGATCGGCCAGTCGGCCACCGCATCGGTACCGTCGCGCATGCCCTCGGTCTCGCGGTTGGGAGAAGCCACGGAGCCGGAATCGAGATGATCGCGACCGATGACCACCGGAGCCTTGAGTTCGCCCTTCTTCACCATCTCGTTGAAGGCGAGGCCGAGCTTGTGGCGTTCCTTGTAGCCCAGCCAACAGATGCGTGCCGGAAGCCCCTGGAACTTGATGCGCGCTCGGGCCATGTCGAGCCAGCGGTGCAGGCCTTTCTTGTCCGGGAAGAGCTCGCGCGCCTTGGTGTCGGTCTTGTAGATGTCTTCCGGATCGCCGGAGAGCGCGGCCCAGCGGAACGGGCCCATGCCCTCGCAGAACAGGGGACGGATGTAGAGCGGCACGAATCCCTTGAAGTCGAAGGCGTTGGTCACACCGGCGTCCCGGGCCATGGCGCGGATGTTGTTGCCGTAATCGAAGGTAGGGATGCCCTTGGCCTGGAAGCCCAGCATGGCGCGCACCTGGCGGGCCATGGACTGCTTGGCGAGCTCCACATATCTCTTGGGATCGTCCTTGCGCAGCTTGGCTGCCTGCTCCAGGGAATAGCCCACGGGTATATAGCCGTTCAAGGGATCGTGGGCGGAGGTCTGGTCGGTGACGAGATGCGGCAGATAGCCGCCCTTCAGGATCTCGTCGAATACCTCAGCAGCGTTGCCCAAGAGGCCGATGGATTTCGGTTCGCCCTCTCCGGCGGCCTTCTGCAGCATGTCCAGGGCCTGCTTGAGGCTCGTGGCCTTGTAGTCCAGGTAGCCGGTGGCGAGACGCTTGTCGATGCGGCTCTCGTCCACCTCCACCGCGAGGCAGTTGAGCCCCGCGAACACCGCCGCCAGGGGCTGGGCGCCACCCATGCCACCCAAGCCGCCGGTGAGCAGCCATTTACCGCGCGCGTCACCTTTGTAGTGCTGGCGTACCGCCTCGACGAAGGTCTCATAGGTTCCCTGCACGATGCCCTGGGAGCCGATGTAGATCCAGGAACCGGCCGTCATCTGGCCGAACATCATGAGGCCCTTCTTGTCGAGCTCGAAGAAATGCTCCCAGGTGGCCCATTTGCCTACCAGGTTGGAATTCGCGATGAGTACCCGGGGTGCCGTTTCATGGGTCTTGAAGACGCCCACGGGCTTACCGGACTGGATCAGCAGAGTCTCGTCGTTCTCCAGGCGCTTGAGGGTCGCCGCGATGGCATCGAAGCACTCCCAGTCCCGGGCTGCCCGGCCGATGCCCCCGTAGACCACGAGTTCCTTCGGGTTCTCCGCCACCTGGGGGTCCAGGTTGTTGTGGAGCATGCGCAGGGCCGCTTCCTGCTGCCAGCCCTTGCAGCTCAGCTTGAGGCCGGTGGGGGCATGCAATTGGACGTCACGGGACCGGGTGGGCATCGAGGCACTCCGCCGCTGTAAAAAATATGGCCGGTTATTGTAACCGGCCATACTCCGCTTGTTCACGGCCCGCGGCGGCGCTTTAAATACCGGCCTAATTCGACGGTGGCCCCCCGCAACTATTGTTAGCGCAGCCTCCATTGCCGCCAGGCAAGTTAGACATCATCTCCTGTGCGGCTTTCTTCCGTGCCTCTGCCTGCTCCGGCGTCAGACAGACGCGTGCATGGAAGTGCGAACCGATCTGGTCAGAATCCTCACAGATGAGCTTGGCCTGCTGCGGCTGCACGCCGGACGCGGCGGGTGCGGCGCTACTTCCCTGGGTAGCCGAGGAGGCCATGGTGGATCCCGTGGTCGCGGGCTGTGAGGCGCAGGCTACCAGCAACACCGCCGCACCACAGGTCATCAGCAATTTGGTCATGGGGATATCTCCAATCTATACAGGGTGTTACATGCATCCGGATCTAGCTTAACTACTATGTGATTAGTATTTTAGTCATCCCAGGGAGAATTGCAAGGGGTTTGTACTAACCTCCTAGTAGTTAGTCTATACTCAAACCATAGTCTCCAACAGCGAGCGCCCCATCATGTCACCCAGACGACCTGCCCCGGTGGGTACACCCCCCGAGCCCACGGAAGCCGAACTCGAGATCCTGCGCGTCCTCTGGCAGCAGGGCGACTGCACCGTGCGCCAAGTGCACGAGGTGCTGGCCCATGAGAACCCGGTGGCTTATACCACGGTGCTCACCACCCTGCAGATCATGCACCAGAAAGGCCTCGTTAAGCGCGACGAATCCGCCCGCGCCCATATCTACGCGGCCTCCCTCAGCCAGCGCCGGGCGCAGAAGCGCTTCCTCGGCAAGCTGCTGCACCGGGTTTTCGAGGGTTCCGCTGCCGAACTCGTGATGCAGGCCTTGGGCTCAGGCAAACCCGCCACCCCCGAGGAACTGGCCATGATCCGCGCGCGCCTTAAGGAACTCGAGGAGCAGCAGAGATGAACACCCTCGACGCCCTGCTCTCCACACCGCTCGCCTATCACCTGGGATGGACCCTGGTGCATTTCCTCTGGCAGGGGATATTGGTAGGCGCCGCCTACGCCTGTCTGCGCGTGATGATGCGAGACAGTAGCCCGCAGCAGCGCTACTGGCTGAGCCTGGGCACGCTCGCGGTGCTCGCCTTACTCCCGGTGGCCACCTTCATCCACTTGCTCGGCACCACGATCGCCATACCCAGCATAGTGGGTGTGGCGCAATCGGCTTCTAATCTCACAGCCGCCTCCTCGCATTCCCCGCTAACCGCCCTGCGGGAACTCCTGCACCCCATCGTACCTTGGACCGTCCCCGCCTGGTGTGCCGGCGTGGCGCTCATGGCCTTCAAATCCTTCAGCGGCTGGCGCAAGACACGCGATCTGTTGCGCAACGGTGCTATTGAAGCGCCCGACCAGCTCCAGGAGACCCTGATCCAGCTCGCCATGCATGTGGGCGTGCGGGTGCGTGTACAGCTGCTGTTAACCACGAACATCGTGGTGCCCTGCGTGGCCGGCTGGATCAAACCGGTCATCCTGTTGCCCCCGGCAGCCTTGATGAATCTGACTCCACTGCAACTCGAGATGGTGCTGGCCCACGAGCTCTCCCATATCCGGCGTCACGACTACCTCGTGAACCTGCTGCAGATCGCTGTGGAGACCCTGCTGTTCTACCACCCGGTAGTGCGCTGGGTCTCGCGCGATGCCCGTCGTGAGCGCGAGCTCTGCTGTGACGATTGCGCGGTACATGCTTGCGGGAACGATGCTCTGCACTATGCCCATGCCCTGACCGATCTGGCGGGCATCCAGGCGATCGAGACCAGCGTAGCGATGGGTCTGAACGGTGGCGAGCTCACGATGCGGGTGGAACGCCTTATCGCGCCCCATCATGCATCCCAGGGTACTCCCCGCCTGCCGACGGTAATTCTGGCGAGCGCGGTGTTCCTCAGTGGCTTGTTGCTCCTGGCTTCGGCACGGCAGATGCCCTTGTCGCTCGCCAAGCTAAACAGTTTCTCCATGCTTGGCGCGGCAGCCCTGCATGAGAGCGTCGCATCGATGGAAGACGGGTTCGCGTCGGTGCTCGCCCCCACCCAAATCGCTGCTTCCATACCGGGTACCGGCAAGCTAAGGACGATGAAGCCGACCTATCTGTTCGCGGGCCTGCCATTACCCGAGGTGGTGGATGCGACCGAACCGGTTTTGACTGAGGCACCCGCGATGGCCGCGGTGCCCATCATCCCTGATACCCAGGCGATCTCCGTGGCTCCCGTTGACCGTCAAGATTCGACCAACGGCAGTTCAGCTTTGGCCAAGCAGGCCATCGGACCGATCAAGATCATCGAAGGGAACCGCCTGCTGACTCCGGTACCGGCGAACCCCCAGCACCACGAATACTGCACTCCCCTCACCGGCTCCCGCGTCTGTCGCTGAAATCCGGGCTATTCCAAAAAAGAAACGGCCCCTCACGGGGCCGTTTTTTATCCACCGAGCGCCGCCGCTTTCAGGCAACCCAGGCCCGGGCGTTGCGGAATATACGCATCCAGGGTGAATCCTCACCCCACTCCTGCGGATGCCAGGACATCTGCACGCTACGGAACACCCGTTCCGGGTGCGGCATCAGTAGCGTGACCCGGCCGTCGGTGTTGGTGATGCCCGTGATGCCCAGCGGCGAACCGTTGGGGTTGGCTGGGAAACGCTCGGTGACCCGCTCCCGGTTGTCCACGAAGCGCAGTGCCACGCGACCGCTGGCCAGGAGTTGCTGAGCCGCGTCCTGGTGGCTGAAGAGCGCGCGGCCCTCACCGTGTGACACCACGATGGGCATCACCGAACCCTGCATGCCGGCGAAGAACAGCGAGGGCGAGGGCATGATCTCCGCCAGCACCAACCTCCCTTCGTACTGCTCCGAGGTGTTGCGGACGAACTTGGGCCAACCCACGGTGCCAGGGATGAGTTCCGCCAGAGCCGCCATCATCTGGCAGCCGTTGCATACCCCCAGGCCGAAGCTATCGGCCCGGTCGAAGAACGCGGTGAACTCGTCCCGGGCACGGGGATTGAAGAGGACGGATTTGGCCCAGCCCTGGCCCGCCCCCAGCACGTCGCCGTAGGAGAATCCGCCGCAGGCCACCACGCCCTTGAAGTCCGCGAGCGAAACGCGGCCTTCCAGGATGTCGGTCATATGCACGTCCGCCGCGGCGAAGCCCGCACGGTCCAGGGCGCCGGCCATCTCCACCTGGCCGTTGACCCCTTGCTCGCGCAGCACCGCCACCCGTGGGCGGCTACCCTTGCCGATGTAGGGCGCGGCCGGGTTGGCGTTGAGATCGAAGCTCAGGCGCGCGTGCAGGCCGGGGTCCCCGGCGTCATGCTTGGATTCCCATTCCTGCTGCGCCGACGCGGGGTTGTCCCGGAGGCGCTGCATATGGAAGGAGAGCTCGCTCCAGGTCCGGTGCAGGTCCGTGCAACTCTCGTCGAAGAGCGCTTGGCGGGCATGTGCCACC
>DASSIS010000139.1:0-21771 GCA_035691665.1 Gammaproteobacteria bacterium | reverse complement strand
GTGACGTACTTCGATGAGAAGCTGCGTTACCCGTCGATTGATACGTTCGTATATTTGGGCAGAGACATCTTCGGAGATCGGGCGGCCGACGAAGATGTCCTTTGGGTGTTTCAGACGGCGGAATCCTACGTGGAAGACGGCCCTTACGATCCCAAACGGAAAGGGCCTGCGGATTTCTTGCTCACGGTTGGCAGCGATATGATCGGCGATTTTCTGAGCCTCTCCGACCTCATAGAAGATTTGCAAAAGCAGTCATTGCGATAACTTAGGCTAGACCACAATTTTCAAAATTGCGAAGTTCGAACCCGGACGATACTGAGGTTGTTGAAACCTTCTACAGTCAGAACGGACGTGAAGCTAGTTCCAGCCTAAGAGGGGCATCACAGTGTCCAAAAGAGTCGTGATTGGATCTGCAGTGGTGGTGGTCATCTTGTTCGTGTCAGCGTTGATCGGTGACGGGGTGCGAAGGAATGTTAGCGACGATACTCCGCTGGCTTCTCCTCAGCTCAACCCGCATCCCGTCGAGCGCGTCAAGCTCTACGTAGTGGCGCCATCGAATTTGAACGTCAGCCTGGGAGTCGAATACAGCGTCGGGATGTGGGCTAGTCCCCGTGGCGGCAGCGCATATTGCGGGCCATATTCGGATACGATCTTCGAAGGGAAGGCTCCTCTGCCCGCCAGGATCATGGTGCCAGTCCCGCTGAAGTGGGACGGCAGTGCCTACGAAGGTGAGTTCTCCGTCGATCACTATTTTCCAGGAACTTGCCATTGGGGGTTTACTGGCCTGGATACTTTGTCGCCGGTGAAGGGCTTCGTTTTCTTGGAGGGCGTCAAGTACAGCTTTAGCGTTGAAGGCGATGCTATCCACAATCGACCGGCGACTGAGGGTATCGATCTCTGGTGTGGCGTGGATCCTAGTGCCATGCCCGGCCAGCACGGGGAGATGATATGCACATCCCTACATTACTTTGCCGGTTATCCCGGTGTCGTTGCCAGTGAATTATTGGCCAAAGTTTCGGCCGAACACCATGTCCACATGGATTTTCCAGATGTTGTTCCTTATATGGAAACGGTGACTCTTCGATATCATGATCTCGCCGCGGAGAATCGGGCTGCTATGGCTTCGCATTAATAACATGAATAATCGGGGACAGACCCCGATTATTTCGTGCTTGCAGCCGGCGTCGCCGTTGTCGCTGCGGTCGGCGCTATCCCTGCGGCTTGCTGGAACCAAGTTTCAGTCGCGCCGACCGATCGGTCATAAAGATCTTTGGCGCCGGCCGGATTGTCGACATGCGCAACTTGGCCGTTTTTGCAACCGAGGGTCTTCCCTGTGAATCCCAATAGGGCGTCCTCGAGATCCTTGGAGTGCTGGGTGGGGGGCTCGGAATAGAGGCTCACGGAATAGGTCTCGGTGTTGTCCGCGAACACCTTGAACTCGATCTGGCGGCGGGCGCTGTCTATCCCCACCACGTCCGCTTTCATCCAGCTGAAGTCCGGGGTCAGCTTCGTGCCGGCCTTCACCTTGTCCAGGGTGCGGAATCCCTTGGCCGTCATGAACCCTTCGAGGGCCTGCAGAGCGGGGGTCTTGCCGCAGGTGAACTGGTACGTCAGGTCCGCGCCGAAGGAATCCGGCTTGACCGCGTCGTCGTCGGTGCTGTCCGGACGGAGCACGATCAGGACCAGAAAGATCACGAAGAATATCGTGATGACACCGGGTACTATCCACTTCTTCATCTTCGACCTCTTGGGGGCTATTCAGCCAATGGGCATCCGTACGTTGAATGATAGGGGAGAGGACCCTGTTTTTTTGTGATGAAATCATGAAAAGAATCTGGGTGAGGCCGGTGCCTTTCATGGTCATGCCAGTACATGACCATCCGGCCGAACGGGCTGGGAGGGTGAGCAGCACTGCTGCGAACGCCCTGACCTGCCCCGCGAAGCATGAAGCGTAGCGGGGAAGCTGGCCTCTTAGGCCAGCCAGTAGGGCTTGTTCCATCGTTCGGTACAGAATAGGGTAACGATCAGGGAGCTCAGTTATGCGCCATAAGACCGTGACGGCAGCCATACTCTCGCTCTTCTTGCTGCCCGCCATCGGCGCGCCAGCCACCCCTTTCAACCGCCATAACTCCACCCAAGCGTTCCAGAAGAACCAAGAGGGCGGCATCCAGCAGGTGGTGGCGAAGGACCCGAAGGATCAAGCTCTCGTCGCCGCCATCCGCTCATACCTGGAGGCGGAAGCGCAGCGCTTCGGCAACGGGGACTATTCCGGTCCCTTCAAGGGCGTGCGGTACCTGAAGGCCGTGAAGCCCAGCGAGATCAGCATCATCTACCGCAATGTGCCGGCCGGCGCGGCCATAGATTATGTGGGCGCGGATTCAGCCGCGGTAGACGCCATCCACAAGTGGCTCGGTGCCCAGCTCTCAGACTAGGGTGACGAGCACCTCGTCCAGTTGCCCGAAGGACTCGTCGAACCCGGAGGTGGCCCCGGAGGCGATGGTATCGTCGAGAGCCTGCTTCGAGGGATGGAGGTCGCGCAAGGTCACCAGGGTCTTGCCGGCTTTTTCCTCGAAGGTCACCGTGGTGATGGCCCCACCTTCACCGCCTTCGTCGTTCGTCCAGACGAGTCGGGAGGGTGGCGTCACTTCCAGGTACTTGCCGAAGAACGCCATGGGTTCTTTCGTCTCAGGGTGGCTGAACACGAAACGGTAGCCGCCCCCCGTTCGGGCATCGATCTCGCAGGAGATGAAGGCGATCCCGATGGACTTCGGCATCCACCAGCGTTTGATGAGCTCAGGCGTGGTCCAGGCCTGGAACACGATGCGCGCCGGGCCGTCGAAGGTCCGCGTGACCACGAGCGTGCGCTCGGATTCCCGTTCGACCGACGTAGGATTCTTCATGGGCTGCCCTCACTCCCGTTTCTTACGGCCATCGAGCTTCTCCTTGCGTTTCAGTTCCTCGACGATCTGGTCCAGCTCGTCGAAGCGTGCGGCCCAGAGCTGGCGGTAGCTCTCGATCCAAGCGGCTTCTTCCTCGAGCCGGCGCCGGCCGAGCTTGCAGGTCCGCACGCGCCCGACCTTCTCCGTGGTCACGAGCCCCGCCTGCTCCAGCACGCCCACATGCTTCTTCATGCCAGTAAGGGTCATGTGGAATTTCTCGGCCAGGTCCGTGATCGAGGCGTCCCCGCGCACGAGCTGCTCCAGCACGCCGCGCCGGGTGGCGTCCGAGAGCGCGGCGAAGGAGGCATCGAAGCGGGTCTGGCTATACTGAACCATATGGTTCAGTAATAGCACAGGGTTTTGCGACCTGCAAGGGCAGAGCAGGCACCCTGCCCCTCGGTTTAGTACGCTCAGCTTCGACGGGCTTGCCCAGATTGCCGAACTTGTGTCACCATCAAAATGGTTATAGCAGGTTACAGATTCGTGGGCAGACTCATTGCTGAGGGGTAGGTATGAATTTGCGCAAGGTCTATCGGATCACCACGTTCGTTCCACCCGAGCACCTTGAGGCCCTCCTGGAGGGCATCGCCTCGGAAGTGCCGCTGCGCTACGGACGATACGACCGGGCGGCTTGGTGGTCCGCCGTCGGTGTCGAACAGTTCCGTCCTCTCCCGGGAGCCAAGCCCACGGCCGGAACGATCGGGACGATCGAGCGTGTCCCGACTGTGAGGGTGGAATTCGCGATCCCGCGTGACCCGGCCCAGTTGGAGCGGCTCATCACCAAGGGTCTTAGGTCCCATCATCCCTGGCAAGAGCCCGCGGTGTTCGTGGATGAGACCGAGATCGCGGTCAGCGACGACGCTGCCGCACTGAGCGGCATCTAAGCTCGACGGCGACCCATGGAAACGACAGGGTGCAACGCGCTATGAAACACGGTTTTCAACTGGTGGATGTGTTCGGTGAATCCCCGGATTTCGGCAACGCCTTGGCCGTGATCTCCGATGGTGAAGACCTCACCACGGAGGCGATGCTGAAGATCACCCGCTGGCTGAACCTGTCTGAGACGGTGTTCCTGCTGCCTCCCGGGGTCCCCGGGGCGGATTATCGAGCCCGGATCTTCACCCTCGAGCGCGAGATGCCGTTCGCCGGACATCCGACCCTGGGTGCCTGTCACGCCTGGTTGTCAGCGGGCAACAGACCCCGGAACCCGGCGGAGATCGTCCAGGAATGCGGCATCGGCCTCGTCCGGATCAGGAATACCGGCACCACTCTGGAATTCGCCGCGCCGCCACTCATCGACAGCGGCGACGTGGAGGAATCGAGGCTCACCGAGATCTCGAAGTTCCTCGGGATACCGCGCTCAAGGATCGTGGACGCGCGCTGGGCAGACAATGGCCCGGGATGGTTCATGGTGCTGCTCGGATCGGCGGCGGAGGTGCTTGAGCTCAAGCCCGCGCGTAGCTACGAAGGGCGCCTGGATCTCGGTGTGGTCGGCCCCTATCCGGCGAGCAGCCCCGCCGCATTTGAGTTGCGCGCCTTCTTCACGGACCACCTGGGCTCCGTCCGTGAAGACCCCGTGACCGGAAGCCTGAACGCCTGTGTGGCGGAGTGGCTGGTCGCAACCTCCCGAGCCTCGCTGCCCTATATCGCCTCTCAGGGTTCGCGCGTCGGCCGTTCAGGCCGTGTCTACGTGACGGCGGGCGAACGGGGTGAGATCTGGATCGGCGGCCGCACGACTACCTTGTTCGCGGGGACTCGTGGTTCATGGGAATGATCGAGGGCAGGCCCCGATTTCTCCCTTGATTCGATCGCGCGAGCTCAGACGGTCCAGGTCCAGTCGATCGGGTAGTTGAAGATCGGGGTGAAGCTCACGCCCACCGCCTCCATATCCCGGCGCCCGTCCACGACCATCTCCTTCAGGGTGTCCAGCTGTGCCGCATGCGCTTCGGTGTCCCAGACACTGACTTGCACGATCGAGCCCTTGGGCGAGACGCCGGCGTAGAAGTGGATGAGCCCCGGCAAGCGCCTGACGGCGGGGATGATGTACTCCGAGGTCTTCTTGCTGGCGGCGTCGACCTCGGCGAACCGGCTCGGGTCGTAGCTGGCGCGCGAGACGCGGACGACGGCGGTTGCCGGTAATGATTCGGCCACGGTGATTCTGTCTGTCATGGCGATCCTTCCTCTTGTCTCTTGGCAAATATATGATGAAGTACCATCACAATATAACAATCGTGGGCAGACCACGATTTCAGCTTTGATCGAATTAGGGAGAAGGCCATTGATAAGGAATTTTGCCCGGAAGCCGTCAATCATTGTGCTGAGCGTGGGTCTCTTGAAATGGGCCATCCGCCCAGCCGCGTGTTTCTTGTTGGCTTTTTCGACGGCGTACGCATCCGGCTGGGTATCCACAACACAACCTGGTGCTCCAAACGCTGAACTTTGTCAGGCGCTGCTCCAACGGCTGAAGCAGGCTAGTGCCGACTGTATCTTGGCGGCTGTCGGAACGTATCCCGGCTTTACGAACCCTCCCTGGGAGACGCTTGATGCTAGCAAGCATATCGAACTGATTGCGAAGCTGAAGTATGTAGGTGACCCAGGTTGGCAGGAGGATTTACAAAAAAGCTCGCCGCCAAATTGGAGCTACGCGCTCGAGGGCGCCAAAGAATTCGTGCAAGCAGGCGGCATGCTGCAGATTTGGCACACGCGGATTTTTGAGCACTTTGGTGCTGACACGAAAGCCCCGACTCCCCCAGGAAATCAGACGATTGCACTACTGTCGACGAAACCCGGTTCGCGCGCGATCCCGGGCTGCCCTGCTAGTGCCTCATTCCGCTGGAGCCAAGCGTTCGTGGTCCTCCCGGATTTAAGTGGGCCAGACCTGCGCCTCCAGACGGGACCTGCGACTCTCCTGAGGGACAACTATCCCGTGTTGTACAAGGGGCAAACACTGCTGGTCAACAACGCACTTCAATTCGCTCCGGTGACACACGAGCTGGAGGATAATTCTCGAGTGATCATTTATTCGACAGGAAATGGGCCTGCGGGCGGATGCTGGCTCGAATATCGCGGATAAATTAGGAATTTAGAGAATAGTCGGGAACAAATCACGATTGGGGATAGCAATGAATCGCAGTATTCGCCTGTTGTTCGGGCCTCTCGGGGCCGTCATCTTCTGTGCAGGGGTCCTGGCCTTGGCCGCCATGGTGCCGGGCTACAGCCATGTGCATCAGACCGTGAGCGAGATCGGCGCCCTGGACACGCCCATGAGATGGCCGTTCGCCCTCATGTTGGCCAGCGTCACCCTCTGCATGTGGGTGTTCGCCTGGGGCGTGTGGGATGCCTCGACCAGGGCCGGGCACAACCGCTTCGCGGTCTACTTGATAGTCTGCATGGGCCTATCGGGCCTCGGCGTGGCCCTCTTCGCCACGCCCCATCCCTTGCACAATGACTTCGGCCTGTCCGAGATCTTCGGCTACCAGGCGCCCCTGGCCTTCGCGCTCGCCTGGCGCAAGGACCCGAAAGCGCGGGCCCTCGTCATGACCTCATGGATCATGTTCGTGCTCTTGTGGGTCTCCATGGGGCTCAACATGGCCCCGATGTTTCCGCATTCATGGCTGGCCATGAACACCAAGCCTGTCTACGGTCTCGTGCAGCGCTCCCTGTTCCTGACCTGGTTCATCTGGTGCACCGCAGCCGGCTTCTTGCTGTGGCGGCGCGAGCACGCTGCTGTCGCAGGGAAATGATCGGTCGGCCCCGGGTTCAGATCGGATTTGCGGAAGGGAAGTAGGCAGGGATGGATAACGACGATACGACACCCAAACGGGGATTGGCTGCAGCCCTGGCTCCGGCCGCGGTCTTGCTCGCGTCATTCGTGTTGGCCGATTGGCTCGTGCGGCGGAACGCCGGGTCCCCCGACGCCGCACCGGGTTACTGGGCGATCGTGGTCTTCTGCGCCGGCGTCGCGGTCTTTGTGGTGTCCATGGTGCGCCGCGCCGGTCCGGTGAACCGGGCCATGGGCGTCGCGGGCGTCGTGCTGGTCTTGGTCGGAGCCATACATCTCGGCAGCGTCGCGACTCAGGCCAAGCGGGATCTGCGGCCTCATGACATCGGGAGCGGGGTGCAGGCAGCCGACGCCGTCGTCACCTGTGTCAGGCAGAATTTCGAGAGGTCGAACGATCCGGGCCACATGACCAGGAGCCTGGGGTGGATCGTCTTCTACACCTACGGCGCGGACGGCAGACTCTACCGGCAGCACGATTACCTGGCGCAGCAGGATTTCACCGTCGGCCAGCATGTGAAGGTGCTCTATAGGCTCGGGCGCCCTCAGGTCGCGCGGCTGGTTCAGCCGTCCGAGTCCTTGCCGGCGGTTCCGTCGGATGGTTCGGCAGCGGCCCCCGCGGTGGCGCTGCCGGTCCCCGACCCTTCGAGTATCGCCTGCTGAGGGATGACGGGATGAGCGCCGACGCCTGGGATGACGACGAACAGGACGAGTACCGCCCACGGCCGAAGGTGGACATCGGCCAGGACGTGCATGTGCTCCGGCCCGCTGCTTTGAAGTCAGGTCGCGGGCGAAGAGTCTGGGTCATAGTGCTCGCGCCGTTCGCGCTGGCCATCGTGGGGGGTGTCGAGCTCGCTTTGAATGTGCCCACGGATGCGGGGCCCTTCAGCCTGCCGCCGATACCGATGTTCATCTTCGTGGGCGGCCTCCTGGCGGCATCGTTGATTGCACTGCCGGGTCTCTTGAAGATCGGCCGCGAACAGGCCACCCAGGAACTCAGGATCGGTGACCTGGGGATGGAGATCGTTCAGACCCTCGTCCCGGGCAAGCCGCCCATGACCACGTGGAGCCTGCTCTGGAAGGACCTCGCCGGCATCAAGTTCAATTACCGCGGCGTGCAGGGCCCCAACGTCGGCATCGTGGTGACAGCCAAGTCAGGGCAGACGCAGTTCCTGCGCCCGGCCGACTGGGTGTCGGCGGAAGGGCAGAGCCCTGTGGCGGCGGACATCGGGTCGGCCCTCCTCTCAGAGGTGAAGAGCAGTGCGCACAAGGCCTTGGAACACTCCGACCTCGTGCGGGAGCTGCAGCAGCGCGGGCACACGGTGGACGACGACATCCCGCGGCCCCAGGATCGGCTCGCCGCCATCATCGGCTTGAGCCTCGGGATCGGCGCCATCGTCGCCGCCTTGATCTTCAACTACATCGAGAGCAAGTGAGTGGCCAACCGCAGAAAGGCATCTGAAGCATGATCTTGGTATAGAGACCTGCCCCGGAGATTGATCGAGGATAGAGCACATTTTTCAAAAGGAGATAGGGATATGCGTGGATGGATGTCGTTTGGAGCAGCGTTGCTCCTCGCCGGCTGCGCCTCGAACGTGTTGCAGGCGGATAAACCCGTGCAGCTCCTGCCGGGCGAAGGCATCGCGGGCATCGTGCTGAATGCACCCACCCGCATCACGCAGATCTCCTACAAGGGCATGAGCCCCGGCGCCAAGGGCTTCGAGGTGCCGGACACCCAGGGCGGGTGGACGCTGTATCTCGTGCCCGTGCCGGCCGGGCGCTATTGCCTGCAGCACTTCCTATACTGGCGCACTATCTTCAATTCCGATCAGGACCTGGGGTGCCTCACGGTCCTGCCGGGCAAGATCAGCTACGGTGGAGACATCGTGCCGAGCATCTTGCCGGACCATGCCGAGACCGATCAGCAGTACGACCCCATCCCGTTCAACAACGAACTGCACAAGCAGTATCCGGCCATCGCCGCCGCGTATCCGGTGGCCGCATCGGCACCGCCGCCCGCCGGCGTGGACCTGAACCTGATACAGGACCGGATCTCCGCATGGGCCGTGAATGCCGCCGACGGCAAATCCCAGGAGATCTATCTGCGCAACAACACGAGCTGGAGCCTCAAGGTCACGGATGTGGTGCTGAGCGATTGCGACAACGTGAAGCAGGCCTGTGGCAAGACTGCTCTGGACGTCGTGCTAGACCCCTTCGCGACGCGACGCATCTTCGTGGTCGAACCCCTCGATACGCAGAAGACATATTCCTACGGCTACAACTACGACTATCAGAACGTGGACTGAGGCACCAGTAGAGGTCTGCGAAGCCGTTCGTGTAAGCTGCGCGCGTTTCATGAAGGGGTCGGCCGGCAGTTTGGGCAAATATGCCCATGCATGGGCGCGCGCCCGTCTTGATTTACTACTACAAAATGGAGTCTTGTGATGCAGAAGAGATACCTGTTCGCGGCCGTCGTTGCCGTCGCCGCGATGTCCACCGCCGCCTATGCCGATGCCCCCCGCTACGATTACGTGGACCTGAGCTACGGCACCTTCAACGATCCCTCCGGATCCAACCTCAGTTCCGACCATGCCTACGGCCTCGGCGCTTCCTACGCCATCACCGATAACTGGCTGGTGGGCGGCTCCTATAGCCATGAGAGCGCCGACTGGAATCCTATCGGCAGCATCAACAACGGCAGCGCCACTGGCAACAGTTATGAGGCGGGCCTGGCTTACCGCATCCCGCTCTCGGATTCGGTGGACCTGGTGCCGAACCTCTCCTATCTCTCGGCGCATAGCTCGTTCGCTGTGGATGGCTTCAGCAGCTCCAGCACGAACACGGGCTACGATGCCGGCGTGCTGCTGCGCGCGATGGTCACCCCGGCCGTGGAACTCGACGCCAACGTCGACCATACGAGCCCGGGTTCTTCGGGCAATGACGTCGGCGTCGCGGCTCTCTATGACTTCGACCGTTCGTTCGCCGTCGGTCTGGGCTACGGTGTGTCCAGGTCCAACGGTCAGAACGTCAGCGGCTGGTCATTGGCCCTGCGCTATTACTTCAAGTAACCCTGGCCTGCGGGGAAATGAAAGCCGCGTGCCCTGCACGCGGCTTTTTTATTGTCCGGGGATCATCGGCGACCGACCGCGATTACTGGGTCTTGGGGGGAGGGTAGGCAAGGCGCCGCGGCTGTGGTTTGATGGGGGCTAGCTTCGCGTGAGGCGGTTCGCGCGTGGTTTATCGCATCGGTGATGCACCGCTGTCATAAAAAATACATGTGTTTTTTGCGCGGTAGTTTTTGTCAAATGGCAGAGGACTGCGGATTTATAAGGGGGCACTCCCCGTTTGATTAATGCTGTCCCGATAGGGGGTTCACATGAAGAGAGTGACGGGTATCGGCGGCATCTTCTTCCACGCGAAGGACCCGGCGGCACTGCGCGACTGGTACAAGCGGCACCTGGGGGTGGACGTGCAGGAGTGGGGCGGCACGGCCTTCACCTGGACCGACGCGGCCGGGAACCCGGCCGGCGGGATGACCGTCTGGTCCATCGGCGCGGCCGACAGCGATCACTTCGCCCCGAGCAGATCCTCCTTCATGGTGAACTACCGGGTCGAGGACCTCGTCTCCCTGCTCAAGGCCCTGCGCGACGAGGGCTGCCAGGTGCTGGACAAGATGGACGATTCCGAGTTCGGGAAGTTCGGCTGGGTCATGGACCCCGAGGGCAACAAGGTCGAGCTCTGGCAGCCGCCTCCGGGGCAATAGCCGCGCCGCTCACTGGCGCGCCAGGGATAGCTCCGCTTCGTAGCTGTAGAGGTCGAAGTAGACGTCCGCGATCGCGTCGTTGATGGCCTTCAGGTCCGCCGTCACCTTGGCCTTGCCGAGTTTCTGCTGCAGCATGGTCACGAACTGCACGTAGTTCAGGTCTTGCTTGTCGCCGAAGTCCGCCATGGACTGGTAGTGCCTCACCACCGCGTAGTCAGGCTCGCCGCGGTCGCCGTCCGTGCTGCTCAAGGTCATGAGCTGGCCTTTCCAGGTGGATTTGCCGGCGGCCGCCGCGAATTCCGAGATGGAGCCGGTGAAATCGTTCGATGGCTTGACGCCGTTCTTGATGGTGAAGTACTTGAGCTCCAGGATCGGCGGCACCGCCGTGAGCAGGTCCTGGTAGTGGATGCTGAGTTCCGGCGTCAGGCTCCAGAACCGGCGGCTTTCGCTTTCCAGGTAGGGGTTCACGGCGGCTTGCTTCACCGGGAGGCAGGTCTTCTCCGCCGCCAGCACCGCGTCGAAACTCTTCCAGGTCGCGGGGCCGGAGAGATAGCTGTAAGTGGACAGGGTGCCGTTCTCGTGAGCCCAGGCGGTGCGGGCGAGCGGGAATCCGCTCTGGCTCAGGCACTGGTTGTATTTCTGGATGCCGGTCTCGTAGGCCTGTTGTTGCGTAGGCGAGACTTGATCGGTCTCCATCAGGAAGTTGGTCTGATCCTCGTCCATGGCCTGCGCAGTGGGCATGGCCGACGCCGCTGCCAAGGCGAGTGCCCAGAGAAGACCGATGCGGGATTTCTGCGAAGCCGATACAGCGACCATGGCGGACCCCTTCGCGTACGCAGCTGGGAACATGCCTTGGGACAGTCTGGTGTCGAGAAGGTTCCTTGTTGGAACCCCGCACGACCTCCGCGATGACGGTGGTGAACGCTCAGCGGCCGAGCAGCATCGCGAGGCGCGCGCCGAGCAGGCGCAGGATGAATTTGAAGGGGTAGGAGGGATACTGGGGCACGTCCGTGGGCAGGGTCGCGCCTTCGGGCTTGAAGCGGGTGGAGACCCGCATCTCCAGGGGCGGTCTCTCGCCCTTCATCCGCAGCCGGTACACGTCCACCCAGAACTTCGCGTCGTCGAAGTTCACCGACATGGCGGAGTTGCAGCAGCTCGCCACCCAGCGGTTGGTGGGCGAGCGTTCCCGGAGCTTGTGCCGCTGCAGGAGCTCGGCGCCCTTCGTGTAGCGCACCCGGTCTTTCCGGTACACCACGTAGTCGGTGCCGCCGTCCTGGCCCTTCACCGGCGGGGCGCCGGGCAGCGCCTCGAGGCGGCGGCCGGCTTCCTGGCAGTCGTCGCAGTAGCAGGCGGCGCACAGGATCGGTTCGCCGCGCAGCTCGAGTTCCACCCGCCCGCAGGCGCAGGAGACGGTCCGGGTACCGGTCATGGTCATCGGGTCCTTAAGGCTTCACTTGGAGGGATTTGTGGAGCGGCTGGGGATGGCCGAAGACGCCGTCCTTGCCGAAGGCGACCTCCTGGCCGCCGCTGAGGATGAACGTGAAGTCGCCCTTGGTCTCGGTGAGCTCCAGCTTGCCGCTGTAGAGCTTCACCGTGCCTGAGCCGTCCGCGTTCACCCGGGCCGTGAAGTCGGTACCGCGGATGCCGCCAATCCCGGCTGGCAGCTTGATCTTGAGGTCGGCGACCGCGGAGTTCGTGAGCGCGCCTGTGACCCAGCGGAAGATGCCCTTGGTGAGGGAGACGGTCGCCGCGTGCAGGCTGTCGTCCTGGGAATACACGAAACCGTCCAACACGATGTTGGTGTCGGGGCCGACGGTGAAGGTGGTCTCGTCCGGCAGGGTGAGCTGCACGTGGCCGTCGGCGCCGGTCACGAGCCGCGCGCCGTCGCCGATGGTGGCACTCGTGAACTCCTTGGGATCCAGCCGTCTTCCGTCCGCGGTCGCGATGTAGAAGTCCCCGGTCGCCTTCACGTCCTTGAGCACGAAACCCTTGGTGCTGGCCGCTGCGGCGTGTGCTGCTGCCTGGGCTGCCGCTTGGGCCGTGGCCTGCGCCTGTTGGTCCTTCTGCTGCTCCCGGGCGATGCGTTGCTTCAGGTCGTTGTACACGGCGTTCAGGTTGTCCCTTATCTGCTGATCGTATTGCGCGGCCTGGTTCGCCAGGTTGACGTCTTGGCCGTTGAGGTTGCCCATCTGGGCCGCCAGCGCATTCCATTGCAGCACGTCAGACTGGTTGCTGAGATCCAGCTGCTCCGCCTGGGTGAGCAGGCCGATCCTCTGCTGGAAGAGCGGGATCAACTGCTGCGAGTCGAGCGCCACGATCTGGTTGCAGAGGAAGATGATCTGCTGGTCCTGCGCCGCGTAGGCGGGGGAGCCGCCCAGCAGGGCGTGGAAACGGTCGCGGAACTGGCCGTAGAACGCGATGTAGCGGTTCGATTGCGCCGTCAGGGTCTGGTCGCGCGTGACCATGGCCCCGAGGTCCTGCGGGTTGTACTGGGTCATCATGCCCGGGGTGACCATGTCGACGATGGCCTGGTTCTGGCTGCGGTAGTCGTCGTAGGTCTGGCTCAGACTGTTTTGCAGCTGTTGATACTGCTGCACGAGAGCCGGGTCCGCGAGCGCGGGTGGCATCCCTGTGGCGATACAGCAGGCAGCGAGGATTGCCGGCACGCGGCGGAAGATGGCCATGACACACCCCTTCGATGACCCCGGCTGAAAGTATAGTGCCTCCGGGAGCCGTAGAGTTGCGGCATGTGCCGATGCTTACACCGGCTGTAAGGAGATCAAGAGCGTACTGCCATGGTCGCCGCCACCCCCAGCATCATCGATCCGGCCACGCGGCGGGCGAGACGCAGCTGGCGGGTGCTGCGCACCACGCGGCGCAGCCGCGAGGCCAGCAATACGTAGGCATATTGGATCGTGATGTCCACGCTGAGCTGCACGGCGACCAGGCCCAGGAGTTCGGAGGGAGTCACCGCGGCGAGGTCCAGCACCTGCGGCAGGATCGCCCCGAAGAAGATCAGGGCCTTGGGGTTGCCGAGCGACAGGGCGAGCGCGCTCGCGAAGCCGACGACGCGGCCGGATGCCGCTGGCCCGGCGGCATCGGCCGTCGTCTCGCGGGGCGCCTGCAGCCACAGCATGCAGCCCATGAAGACGAGATAGGCGAGGCCCAGCCACTTGATGACGGCGAAGAGCGTGGTGTAGCGCGCGGCGATGGCGGTGAGACCGAGCACCGCGAGGCAGAGCCAGCAGGCGTTGCCGATGACGATGCCGGCCACGTACCAGCCGATCCCGCCGCGGCCCTTCGCGAGCACCCGGGCCACGAGGGCGGTCTGCACCGGCCCCGGGAACGACGCGCCCAGGGCGAAGATCAGCGCGAACAACAGCAACGATGCGTACGTGAACATGGCAGCACCTCGGATGAGACGGCCTTGAGACGCGCTCTGCCGGCCTCCTGATGTGACTGCCCGCCGCCCGGAGAGTTCCGGCCGGTGAGCCGCCTTATTCGGTTCCCGCCAAGGCCAGCTTGCGCGCTTGGTCGCGGGCCGCGTCGAGGCCGAGCTCGCCCGCCGCCATGGCGTGGACATAGGCTTCGTTGTCCTGGGCCCGCAAGCTGCTCCAGGCGGCGCCCACGGCCTGGCTCACGTCCGTGAGCAGCGCTTTCTCATAGCCGGCGTAATGCTCGCCCGGACGGTTGCGGCAGACGATGGCGCCGCGCAGCTTGCCGAGCACCAGGATGGGGAACACGCAGCCGTCCTCTCCGAGTGTGCTGGTGAGGGGGCCTAAGTCCACCGCCGTCTTCTCGGCGCGCGCGGCCACGAGAGCCGGATCGTCGCGGTCGAGCCGCGGCGGGAAGGCGGCGGCTCCCGCTTGCTGGATGCGCTGGTATCCGCTGCGCTCCGCCGAGTACACGGCGACCGCCGGGGTGCCGATGTGCCTCTGTATCTCCCGCGTGGCCGCGTCCAGGAGCTTGGAAGCGTCTTCCACGTATCCCGCGTGGAGCGCGAATTGGCGCAGTGCGGTCTCCGCCATGTGCTTGCTGCGGAAGAAGACCTGCTCCACCAGCAGGTCCGCGTAGGTCCGCACCCGCCCGAGCACGATGCCGAGCGCCAGGGGCACGATCACCCGCAGCGCCAGGCTCGCCCCCGGCGTCACCGTCTCCCGGAGCGCGAGGCTGTTCACGGCGGCGATGACGCCCACCACGAGCGTGGTCACGAGGCCGTACACCAGGGCCCGGTCTATGACGACGGCGATGTCCACCACCCTGAGCTTCAGCACCGCGTACAGGAAACCCAGGAGCGCCAGGATCTGCAGGAACTGCACCATGACGTTCGACACGGCGCCGCCGAGGAGCGGGGTGTTCTGCAGGAAGATGCTTGCCGCCCAGGTGACGCCGCTCACCAGCATCCAGCGCAGGCGCTGCCGCTCGGCCACCGGCGCCGGACCGTAGCCCACGAACAGCATCACGATGGGCACGAAATAGCTGGCGCTCAGGATCAGGCCGTAGTCGGGGGTCAGGAATTCCGCCGAGCCCGTGATGAGGCGCACCAGCTGGGATCCGATGGCCTGGACGGCGCCGGCAGCCAGGAGGGCGATGAACACCGCCCGGAAGGCGCGGCGCCTCCTCGGTGCCAGGGCCTTGCCGAGGCCTGCCTCGATCATGATGTAGAAGCCCACCCGGGCCGCCAGGAAGCAGGGCATCCCCAGGTAATAGACGATGAGTCCCGGCCATCCGGCCAGGGGCACGCAGGTGGCCGCCACGGAGCAGAGATACGTGATCGCCCACAGCCCCATGCCGAAGGCGGCGCGATCCCGGCCGCGCCACAGGAGCAAGAGCGCGATGCCGCTAAGCAACGAGATCGCCGCGAGCTGCGGCCATTGGAACCAGCCGAAAGCCGCCTGGCCCGGGATATGCACCTCGCTGAGGTCGACGACGCTCCCTTGCACCGTGAGTCTCGCGGAGCCGCGCTCGATCACGAACGAGGTGGTATAGCCCAGCGGCAGGTGCTGAAGGATGATGGCGATACGTGTCTCGAAGCTCTGCTCGCGGATATCGACGCGATCCCCGTCTTGGAACCCCGCCGGCAGCGGCACGCCGGGGATGGCATGGAGCGTGCCGACATAGTCGCTGGTGCCCTGGGCGTTTACCGGGAATCCGCGCGGGGTGAAGTTGGCGCAGGCGAATACGCCGAATGCGATAAGGATCAATAGCGATAACAAGGCTCGCAGGCCGATACCCATACGCATGGCGGTGCTCTCGATAGGGGCGGGTTCGCAGCCAGACTTTATCCCAAAGGGAAAAGAGGGTGCTATCCCCGCGCTCGGCGGCGAGAGAGCCGGTCTACTGGAGCCCCCACACCAGTTTCAGGGTCACGGTGTTGCCGGCCGTGACTTTCCCGCCCTGCAGCAGGTTGGGGTTCAGGGTCGAGCCGTGGTTCCAGACCGCGTAGAAGATCTGGTTCGGCCGGATGTACCACTGCAGGACGGCGTTCTCCGAGCCGCTGTGGCTTACGTCATCGTATTGGGTCAGGGTCGAGAGCGTGAGGTTCGGTGTGAAGGAGTAGTTGAGGAACAGCGACGCCGTCCTCAACACCCCGTTCCCGTGCGGGCTCTGGACCCAAAGCCAGCCCGGCTCGAAGTTCAGGTTGAAGTGCCCGCCGGATGTCGCCCAGATGAGGGTCGGGAAGAGGGCCTGGTAATGGCCGTCGTAGATCTGGCCGTTCTGGCTGTACCAGTCGAACGCGAAGCCGTTCGCGCTCGGGCTGTTCACGGCCAGGGCGTAGGTGGTGCTGTGATAACGGCCGGCCGGGAAGGTGACGCTCGGCAGGATGGCGTAGGGCGTCGCCAGCACGTCGTCTTCGATGATGGGTTGCAGCTTCCAGAGCCAGCCGCTCTGGGTGGTGAACTGCGCCAGGGTGATGTGCCAGTGGTTGGTCTGCATCCTGCCGTCGAGGCCGGTCACGTAGTACCAGGTGTCGCCCGCGACGAACTGCCGCACCCAGCCCCAAGGGCCGTCCGCCGCGGGTCGCGGCTGCCAGTTCGTGACCAGGTTCAGCTGCTTGGTGCCGGGACGCTGGATGAAGCCCAGCTTGGGATCGAGTGCGTCGCCGAACAGGTTGTAGTTGAGGTCGGCGTACCACAGGTCGTTGGGATATTCGGCGTCGAAGCCGTAGCCGTCCGGCGTGCCGGCGGGCAGCTGGTTGCCCGAGGAGCGCGCGGCCCAGCCCGCGAGGTTCAGGTTCTTGTCCCCCTGGAAGGTGGACGTGCTCCAGGTGCTGTCGAAGCTGGTGAGGGTGTTGTGGGTCTGGCCGAGGGGATCGCCGTGGGTCACGAGCGTGCCCACCCGCCACTGGCTGTCCACGTTGTAGTCCGCCCGGCCCGCGAACAGGTTGGTGCCGTCGGAGACATCCGTGCCCGCCATCTGGGTGTCCAGCATCCCGAGGGTCCAGTTGCCGGTGTTGCCGAGCAGCTTCAGGCCCGCATCCAGCGGCACCACCGTGCCGTTCACCACGCCGATGCTGTGGGAGTAGAAGGGGATGAAGTTCTGCCCGAGGTTGTGGCTGAAGGTGAAGACGTTGGCGCCGTCCAGGAAGAAGGCCCGGGTGTCGGGTACGGACAGCGGGTAAGGCGAGATCGAGGCGTTCAGGGTGTTGGCCGGGGCCTCGGAGAAGTCCGTGTGGTAGGTGAGCAGGCCCGCCAGCGCCGGGGTGAAGTTGTACTTGAGGTCGAAGCCGGTCCAGCTCGCGGTGTCGCGTTTGATGTCGCTGTATTGGGCGACGGCGTAAGGATCGAACTCGAACCCCGAGCCCTGGCTCAGGCCCTGCACGCCGGCGAGATCGCCTTCCCACTGCAGGTTGGTGGGCGTGGCGTTGAGGTTGATGCCGGACCAGGTGAGGGTGAGCAGGTCCCGCGGCACGTAACGGCTGACGTTCAGGCCCCAGGATGCGCTGGCGCTGTTGAACTGGAGGCTCTGGGTGTCGATGCGCACTTCCGCGGTCCAGCCGTCGGCGTTGCGCTGCACGACCGCGTCCCAATAGCCGTTCCAGCTGAAGTCCACCGTGGGCGTGTTGCTATTCGGGTTGTTGAAGCCGGGCGAGATCAGTCCGTCCGCCTTGGCGCCACCGGCGTTCACCTGGAACACGTAGGCGAGCTTCTTCTGGCCGAAGGTGTCGAGGACGATCATCACGTTGTCGTCGGCGGACTGGTCCGCGTCCCGCTGCAGGGTGTGGATGGCGAGGCGGGTGGGGTCGGGGTCGGTACAGCGGATCCCGAGGTAGAGGTAGTGTCCGTCCCGCAGGACGCGCACCGTGGTGGCGTAGGGTGTGACCTCGCCCGGATGCGGGGCCTGCTGGGTCAGGGCGATCTCTGGCACCGTCTGCCAGGCGGCTTCGTCCAGCACGCCGTCCAGGCTGATGGCGGCGCCATCCAGCCTGCCGGCCTCCACCTGTTGGGCGTCGTCCTGCGCCTGGGCGGCGCCGCTCGCGGCGAGCACCAGGGCGGCGAGCAGCGGCAGCCATGACCTGGCGCACATCCGGGGAGCGAAGCGGCGGCCCATGGCTCAGATGCCGCCGGTGACCGGGCGCGGGGCGCCCGGTGTCACCGCCGCCTCGGCGTCCCCGTCGCGCCGCGTCATGTGGTCTTCCTCCAAGAGGCGCCAGGTCTTGCCGCTGTCGCTGGACTGCTCGTCCCGGAACACGAAGGCATCGGCGCTAAGGCCCTCGAAGGACCAGCGGTTGATCCGGTCATCCTTGCCGCTGAAGTCATGGGTGAACACCACGATCCGGTCGCCGTCTTCTGCGGCGCCCGTGAGCCTCGCCACCGGCTGATAGTCCGGCGCGGCATGCTCCGGGTCGATGAAGGTCAGGTACCAGGTACCCGACTTGGGGTCGAAGTAGTGCAGGCTGGTGTAGATCTCCCGGTCCCGGCGTCCGTCGTGGGGATCCACGGTCCAGAGGCTCTGCACCGCGCGCCCATCCATGACCCACGCGGCGAGGAACTCGCCCGTCTGGTGCTTCACCGTGCCGTTCTTCAGATGGAAGCTGTATTCGATGTTCCAGGTACCCACGAGCCGGCTGAGGAGTTCGCTGCCCTTGCCGAGCGAGCTATGGGGACCGGATGCCTGCAGCGTGCTGATCATGTCGGGCGCGGCTTCGCTCGCCGCCGGCGCGCGACCGTCGGCGTTCGCCCCCGGCATGGACAGGAGCAGGGTCATGGACCAGGCTGAGAAGCGCAGCGTGTGAGCGACTGTGATCATGGGAGCCTCCTTCGGCACTGTGCCGTATGCAGTCGGACCGCAGTCTAGGCAGGAAGGTGCCGCGCCCGGAGACCGTCCACTGCAGCGGATCGACCGCTCACTGCATCCAGTGGCCGGCATCGGAGGTCGGGGGTAAAGTGTTGGCCATGAGCGGGCCCGTGCATGCCATGGCTTCGAGGAAGTGTCTCTGGATCGCCGGGGTCTGGTTAGGCGGCGCGCTGTTCGACGCGACCCAGACGGTATGCATCATGCAGGCGGAAGGACACCCGGGCGCGCGGCTGCCGCTCTTCGGGGTCGAGTTCGTGTCGTGGCTGCCCTGGGCGCTCGCCACTCCCTTCATCAGCTGGCTGGCGCTGCGGTTTCCGGTGTTCCGTAGCGCGACCGTAAAGAACATAGGCGTGCATCTCGCCACCTTCGCCGTGGTGAGCGCGGTGTACGAGACCTGGTACTCCCTGCTGCAGGTGATGTTCAATCCCTGGCACAACAAACGCTGGCCAACCTTCCTCGACACCTGGAGCGTGTCACTCCTCTACCAGATCCTGACCTTCGTGATCGTCTACGCGCTGATCGTGATGGTGACCCTGTTCGTGGATACCCTGGACCGGATGGCCCGCCAGAATGAGGAGCTCTCCAAGGCGCAGTTGGAGGCCCTGCGGCGGCAGATGGAACCGCACTTCATGTACAACGCCCTGAATTCCATCGCCGGCTTGGTGCGGGATCGCAGCCACGAGGCGGCGGTGAACATGCTCGTGGGCCTGAGCGAATTCCTGCGCCGCGCCTCCGAGGACTCCCACCGCGCCCAGGTGTCCCTGGCGGAGGAGGTGGAATACCTGCAGCGCTATCTCGATATCCAGAAGGTCCGCTTCGGGGCGAATCTACAGGCAAGCGTGGATATCCCCGCCGAGCTCCTGGATGTGGAGGTCCCCAACCTGCTGCTCCAGCCTCTGGTGGAGAACGCCATCAAGCACGGCATCACCAAGCGCGTCGCCGGCGGCGCCGTCCGCGTGTCCGGAGCGAGCGAAGGCGGCAAGCTCTGCTTGCGGATCTACAACGACGGCCCGGGCCTGCCCAAGGATTGGCAGGCGCACACCGGCATCGGCAACCTCCGGACGCGCCTGGACATTCTCTACGGCAGCGGATCGGGCCTGGAGCTGAGGCAGACGGACACCGGCGGTGTCGAGGTGGTGGTGACGCTGCCGCTCAAGAAGGCGGCGTGAATGGATGCCACCGGCAGGCGCGCGGCGCCCCTGAAGATCCTGGTGGTGGATGACGAGGCCCTGGCGCGGCGCAACGTCGCGGTCCTGCTGCGCGGCGATCCGGATATCGCCTCGGTGGTGGAATGCGGGTCCGGGCAGGAAGCCATCGAGACCATCAGGCTGTCGAAACCCGACCTGCTGTTCCTGGACGTGCAGATGCCCGAGTGCGGCGGCTTCGACGTGCTGGAGATGTTGGGCGGCGACATGCCCTCGGCCGTAGTCTTCGTCACCGCCCACGACCAATATGCCCTGCGTGCCTTCGAGGCCGGGGCGCTCGATTACCTATTGAAGCCCTTCGACGACGCGCGCTTCGCCCGGGCCTTGGGCCGCGCCAAGGAGCGGCTCGCCCATCTCGCTCCGCCGCAGCCGCTGCAAAGGCTCGCGGTGAAGGGCAAGGGCCAGCTGATCTTCGTGGACGCGGCCGACATCGACTGGATCGACGCGGCGGGCTACTACGCCTGCCTGCACGTGGGCAAGGAGACGCACATCGTGCGTCGGACGCTCTCCGACCTGGAGCGGGACCTGGGGGAAGAGCAGTTCATCCGCATCCACCGCTCCGTGATCGTGAACCTGGAACGGGTTCACGCGCTGGAGGTCCAGGTGGACGGTGCCTGCGAGGTTGTTTTGAGATCCAAGCACCGTCTGCCGGTGAGCCGGCGTTTCCGCAAGCGGCTTCAGGACCGCCTGGGTGCGAACCCGAAGGCCCGTCCCTAGGCTCTCACCAGCTTCTCTTTCGCCCCGACGATCAAGAACCAGGTCACGAATCCCCGATCAGAACCTAGGCGGCGGAGCGCCGCTCTTCCACGCGCGGCCGAGGTAGTCTGCGTAGATCCACGCTGCCCCTGTGAGCAGAGTGTTCTCGGCGTTCCCGCCCCAGTTCTGGTCGTTGGCAGGGTCATGGATGAGCCTCAACAGCCACACCAGGATGCCGAAGATTGCGAACATGAGCGTGAGCAGGCGTGAGGCCAGGAGCGACTGGTACCCGGTGAAGATTGCGATGGCGGCTGCGCCCATGGCCACAGTAGTGAACATCGCCCAGAACATCGGTCCCGGCGGCAACCACTGGGGAGTGAAGCTCGCCACGCCCCTGAGGTAGACGATCTGCCCGATCGTGAACGAGACGACGCATAAACCGAACATATAGTGGCCCAGCTTGTAGGCCTTGGCGACCCAAGGAGCATCGGGTGATGCGGCCGCGAAGACGAACAGCGCTCCCGTTATCAGCGAGGTCTCTTCGCCCAAGTTGCCCCAGCTGTCGTAGATGCTCGGGTCCGCGGCGATGACGGGTATCCAGCGGCAAGCGAAGAAGACATGGACGACGCCTAGCATCCCCGCGCCCCAACGCGACATACGGCGCCACTGGATGGCGAGACCGCCCGTGATCTCCAGCACCGCCGTGGCGTATACCGCCGCCAGCCCCGCAGGGCTTTTCAGCAGTGACTGGAGCTGTTGCCAGTCGTCGAAGTTGTGCCGGAAGAGGGCCACGAGGCCGAATGCGATCGCCGCCGCACCGAACACGTGGCGTCCGAGATTGCTCGTTATGACATTCGATCTTGTCATCTCGGTTGCCCCGCGTCCCTGTCCCGTGGTTTGGGACATCCCAGTGGATGACGAGTTCCGCGCGTCCTGAGTTATGAGGTGAAATTAAAATAGGGCAGGTTACGCCCTGTTAGCATCCGCTTGAAGGAGTGTTGTTGCTTCGCTGGCACGCTTCAGGCGGTTGTTGTTCGCCAGCTTTTCTTTGCTCCGAAGATCAGCACCCACAGCAGGAAAGCTACCTCTCCG
>DASSIS010000138.1:0-3300 GCA_035691665.1 Gammaproteobacteria bacterium | reverse complement strand
CGCCGCTGCCACGGCCGCACCGGCCGCGGCCACCGCCGCCAAGCACCCATGGAAGAAGGGCGCAGGGCATAAGCGCAACCCGTCCTCCGCCGGCTCCTGAGCCTAAGCGAGACCGGGCCCATGAACCCGTCACGTCCCTTCATCCTGCGCCCGGTGGCCACCACGTTGCTGATGGCGGCCATCCTGCTGGCGGGCGGCGTGGCCTACCTCTTCCTGCCGCTCTCGGCGCTGCCGGAAGTGGATTACCCCACCATCCAGGTGACCACCCTGTACCCGGGCGCGAGCCCGGACGTGATGACGAGCGCGGTGACCGCGCCCCTCGAGGTGCAGCTCGGCCAGATGCCGGGCCTGAACCAGATGTCCTCCGCGTCCTCGGCCGGCGCCTCGGTCATCACCCTGCAGTTCGGCCTCTCCCTGAGCCTCGACGTGGCCGAGCAGGAAGTGCAGGCTGCCCTGAACGCCGCCGGCAACCTCTTGCCCGCGGGCCTGCCGGCGCCGCCCATCTACGCCAAGGTGAACCCGGCCGACGCGCCGGTGCTGACCCTCGCGGTGATGTCCAAGACCCTGCCGCTGACCCAGGTGGAGGACCTGACGGACACGCGCATCGCCCAGAAGCTCTCCCAGGTGGCGGGCGTGGGCCTGGTCTCCTTGAGCGGCGGCGCGCGCCCGGCGGTGCGGGTGCAGGCCAACCTCCGGGCGCTGGCGAGCTACGGCCTCAACATCGACGACCTGCGTACCACCTTGGGCAACCTCAACGTCAACGGCCCCAAGGGCAGCTTCGACGGGCCCTCCCAGTCCTTCACCCTCAACGCCAACGACCAGCTGCAGAGCGCCGACGCCTATCTCGACTCCATCGTGGCCTACAAGGACGGCGCGCCGGTGCACCTCAAGGACGTGGCCGCGGTGGTGGCGGGCGCGGAGAACGACAAGCTGGGGGCGTGGATGGACACGACCCCCGCCATCATCGTGAGCATCCAGCGCCAGCCGGGGGCCAACGTGATCCAGGTGGTGGACCGGGTGAAGGCGCTCTTGCCGCAGCTGCAGGCTTCCTTGCCGGCCGCCGTGACCATGACCACGCTCACGGACCGCACCAACACCATCCGCGCCTCCGTGCACGACACCCAGTTCGAGCTGACGCTCGCCGTGGCGCTGGTGGTGCTCATCATCTATCTCTTCCTGCGCAACCTGCCGGCCACGGTGGTGCCGAGCCTGTCCATCCCCATCTCCATCGTGGGCACCTTCGGGGTCATGTACCTCATCGGCTTCAGCCTCGACAACCTCTCGCTCATGGCGCTCACCATCGCCACCGGCTTCGTGGTGGACGACGCCATCGTGATGATCGAGAACATCGCCCGTTACGTGGAGGAGGGGGAGAAACCCCTGGCGGCCGCCCTGAAGGGCGCCGAGCAGATCGGCTTCACCATCATCTCCCTCACGGTGTCGCTGATCGCGGTGCTGATCCCGCTCCTGTTCATGGGCGACGTGGTGGGGCGCCTGTTCCACGAGTTCGCCATCACCCTGGCGGTCACCATCGTGATCTCGGCGCTGGTGTCGCTCACCCTCGTGCCCATGATGTGCGCCAGGATCCTGAAGCCCGAGGCCGAGACCCGGGCCCACCAGAGCCGGCTCCTGGCCTGGAGCGACCGGGTGTTCCAGGACCTGCTGACCCGCTACGAGAAAGCCCTGGATTACGCCCTGGCCCGGGAGCGGGAGACCCTGTGGGTGGCGGTGGGCACGCTGGTGCTCACGGTCCTGCTCTATATATTCATCCCCAAGGGCTTCTTCCCCACCCAGGACACGGGCCTGATCCAGGCGGTGTCGGCGGCGCCGCCCTCGGTCTCCTTCCCGGCCATGGTGGACCGGCAACAGGCCCTGGCGGGCCGCCTCCTGCAGGACCCCCACGTGGTGAGCCTCTCGTCCTACGTGGGCGTGGACGGCACCAACACCACCTTGAACCAGGGCCGCTTCCTCATCGACCTCACTTCCCGGGACAGCCGCTGGGAGAACGCCACCGACATCATCCATGACCTGCAGCAGGAGACGAACGATATCCCCGGTGTCAGCCTGTACATGCAGCCGGTGCAGGACCTCAACATCGGCGACACCCTGAGCGCCACCCAGTACCAGTTCGTGCTGGAGGACACCGACTCCGCGGAGCTGGCCAAGTGGTCGGACGCGCTCCTGGCGCGCATGCAGACCATGCCCGAGCTCGCGGACGTCGCTTCCAACCTGGAGGAGCAGGGGCTCGCCGCCTACGTGGACATCGACCGCAGCACCGCGGCGCGCTTCGGCATCACCCCGGCCACGGTGGACAACGCCCTCTACGACGCTTTCGGCCAGCGCATCGTCTCCACCATCTTCACCCAGTCGAACCAGTACCGGGTGATCCTGGAGGCGGACCCCTCGCTGCAGCAGAGCCTGGATTCCCTGAACTCGGTATACCTGCCGTCCTCCGTGGCCAGCAACAGCCAGGTGCCGCTCTCGGCCTTCACCACACTCTCGACCCTGAAGACGCCGCTGGTCATCAACCACCTGAACCAGTTCCCCTCGGCCACCATCTCCTTCAACCTCGCGCCGGGAGAGTCCTTAGGGGGAGCGGTGAATGCCATCGAGGCGGCGGAGACGGACATCAAGGTGCCGGTGAGCGTGATCAGCACCTTCCAGGGTGCGGCGCTGGCCTTCAAGGCCGCGCTCAGCAACGAGCTGTTCCTGATCCTGGCGGCCATCATCACGGTGTACATCGTGCTCGGCGTGCTCTACGAGAGCTTCGTGCACCCGCTCACCATCCTCTCGACCCTGCCTTCGGCAGGCTTGGGCGCCTTGCTGGCGCTGCTCGTCACGGGCAACGACCTCGACATCATCTCCATCATCGGTATCGTGCTCCTGATCGGCATCGTGAAGAAGAACGCCATCATGATGATCGACTTCGCCCTGCAGGCGGAGCGGGGTGAGGGCATGGCGCCGCGCGATGCCATCCGCCAGGCCTGCCTCTTGCGCTTCCGGCCCATCATGATGACCACCATGGCGGCGCTCTTGGCGGCGCTGCCCCTGATGCTCGGCTTCGGCACGGGCTCGGAACTGCGCCGGCCGCTCGGCATCACCATCGTGGGCGGCCTCCTGGTGAGCCAGCTGCTGACGCTCTTCACCACGCCGGTGATCTACCTGGCCTTCGACCGCCTGGCCGAGCGCAGCCGCGAGCGCCGCGCGCTGCGCGACCGGACCGACCCGTGAGCCTGGCCACGCCCTTCATCAAGCGGCCGGTGGCGACCACGCTGCTCACCGCCGGCATCGCCATGGCGG
>DASSIS010000137.1:0-33662 GCA_035691665.1 Gammaproteobacteria bacterium | reverse complement strand
CCCGGGCGCGGGGATTAAAGAGGATGGATTTGGCCCAGCCCTGCCCCGCCCCCAGCACATCGCCGTAGGAGAATCCGCCACAGGCCACCACGCCCTTGAAGTCCGCCAGTGAGACGCGGCCTTCCAGGATGTCGGTCATGTGCACGTCCACGGCGGCGAAGCCGGCGCGGTCCAGGGCTCCCGCCATCTCCACCTGGCCGTTGACCCCTTGCTCGCGCAGCACCGCCACCCGTGGGCGGCTGCCCTTGCCGATGTAGGGCGCGGCCGGATTGACGTTGAGGTCGAAGCTCAGGCGCGCGTGTAGCCCGGGGTCCCCGGCGTCATGTTTGGATTCCCATTCCTGTTGCGCCGACACGGGGTTGTCCCGCAGGCGCTGCATGTGGAAAGAAATCTCGCTCCAGGCCCGATGCAGGTCCGTGCAGCTCTCGTCGAAGAGCGCCTTGCGGGCGCGCGCCACCACGAGACGCCCGTCGCGTCGCGGCGCCCCCAACACGTGCACGTGCCGGCCGAGGCCGTGGCGCTCGAAGACTGCATGCACCTCGCCCGCATCCTTGGCCTGCACCTGCAGCACCGCACCGGCCTCCTCGGCGAAGAGCAGCGCCAGGGGGTCGCCCGTGAGCCCGTCGAGATGCAGGTCCACGCCGCAGTGGCCGGCGAAGGCCATCTCCATCACCGTCACGAACAGGCCGCCGTCGGAGCGGTCGTGGTAGGCGAGCAGCTTGCCCGACTTGAGCAGTTCCTGGATCGCCCCGAAGAAGCTCGCGAGCAGCCGGGGATCGTCCAGATCCGGCACCTCCGTGCCGCTCTGGCCGTACACCTGGGCTAGACAGGAACCGCCCAGGCGATTCTTGCCGGCCCCTAGGTCCACCAACAGCAACTGGGTATCTGTCACGCTGCGCTGCAGCTGCGGGGTGAGGGTGCCACGGATGTCGTGCACGGGCGCGAAGGCGGTCACCACCAGCGTGATCGGCGCCAGCATAGTGCGCTGCGCGCCCTCCTGCTGCCACACCGTCTTCATGGAGAGGGAATCCTTGCCCACGGGGATGGCGATATCGAGCGCGACGCAGAATTCGCTCACGGCCTTCACCGTGTCGTAGAGCGCCGCATCCTCACCCGGGTTGCCGCAGGCGGCCATCCAATTGGCGGAGAGCCGCACCCGTTCGAGTGTGCCGATATCGGCAGCCGCGATGTTGGTGACGGCTTCCGCTACAGCCATACGACCCGAAGCCGGTGCATCCACGACGGCGAGCGGCGCCCGCTCGCCCATGGCCATGGCCTCACCGGTGTAGCCTTCGTAGCCAGCGGCGGTGACGGCGAGGTCGCTCACCGGCACCTGCCAGGGGCCCACCAATGGATCCCGGTGCACCAGTCCGCCCACGGTGCGATCGCCGATGGTGATGAGAAACCCTTTGTCTGCGACCGCCGGCAAGCGCAACAGGCGATATACCGCCTCCTTGAGATCTGTGCCTGCGGCGTCGAAAGCCGCCAGTTTCTGTCCGACGCGCTTCACATCGCGCAGCATCTTGGGCGGCTTGCCCAGGAGCACTTCCATGGGCATGTCCACCGGCGGCTTGCCCAGCAGCGGGTCCATAACCACCAGCATGCCGTCGCCCGTGGCCTCACCGATCACGGCGAAGGGACAGCGTTCCCGCGCGCAGAGCTTCTCGAAATCGGCTAGGCGTGAGGCCCCTACCGCCAACACATAGCGCTCCTGGGCTTCGTTGCACCACACGGCCATGGGCGACATGCTGGGTTCGTCGTTGGGCACACGCCTCAAGTCGAAGCGGCCACCGCGCTTGCTGGCGTCGATGATCTCCGGCACTGCGTTGGAAAGCCCACCCGCACCCACGTCGTGGATGGAGAGGATCGGGTTGTCGGCGCCCCCGGCCCAGCAGCGGTCGATCACCTCCTGAGCGCGGCGCTGGATCTCGGCGTTGTCGCGCTGCACCGAGGCGAAGTCCAGGTCCTCGGCGCTGGACCCGCTCGCCATGCTGGAGGCGGCCCCGCCACCCAGGCCGATGAGCATGGCGGGGCCGCCGAGCACGATGACCTTCGCGCCAACCGGGATATCGCGCTTCTCCACATGCTCGGGACGGATGTTGCCCAGACCGCCGGCGATCATGATGGGCTTGTGGTAGCCACGCAGGGTGCCGGCCACTTCCTGCTCATAGCTGCGGAAGTAGCCGCCGAGCGCCGGACGGCCGAATTCGTTGTTGAAAGCGGCGGCGCCCAAGGGCCCCTCGATCATGATGTCGAGGGCGGAGACGATGCGACCGGGTTTGCCGAAATCCCGCTCCCAGGGTTGCGCGAAGTCAGGGATCTTGAGGTTGGAGACCGAGAAACCCGTGAGCCCCGCCTTCGGTTTGGCGCCGATGCCGGTGGCCCCCTCGTCGCGGATCTCTCCGCCGGCGCCGGTGGCGGCACCTGGGAAGGGAGAGATGGCGGTGGGATGGTTGTGGGTCTCCACCTTCATCAGGATGTGGATGTCTTCCTGCTGATAGGCGTATTCGTTGTCCTGGGGCCGCGGGAAGAAACGCGCTCCGCGGGAACCCTCGATCACCGAGGCGTTGTCCTTGTAAGCGGAGAGCACTCCCTTGGGGCTGTGAGCATGCGTCGCGCGGATCATGTCGAACAGCGAGCTCGCCTGACGCTCCCCGTCGATCACCCAATCGCCACGGAAGATCTTGTGGCGGCAATGCTCCGAGTTAGCCTGGGCGAACATCATGAGCTCGGTATCGCTGGGGTTGCGGCCGAGCTTCTTGAAGCTCTGCACCAGGTAGTCGATCTCGTCCTCCGAGAGGGCGAAGCCGTATTCCCGGTCCGCCTTCACCAGGGCCTCACGGCCACCGCCCAGCACGTCCACGGTCTGCAGCGGCGCAGGTTTGGATTGGGCGAAGAGCCGCGCTGCCTCGTCCGGATGGTGCAGCACCGTCTGGGTCATGCGGTCATGCAAGGCCGGCGCGAGGCTCGCGAGCGTCGCCGCGTCAGGTGCCCCTACCTCTCCACGCAGATAGTAAGCCACGCCGCGCTCGACGCGGCGCACCTTCTTCAGGCCGCAGTTCCGGGCGATATCGGTGGCCTTGCTGGCCCAGGGCGAGAGCGTGCCGAGACGCGGCACCACGAGCAACAGCGTGCCGGCGGGCGTGGCCATCAGGGCCGTGCCGTCGTTCAGCAGGCGTTCCAGGAGATTCTGGTCGGCGGCCCCCAGGGCGCCGTCGCTATCGACGAAATACAGGAACCGTGTGTCTAGGCCCGCGATCTCGGGCCAGGTGTTGCGCAACTTGTCGAGCAGGATCCGGATGCGGAAATCGGAGAGGGCCGGTCCACCGCGGAACTGGTGCATTGTCGGTCCTGGGGCAGGTACGGAGCCGTATTTTACAGTAAGCGGATGCTCCGCTCCACTTTCAGGAGAGCTCGCGCCAATCCAGGCCGGTTTCCTGGTCAGCGACGCCGATCCAGGCCTCATCGCAATCCGCCGCTTCCGCGAGCGCTGCGCGGGCCAGCTCCGGTGTGTTGTTCTTCTCCGAGAGGTGCGCCGCCGCCAGATGCTGCAGCCATTGCTTGTCCAGGCTGCGCAAGAGATCGGCTGCCTGGTCGTTGCTGAGATGCCCGAGGGGGCCGCCCACCCGTTCCTTCAGGGAAGGCGGATAAGGTCCGTCTTCCAACATCGCCCGGTCATGGTTGCACTCCAGAAGCAGCGCCGCGCAACCGCTGAACATGCGGCGCATATGGGGCGTCACGCTGCCCACGTCCGTCAACAACCCGAAGCGGTGCGGCCCGCCGTCGAACAGGAACTGCACCGGCTCCCGGGCATCGTGGGGCACGGTCACGGGCGTCACCTGGATGTCGCCGATCACTAAGCGCTGTTCGCTCTCGAAGGGTTCGGCGATCTCGAAACCAAGCTTCACGCAGGCGGCGCGGGTGCCGGCGGTGCAGCGTACCGGGATGCTGTGCCGCGAAGCGAAGCGCACCACTCCTGAGGCGTGGTCGCTGTGCTCATGGGTCACGAGCAAGGCCGCGATGGAAGCGGGCTCCACGCCCAGGCGGGCCAGGCGTAGCACGGTCTCGGAGGCGGAGAAGCCGCAGTCCACCATGAGGGTGGTATCTCCGGCCTGGATGAGGGTGGCGTTGCCGTGGCTGCCGCTGCCCAGAGAGGCGAAGCGCACGCCTACTTTTTGCCTGGAGTGTAGAGCGGGACCGGGAACTGGCTCACGTTGGTGCCGCCCTCGAGGGCCACGATCTTGGCCGTGCCCTCCCGGGCCACCTCATCGATGCGCACCACCGAGTGCATGGGGATGAAGCTCTTCTTCACCCCCTCGAACTCGGTCTTGAGTTTCTCCTCGCCGGGATCCACCACCACGCCGCCCCGCTCTCCGAACACCATCTGCTCGATCTCGATGAAGCCCCAGAAACCGTCCTGACTCACCTTGCGGGCATAGACCTCATAGAGCTTGCCCTGGTTCATGAAGATGACTTTGTAGATGTGGCGTGCGGGCATGATGACGTGGAAATGCCGTTGGTTAGTGCAAAGTCTAGCGGAACGAGGACTGAATGTAAGAAGAATTGGCGGAGGGGGTGGGATTCGAACCCACGTGGGGCGTTTAGCCCCCAACCGATTTCGAGTCGGTGCCGTTGTGACCGCTTCGGTACCCCTCCAGGGGGCGCCATTTTAGCCCATGAGGGCGGGGGGCCAAAGCCCTTTCAACGGCGCTGGGCAAAAAACCCTTTCAGTAACGCCCCACACTCCTCCGCCAGCACGCCGCCCTCCACCTCCAGCCGATGATTCAGGGGTCCCGCCTGCACCAGGTTGAGCACCGAGCCGGCGGCACCGGTCTTCGGGTCCGTGGCGCCATACACCAGCCGTTCCACCCGGGCATGCACCATGGCGCCGGCACACATGGCACAGGGCTCGAGGGTCACGTAGAGCGTGGTGTCCAGGAGCCGATAGTTGCCGAGCGCCGTCGCAGCGGCGCGCAATGCCGCGATCTCTGCATGGGCGGTGGGGTCGTGAGCGCCGATGGGGTGGTTCCAGCCCGAACCGATGACCACGCCGTCCTTCACCAGCACCGCACCCACCGGCACCTCGCCCGCGGCTTCCGCCTGGCGCGCGAGCGCCAGGGCTTCGCGCATGAACTTCTCGTCGTTGGGGTTCATTCCCACTCAATAGTGGCCGGCGGTTTACCGGAGATATCGTAGACCACCCGCGAGATGCCCGGCACCTCGTTGCACACCCGCCGTGCCACCTTATCCAGGAACTCATAGGGCAGGTGCGCCCAGCGGGCGGACATGAAGTCGATGGTCTCCACCGCCCTCAAGGCCACCACGTACTCGTAGCGCCGCCCGTCCCCCTGCACCCCCACGGATTTCACCGGCAGGAACACCGCGAAGGCCTGGCTCACCTTGTCGTAGAGCCCGTCCCGTCGCAGCTCCTCTATATATATGTGGTCGGCCCTGCGCAGCAGGTCCGCGTATTCCTTCTTCACCTCCCCCAGGATACGCACCCCAAGGCCCGGTCCCGGGAAGGGATGACGGTAGACCATCTCAGTAGGGAGTCGCAGTTCCACGCCGATCTTGCGCACCTCGTCCTTGAAGAGCTCCCGCAGGGGTTCCAGCAGCCTGAGCCGCATGTGGGCCGGCAACCCGCCCACGTTGTGATGCGATTTGATCACGTGCGCCTTGCCGCTGGCAGCGGCAGACTCGATCACGTCGGGATAGATGGTCCCCTGGGCCAGCCACTTGGCATCGCTGATCTTGGCCGCCTCTTCCTCGAAGATCTCCACGAACAGCTTGCCGATGACCTTGCGCTTGGCTTCCGGGTCAGTGATCCCCGCGAGCGCCTTCAGGAAGCGCTGCTCCGCGTCCACCCGGATCACGCGCACCCCCATGTGCTTGGCGAAGGTCGCCATCACCTGGTCGCCTTCGTGCAGACGTAACAAGCCCGTATCCACGAACACGCAAGTGAGCTGCTTGCCGATAGCCTTGTGCAAGAGCGCCGCCACCACTGAGGAGTCCACGCCGCCCGAGAGGCCCAGGAGAACATGGTCCTGCCCCACCTTGGCGCGGATCGCGATCAGGCTGTCCTCGATGATGCGGCTGGGATTCCACAGCGCCTTGCAGCCGCAGATGTCCAGCACGAAGCGCGAGAGAATCTTCCCACCCTGCAGCGTCTGGGTGACCTCGGGGTGGAACTGCACGCCGTAGAAGCGCCGTGCCTCGTCTGTCATGGCGGCGCAGGAAGCGTCCTTGGAGACCCCGGTACGCACGAATCCGGGCGGCAACTCGGTCACCGAGTCGCCGTGGTTCATCATCACCTCGAGGCTCGGCTTGCCCCCCTCGCTGCCGTCGCTGATGCCGTCCAGGAGCCGCGAGGGCGCGGCGACGCTCATGCGCTCCATGCCGAATTCCCGATGCGTGCCGGGCAGCACCTTGCCGCCGAGCTGGGCCGCCATGTCCTGCATGCCGTAGCAGATGCCGAGCACCGGCACCCCGAGCCCGAACAGAGCCTTGGGCGACTTCGGGGTGGCATCACCGACCACTGATTCAGGTCCCCCGGAGAGGATCACTCCGCGCGGCTTGAACTCGTGCAGCGCCTTCTCATCCAGGTCCGGGGTACGAATCTCGCAGAACACGCCGATCTCGCGCACCCGGCGCGCGATCAGCTGGGTCCACTGGGAGCCGAAGTCCAGGATCAGGATACGATCGGCATGGATGTCTGACTGGCTCATGGCATCCTCTGTCTCAAATAGCTCGAAGGCCGCTGGGCGGCCTTCGGTGTCATTCATTCCGAACGGTAGTTCGGCGCTTCCTTGGTGATGGTCACGTCGTGGACGTGGCTCTCACGCATCCCCGCTCCCGTGATGCGCACGAACTGCGGGCGCGTGCGCATGGTCGCCACGTCCTTGGAACCGGTATAGCCCATGCTGGAGCGCAGGCCGCCCATGAGCTGGTGCACGATGGCCACCAGCGAACCCTTATAGGGCACGCGACCCTCGATGCCTTCCGGTACCAGCTTCTCCACCTCCTCGGTGGGATCCTGGAAATAGCGGTCGGCGGAACCCTGCTTCTGGGCCATGGCGCCGAGCGAACCCATGCCGCGGTAAGACTTGTAGGAGCGGCCCTGGTAGAGCTCCACCTCGCCCGGGGCTTCCTCGGTGCCGGCGAGCAGGCCGCCCACCATCACCGAATACGCACCGGCCGCGATGGCCTTGGCCAGGTCGCCGGAATAACGGATGCCGCCGTCGGCGATGAGCGGCACGCCTTGCTTCGCGAGCGCCTCAGCCACGTTGGCCACGGCCGAGATCTGCGGCACGCCCACGCCCGCTACGATGCGGGTGGTGCAGATGGAACCGGGGCCGATGCCGACCTTCACGCCGTCGGCGCCGGTGTCCACCAACGCCTTGGCCGCCTCGGCCGTCACGATGTTGCCGCCGATCACCTGCACGTCGGAGTGCTTCTTCTTGATGCGGGCGACCCGGTCCAACACGCCCTTGCTGTGGCCGTGGGAGGTGTCCACCACTACCACATCGACACCCGCCTCCACCAGCGCGGCGACGCGCTCATCGGTGTCGGCACCGGTGCCCACCGCCGCACCCACGCGCAGGCGGCCGTGCTCGTCCTTGCAGGCGTTCGGATAATCCTTGGCCTTCTGGATATCCTTCACCGTGATCATGCCGCGCAGCTGGAACTTGCCGTCCACCACCAGCACCTTCTCGATGCGGTGCTGGTGCAGCTTGGCGAGCACCTCGTCCTTCTCCGCGCCCTCGCGCACCGTCACCAGCCGGTCCTTGCTGGTCATGATCTTGGAGACAGGTTCGTCGTAACGGGTCTCGAAGCGCAGGTCGCGGCTCGTGACGATGCCGACCAGCTGCTGGCCGTCCACCACCGGCACGCCGGAGATCTCGTGGGCGCGGGTGAGGCGCAGCACCTCGCCGACGGTGGTGTTGGGAGTGACGGTGAAGGGATCCTTGATGACGCCGCTCTCGAACTTCTTCACCATGCGCACCTGGCGCGCCTGTTCCTCGGCGGTCATGTTCTTGTGCACGATGCCGATGCCGCCTTCCTGGGCCAGCGCGATGGCGAGCCGGGCCTCGGTGACCGTGTCCATGGCGGCCGAGACCAGCGGGATGTTGAGCTTGATGTGGCGGGTGAGCTGGGTGGAGAGATCCACGTCGCGGGGCAGCACGTCCGAGTAAGCCGGCACAAGGAGGACGTCGTCGAAGGTGAGGGCTTCCTGGACGATGCGCATGCGGGCTCCGGGGCTGCGTTGCGGTAAATTTTGGGATTATACCATCTTGGGGAATCCTGCGTCCCACCCTGCTTCCGCCTCCCCCACGCCGCCGCTATGATGGGCCGTGGCCAGCACACCCGAAAGCCCCGGACTCTTCCCCGAGCGCCATGTCTACACGGTCTCGGATCTGAACCGCACCGCCCGCGGTCTCCTGGAAGCCAACCTGCCCTTGCTCTGGGTCGAGGGGGAAATTTCGAACCTCGCTCGTCCCGCCTCGGGCCATCTCTACTTCTCCCTGAAGGACGCCCAGGCCCAGGTGCGCTGCGCCCTGTTCCGCAACCGCGGTGCATTGCTGCGCTTCAAACCCACGGACGGCATGCACGTGCTCGTGCGCGGCCGGGTGAGCCTCTATGAACCCCGCGGCGACTTCCAGTTCCTGGTCGAACACATGGAAGAAGCGGGTCACGGCGCCCTGCAGCGCGCCTTCGAGGAACTGAAGAAGAAGCTCGCCGCCGAGGGCCTGTTCGACGCCGCCCTGAAACGCCCGCTGCCCGCGGTGCCCCGCCGCATCGGCGTCATCACGTCCCCGTCGGGCGCCGCCATCCGCGACATCCTCAGCGTCATCCGCCGGCGTTATCCCCTGGCCCGGGTGCTGCTCTACCCCGTGCCGGTGCAGGGCGAAGGCGCCGCCGCCAAGATCGCCGCCATGCTGCGGCTCGCCTCGGAGCGCGCGGAGTGCGACGTGCTGATCCTCGCCCGGGGCGGCGGCTCCCTGGAGGATCTCTGGTCTTTCAACGAAGAGAGCGTGGCCCGGGCCATCCGCACCTCGGCCATCCCCGTGGTGAGCGGCGTGGGCCACGAGATCGACTTCACCATCGCCGACTTCGCGGCAGACTTGAGGGCACCGACGCCTACCGGCGCCGCGGAACTGGTGACGCCCGATGCGGGAGCCTGGCGTACCCAGATCGCGGAGCAGGCCCTGCGCCTGCGGCTCACCCTGGAGCGCCGCCTCGAAGACTCACAGGAGCGGCTCAGCTGGTGCCAGAGCCGCCTCGCCCAACTGCATCCGGGCCGCGTGCTGCGGGACAGGGCCCAGCGGCTCGACGAACTGGAGTTACGTCTCAAGCAGGGCATGCGCCGCCAGCTGCAGCAGGAACAGGGTCGTCATGCCGCGCTCGCCGCCCGCCTGCGGGAGCACAGTCCCGCCCAGGGCCTGCGTCGCACCAGCGACCGCCTCATCGGCCTCGCCCAACGTCTGCAGGCCGCCGCCCGCGCCCATGGCCTCGCCGCCCGCAACCGCGTGGCCCTGGCGGCCCGGGCCTTGGACGCCGTGAGCCCGCTCGCCACCTTGAACCGCGGCTATGCCATCGTGAGCGACGCCGCCACCGGCACGGTCATCAGCCATGTGCGCGAAGCGCGAGCCGGCCAGGCCATCCGCACCCGCCTCGCCGACGGCAGCCTGTCCGCCGAGATCAAGACTGTCACACCGGGAGAGAAGCAATGAGACTGCTCGCCGCGGCTCTCTGTCTCTTCCTGCCCGTCATAGCGCTCGCGTCTGATCTGCCTGCCTCGGAACCGGTGCCGGGCGGCGTCGCCGTGGTGCTGCTCCCCTTCGGCGGCAATACGGCGCCCAAGGCGAAGCTGGACGGCAGACCGGTGATGGTGGTGAAGAATGGAGAGCAGTGGTTCGCCCTCGTGGGCATCGCCCTCGAGACTGTGCCCGGCGGACTCACCCTGGACGTGAGCCAAGGCGGCGCCGCTCCGCAACGAGTGAAGTTCGACGTCGGCCCCAAGCGATATCCCGTGCAGGCCCTCACCATCACCAACCCCGAGATGGTTAACCCCACGCCCGCACAGCTGCGGCGCATCGAGCGCGAGCAGTTGCATCTCGACAAGGTGGTGAACCGCTGGCGCAGGACCAGCCACCCCGGCACCGGTTTCATCTGGCCTGGCAAGGGCCCCGAGACGAGCCCCTTCGGTGTCCGCCGCGTGCTCAACGGCGAGCCCCGCAGCCCCCACACGGGCGTGGACTTGGGCGCGCCGGCCGGCACCCCGGTGCATGCGCCTGCAGACGCCGTAGTGGCGGACGTGGGCCGGTATTACTTCTGCGGCAAGACCCTGACCCTCGACATGGGCGAGGGCCTCTACAGCATCTATTGCCACTTGAGCAAGATCACCGTGCGCCCGGGCCAGAGAGTGAAACAAGGCCAGCTGGTGGGCCGCATCGGCGCCACCGGCCGCACCACGGGTCCCAATCTGCATTGGACGGTGAAGCTTAACGGCGTGGCCGTGGACCCGGCTGTGTTCCTGGGCACCAACGCCCCGCCGGCGCCGGTACTGCCCATGAGCGCCGCGACCCAGGCGGCTCCGGCCGCCACGCACGCCGCTCCGGCGATGGCGACCTCCGTCGCCCCCGCGCCTGTCACCCACTCGCACTAGATCAGGTTCAGGTGTAGCTGAGGAGCTTCGCGCTGCGGCGATACCAGTCGTCGCCGACCGGCTCGAACACGTGGCAGTTATGCATCTCGCCGCCGTAGATGTGCAACGACACGGCGATCTGGTCGGGGAGCGGGTTGCGGATCAGGTGGTACTCGTGGGGCGGAATCAGGCAGCCGGCGGAACCGGTGCCTGCCTGGATGGTGCCGCAGTGCTCGAAGCGGTAGCGCTCGCCCTGGTGCTCCGCGATCTCGAACTGCTGCACCTCGATCTGCCCGCTCCACACCCCTTCCACGCACCACATGCCGGCATGGTCGTGGATCAGGGTGCCCTGCCCCGGCCCCCAGGTCATGGCCACCACCGTATAGCCGAGGTCGTCGCTGCGATACAGGAGCCGGCGCGCGTAGCTGACCGCGCTGGTCTCGCACACGCAGGCCGGCACCGCCATGTCCCGGTCCCGGAACAGGGTGCAGAGCAGATCCTTGATGGCGTGGGTGGTCTGGCGCGGGTCGGCGCGGCGCACGGCCGCGTCGAGTTGGGGGATCAGCTGGTCAGCGCCTTGGAATTCGACTGTTTGCATGAGTCACCTGGCCGCAAGCACCCATTATAACGCGGCCAGGAACTCGCCGATGGCGGGACGGAAATGCTCCATGTCCACCAGGAAGGAATCGTGGCCCTGCTTCGACGGCAGCGGGCTGAAGCGCGTCTCGACACCGGCCTTGCTGAGGCCCTCCGCCAGCGCCGCCTGCTGGTGCAGCGGGAAGAGGATGTCCGTGTCCACGCCCACCACCAGGGCCTGCTTCAGTTTCAGCTTGGCGAAGGCCCGCTCCATGCTGCCGCCGTGGTCCGCCACGTCGAACAGGTCCATGGCGCGCGACAGGTATAGATAGGAGTTGGGGTCGAAGCTCCCCACGAAGGCCTCGGCGCGGGATTCGAGATAAGCCTCCACCTCGAACTCGGGGCCGAAGGGTTCGCTGCCGGCGCTGGCCCGCTCACGGCCGAAGCGCTCCGACCATTCCTTGGCCGAGCGGTAGGAGATCATCCCGAGTTTGCGCGCGAGCCGCATGCCTTCCCGCGGCCCTTCCCCGGGAGCGTAATGCCCGCCCTGCCAGGCGCCGTCGCTGCGGATCAGCTCCCGCTGCAGGGACCGCACCGCGATGGAGAAAGGCTCCGAGTGGCCGGCCGAGGAGATGCTCACCAGCACGTCGCCCGCACCGGGATACATGAGCACGTAGGCGAGCGCGCTCATGCCGCCCATGGAAGGGCCCATGACCACCTTCACTTTCTCGAGGCCCAGGTGCTGCAGCAGGCGGCGCGCCGCGGCGGCCACGTCCTCCAGGGTGAGCGTGGGGAACGCGGGGCCGTAAGCTTTGCCGCTGCGCGGATCGTTGGACGAAGGTCCGGTGGAACCGAAGCAGCTGCCGAGGGAGTTCAGGCAGATCACGTGGAAGCGATCGGTATCGATGGCCTTGCCGGGTCCCAGCATCTCCTCCCACCAGCCCGGTGTCGGGTCCTCGCCGGAAGACGCCGCATGGGCCGAGGGCGAGAGGCCGGTGAAGAGCAAGAGCACGTTGTCCTTGGCGTCACTGAGCTTGCCCCAGGATTCGTAGGCGAGTTGCACGCCCTCGAGCTCGCCGCCCAGGCGCATGTGGAACTTCCCGGGCAGCGCCACCAGGCGCCGGGCCGGCGAACCGATTGGAGCCGGCGCGCTGCTATGGACGGTGAGATGCGGTTTCATGGGGGTATTTTACCCGCCGCCCCCGACCACAAGCCACACGCCCGTGAGCGCCAGGGTCAGCAGGAAGAAAGGCAGGGACCAGAGGTGGAAAGCCCGCAAGCTGCCGGGCTGACGGCCGAGCCTCAAGGCGATGAGGCTCGCCAGGGAACCGATGGCGAGCCCGAAGCCGCCGACGTCCGCACCCCAGGCGAGGCTGCGCCAATCCCCTGAATACCCCGCCAGCAGTATGGTGCTGGGCACGTTGCTGATGGCCTGGGAGAGCCCGGCACCCGTGAGATAGAGCGTCGCGGGCCGCTGCAGATCGAGCCCCGTCAGCAGCTCGTGTATCCAAGCCAAGCCGCCCACGAGCCTCAGGTCCACGAACATCAGGATGAAGACCGCGAGCAGCGGCCAGTCGAGGCGCCGGAACACCGTGCGGGATGACGCCGCGAACAGCAGCGCTGTGAGCAGCAGCGCCAGGGGTGCGTGGCGCAGGTCGGCCAGCACCATGAAAGGCACGAAGCAGGCCGCCGATAACCCCAACAGCGGCCAGCGCACCTCCAGCGGACCTTGCAAGGCATGCAGCTGCAGGGCTCGGGGCCGGAACGCCGGGAAGCTGAACCCCACGAGACAGGCGGCCGCGATCGAGGTGGGAGGCAGCATGCCGGCCATGAAGCCGAAGAAATGCACTCCCGAGGTCTGCCACAGGAAGATGTTCTGGGGATTGCCGATGGGCGAGAGCATGGAGCCCGTGTTCACCGCCAGGGCCTCGAATATCACCAGCCGCCGCACCGGCAGCGCCGCCAGTTCACCCAGGCTCAGAGTCAGCGGCACCACGATGAACAGCGCGATGTCGTTGGTGAGCACCGCCGCGAGGATCGCCGAGAGCGCCATCAGGAACTGCGCCAGGCGCCGCTCGTCGTGGATGAGCCGCGTCACCCGCCAGGCGAGCCGGTGCAGGAAGCCGCTGGCCTCGATGCCCGCAGTGAGCAGGAGGAGCCCCGCCAAGGTGGCGATGGTGGGCCAATCCACGAGCCTGGGATAGCTCGCGATGCCGGCAGGATGCCAGGCGCTGAACGCCAGCAGCGCCGCCACGAGCACCCACAGCAAGACGTCCCCGCGCAGCGAGTAGCCGGGTTCGCTCACTCAAGGCTGCCGGTAGATGACGCCGCCCTTCATCACGAAGGCCACGTGTTCGAGCACGCCGATGTCCCGGGTCGGATCTCCCGGCACCGCCACCAGGTCCGCATAAGCGCCCGGGCTCACGTGCCCGAGCTCCTTGTCCGCGCGCAGGATGTGGGCGTCCACCGCCGTCGCGGCCAAGAGCGCCTCGGTGGGCGTCATGCCGTCCTTCACCAGCCACTCGAGCTCACGGTAGTTGGTGCCGTGGGCGTAGACCCCCACGTCGCTGCCGCAGCCGATGGTCACCCCCGCCTGCCGCGCCAGGGTGAGTGCGCGATGGGCGTCTTCCATCCCGGGCGTGGGCGGCATCTTGCCGGGCACGTAGCCCTGGAAGTATTCGGAATAGGCTTCCTGTGCCTTGAGCGTGGGCAGATAAGCCGTGTGTCGCTCCGCCATGAGCTTGAACACCTCCGCCGTGCCACCGTAGCCGTGCTCGATGGTATCCACCCCCGCCAGCACCGCGCGCCGCATGCCTTCCGCCGTGGTGGCATGGGCCGACACCGGGCGCCCCAGGGAATGGGCCGCTTCCACCAGCGCGTTCAATTCCTCCTGGGTGAAGGTCGGCACCGCCGCGCCGCCGGGTCCGCAGCGGTAATCCGCGTAGACCTTGATCCAATCGGCTCCATGCCCCGCCTGCTCCCGCACCGCCGCGAGGATCTCCGGCACGCCGCTCACCGCCTCGCCACCCTGGGGCAATGCGAGGTCGTCCCGGAATCCCTTGGGGCCCGGACCGTAGCAGCCGCTCGCCACGATCGCGCGGGTCGCGACCCAGAGCCTGGGCCCCGGGATCAAGCCTTCCTCGATGGCGCGCTTGACCGAGAGGTCCGCGTAGCCCGCCCCCTCGGTGCCGAGGTCCCGCAGCGTGGTGAAGCCCGCCATGAGCGTCGCGCGGGCGTGCACCGCCGCCTCGAGGGTGCGATAAGCCTCCGGCTCCTTCAGCACCTGGTCGTTCCAGAGGGTCTCGTCATAAGGATGCAGGAAGAGATGGGAATGGAGATCCATGAGCCCCGGGAGCAGGGTCATGCCCGGCAACTCCACGCGCCGGGCGTCCGCCGGGACAGTGAGTTTCCCCTCCGGGCCCACGGCGGCGATACGTTCCCCCTGCACCAGCACCACCCAGCCAGGGTGCAGCACGCTGTCGGCGGCGGTGAACACCCCTGCCGGGTGCAATAGATAGGCAGACTCCGGGGAGGCGCCCCAGGCCGGCAGGCAAAACCAGGCCAGCCAAAGCACCGCCAGCCAACGACCGAAAACCTGACCCATGCTGGTCTCCACGCGTCCCTTAAGCTGGGCCGATGATACATATATATTAGTGCCCGGCACCCCCAGGGGAATCCTGGCCCCGCAGGAGAGCCACCGTCCGTCGCCCCTTTCCCTTCGCCGGTCGCGCCGGCGTCGTATTCCCCCGGTAGAACCCCTATATTTTCCGCATGCGCAAGGCAGCCGGCTTCACCTTGATCGAATTGCTGATCACCCTCACAGTGGCCAGCGTCCTCGTGGCCCTGGCCGGACCCAGCTTCAAGACCACCATCCAGAACAACCGCTTGGTCACCCAGGGCAACGATTTCCTGGGTGCGCTCATCTACGCCCGCTCCGAAGCCATCGAGCTCAACAGCACCGTCACCGTCTGCGCCAGCAGCGACGGTGCCACTTGCAGCGGGACGAATTGGGCATCCGGCTGGGTGGTGGGCTATGCCCCCAGCGGTGGCAGCAATCCCGTGGCCACCGTGCTGCGCTCCCACATCGCCATCACCGGCAACAACACCCTGAGCAGCAGCCTGGGCGCCAGCCTCGGCTTCCTCAGCACCGGGATGCTGAACGGGACCACTCCCGGCACTTTCACCCTCTGCGATACGCGGGGCAAGACTTACGGGCGATCCTTGTACCTGATGCTGTCCGGCCAGGCCAAGCTCTCCACCACCGCGGGTCTGCAGGTGGGCAACGCCGCCATCACGGGGTGCTGAACAGCCATGCAAGCGACATACCTCGAATCATCCAGACGCAGCGGCGGTTTCTCCCTCATCGAGGTGTTGATCTCCCTCGTCATCCTCTCCGTCGGGCTGTTGGGCATCGCCGCCATGGTGAGCGTGTCCCTGAAGAGCAAGGACAGCTCCTATTACCGCAGCCAGGCCACGGCCTTGTCCTACGCCATCCTCGACCGCATGCGCGCTAACCGCGCCCCGGCCAGCACTTCGGCCTACGACGTCGCCATCGGCCAGACCCTCGGCAACAACCTCACGGGGCAATCCATCACGGTGCCCACCGGCGACTGCACCGCCATCACCTCCCCCTGCAACAACGACCAGATCGCCGCCCTGGACCTCACCCAGTGGAAGTCCGATCTCGCCACCACCCTGCCCTCCGGGGATGGCAGCGTCTCCACCGTCACCTGGAACTCCATGACCCAGGTCACCATCACCGTGCAGTGGAACGATAAGCGCGCCACCCAATCCGTGGAGACTGGCGCCGCCACCTATGGCACCAGCGCTGCGCCGGTGGCCGCCACCTTGAGCTTCTCGGTGATCACCGGCCTATGAACATGAACGAACATCCTCGTATCGACGGACGGGAGTCGGGGTTCTCCCTCATAGAGCTCATGGTGGCCCTGGTGCTGGGCCTCATCCTCATGGGCGGCGTCATCTCGGTGTTCATCACCAGCAAGAGCACCTACAGCCTGAACAACGCCCTGGGCGCGGTCCAGGAGAGCGGCCGCTTCGCCCTCGGCCTCATGGCCCCCAACATCCGCATGGCCGGGTTCATGGGCTGCGCGGCCGTCAGCAACGGCGAGACCTACTCGACCTTGACCAACACCCCGTCAGACCTGTACGACTTCAGCAAGTCGGTCGAGGGCTATGATGCGAAGAACACCGGCATCGGCGGCGCCTACACCATGCCGAGCACCGTAGCCGCCGACACTAGCGTCACGGACTGGGCCCCGGCCCCCGCCACAGCCCCCGGCGTCCCCTCCGCTTTGATGACCATGAGCCCCGGCGTCCCGCCCGTGCAGGGCAGCGACATGTTCGTGCTGCACGAGGCCGCGGGGCAGGGTTTCTACCTGCAGCCCAACGGCAGCGGGAACTATGTCAGCAGCGGCAACGTCTACCTGCTGCCGGCGGATGCCCAGCAGGTTCAACAGGGCCAGGTTTTGATCGTCTCGGATTGCAAAAACACCGTCCTCTCCCAGGCCACCAATACCCCTGGGAGTTCCAACGACGGCCATGTGGAGCACAGCAACGCTGGTCCGTACGTGCCGGGGAACACCAACCCGCAATGGCCGGTGTCTTTCGGCAAGGGTGCGCAGCTCTTCGTGGCCGAGGCCTACGTCTACTACATCGGCGTGGGCAAGGATCTGGGTCCCTCCCTGTACATGGTCAACCTGGGCGTGACCGGCACGGCTGCGGCGCCGGTGGAACTGGTCTCGGGCGTGGAGAACATGCAGGTGCTCTACGGCGTGGACACCGACGGCGACAAGATCCCCAACGCCTTCGTGCCCGCGGACGTGGTGTACGCCAACAAGGACTGGGGGAACGTGGTTAGCCTGCGTATCGCCCTCGTCACCCAAAGCGACGACAACTCCGTCGACACGACCCCGACCACCGCAGCCACCTACACTGTGCTGGACTCGAGCGCGGCCTACGGCGTGACCCTCACCGCCCCCAAGGACCGGCGCCTGCGCCGCGTCTTCCAGGAAACCATCTCCATCCGGAACACGCTGCCGTGAACGCCTTCTCCTCTCCCAGGGTCCAGGGCCGCCCCGCCGAGCGCGGCGCGGTGCTGGTCATCTCCCTGCTGATGCTGCTGGTGCTCACCCTCATCGGTCTGGCGGCCACCCGCAGCACCACCCTGGAGGAGCGCATGGCCGGCAACCAGCGCGACCAGCAGCTGGCCTTCGAGGAGGCCGAGATGGCCCTGCGCGACGGCGAGAGCGCGCTGCAGAACGCGGCTCCCGGGCAGTTCGACAACAGCGGCTACCTCTACAACGAGGCCGCCACCGTGACCTGGGGTCCCGGGGCCGCCGGCACCACCGTGGACTCGAACACCGTCGTGGACTGGAGCAGCACCAGCACCCAGACGGCCCAATTCGACGGCTCCATGGCGGGTCTGCCCTCCGGGGCGACCCTGCCCCGCTACTACATCATCGAATCGTCCCAGACCGGCAGCGTCGCCGGCCAGAGCCTCGCCGCCGATACGCCCTCCACCGGCGGGACCATCTACTACGTCTATGCCCGGGGTGTCGGCCTGTCCGGCGAGAACGCCGTGGTCCTCGTGAGCGCTTACCTGCGCGGCTGATCGGGCGCGCCCCTGCCTTCTTAGGAGAACGACCATGTCACACAAGATCCGCAATTTCCTGGGCTGCACCGGCCTGCTCCTGGCCCTGGCGCTCTTCACCTCCCAGGCCATGGCGGCCCTGTCCATCTCCCAGACGCCGCTGTTCCTGACCATCAGCCTGCCCCCCAACATCACCGTGCTGCTGGACGACTCCGGCAGCCTGGAGTGGGCCCACGCCCCCGACAGCTTAGGCGGAAACGGCAACGCAGTCGTGAACGTGTCGAACGGACCGGCCAACGCGACCAGCACCCTCACCGCTACCACCACGCCCAATGCGGTTCATCATTCGGGCCACTGGTCCTATTCCTGCACCTTGCCTTACACCGAGAGCAGCCCTTGGATCGGCACCGGCAGCTCCAGCACCCCGCCCCCCAGCGACGTCTGCCAACTGTTTACCACCACGTATACCTGCAACGCGGGTGAGACCGTCACGGGCAGTGGCAGCTCCACGACCTGCACCGGTTACCAGGACACGCCTGTCTACATCCCGGACACCAACGAATACAAGTCCAGCGCTTTCAACCCCCTGGCTTACAACCCCCAGATCAACTACGTGGCCCCCTACAATGCCAGCGGCGCCCAGTTGACCACGGCCTTCACCGCCGCCTACGTGAACGGCTTCGACACAGCTCTGGGCTCCATCAACCTGTCCACGAACTACGAGGCCACGGTGGATTACAACCCTTCCACCAGCAATACGACTCTTTCGGGCAGCACCTCTCACTGCGCGCAGAGTTGCGTCCGGGACGAGGACAACAGCTGCAACGGGATCTTCGACGGTAGCGGAAACTGTGCCAGCATCCACAATCCCGGCGCGGCCTTCTATTACACCCTGACCCCCACGTCCGCCACCGCGGTGGCCAATAATTGCGGTAAGCACCCGATCCCCGGCACCAGCAACCCGGTGCAATACGTCCCGCAAGTCAACGACGATTCCTGCTACACCCGTATCACCGTCAGTAGCACCTCCAGCCCCAACGGCACGGACGAGCGCCAGAACTTCGCCAACTGGTACACCTTCTACCGCACCCGCAACCTCACCGTGGCGAGCGGCGCTGACGTGGCCTTCAACGGCCTGAGCCAGACCTACCGCGTGGCCTGGTTAGACTTGCATACCTGCCCGGATTTCACCGGCAGCAACTGCAAGGGTTGGGACAGCACCCAGACCAGCGTGGACAACCGCATCGGCACCTTCACCGGCCAGCACCGCGCCGATTTCTTCAACTGGCTGTCGCGCTTCCCGGCCAACGGCGGCACCACCCTGCGTCAGCAGCTGGACAAGGTGGGCAACTACTACATGACGAGCGGCGCCGCCAGCCCCTACGCCTTCAACCCGGCGATCGACGGCGGCGTCGGCACCGACTCGCCGGAATACGTGTGCCGCCCGAACTACGCCGCCGTGATGACCGACGGCGAATGGAACGAAGCCACCAGCAGCCTCTCGGTGCAGCCCGGCAACGCGGACAGCACAGCCGTGACCCTGCCCGACAACGTTCCCTACACTGCCATACACCCCTATTCCGACGGCAACACCAACACCCTGTCGGACATCGCGTTCTATTACTGGTCCACCAACCTGCGCCCGGACCTCGGCACCAGCACCGCGCTGGAATACCAGCAGTTCTCCAAAACCCAGTCTATCAAGGATGACAACGGCACCGTCGTCAGCCTGTCGCCCTACTGGAACCCGGAGAACGACCCGGCCTCCTGGCCCCATATGGTCACCTTCACCATCGGCCTGGGGCTGAGCTCCGACCTCGTCAGCCCCCCCACCTGGGGCGGCAGCACCTTCGTCAAGGGTTACAACGACCTCGTCACCGGCCTCGACGCCTGGCCCGCGTCCTTCAGCTGCGGCGATGCCACCGGCGGCTGCACCGACCCTCTCGGCAACGTCTATGACCTGTGGCATGCCGCCATCGACAGCCGCGGCGAGTTCTTCGCGGCGGACGATCCCCAGGCCGTGGTGGCCGCGTTCAACAGCATCATCACCCGCATCCAGGGCCGGGTGGGGTCCTCCTCCTCCGTGGCGGTGAACTCCACCCGCCTCAACTCCAACACCCTGGTCTACCAGGCGCAGTTCAATAGCAGCGACTGGTCCGGCGAGGTCGCGGCCTACAGCCTCAACACCACCAACGGCAGCGTCAACACCACCACCCCGGTCTGGAAGGCTTCGGCGGGCATCCCCGTCGCCACCAGCCGCAATATCTTCACCGCCACCACCCCCGCCGCCCCCACCACTGGCAAAACCAGCACCACCGGCGTCGCCTTCCAGTGGAGCAACCTGAGCGCCGACGAACAGGCCAATCTCAACAACAACATCTTCGGCGTGGCGGATGGCAACGGCTCCCTGCGGGTGCCCTACCTGCGCGGCGACCAGAGCAACGAACAGACCAACGGCGGCCTCTTCCGCACCCGCAACGTGCTCTTGGGGGACGTCGTGGACTCGAACCCCTTCTACGTGGGCGCCCAGGACTTCGGCTACAGCGCCAACACCACGGCCCTCCCCGAGGGCGCGAGCTACGAGGCCTTCGTCACCACCAAGGCCGCCAACACCCCGATGCTCTATTTCGGCGCCAACGACGGCATGCTCCACGCTGTCAACGCTAACACCGGGGCGGAAGTGTTCACTTACATCCCGCATGGGGTCTACCCCAATCTGAGTGCGCTCACCGACCCCACCTACGTGCACCAGTTCTACGTGGACGGCTCGCCGAACGCCGTGGACGCCTACTTCGGCTCCACCCCCACCTGGCACACGGTGTTGGTCGGCACCACGGGCGCCGGCGCCCGGAATGTGTATGCCCTGGACGTCACCAACGCCGCCACCGAATCGGGCACCAACCTGATCTTCGACTATGACGGCGCCATGGCCGGCGACAACAGCATGGGCTACACCCTGGGCGTGGCCACCGTGGCACGCCTGCACGACGGCAACTGGTACGTGCTCTGGGGCAACGGCTATAACAGCCCCAACCAGACGGCGGTGCTGTACCTCTACAACCTCAGCACCGGCGCCATCACCACCTTCGACACCAAGGCGGGCTCCAGCACCTCCCCCAACGGCATGTCCACCCCCGCGCCCATCGACTTCGACGGCGACAAGATTACCGACGCCATCTACGCCGGCGACCTCCTGGGCAACGTCTGGAAGCTGGACGTCAGCAGCAGCAACCCCAGCCAGTGGGGCTGGGCCTTCGGCACCAAGACCTCCCCCGGCGCGCTTTTCACCGCCCATGACGCCAACGGCAACGTGCAGCCCATCACCGACCGTCTCCAAGTGGGCAAGAACAAGAACGGCCAGGTGGTGGTGTACTTCGGCACCGGCACTTACTTCCTGACCTCCGACAACAACGTCCCCAGCAATCCACCGGTGCAGAGCTTCTACGGCATCATTGATGCCGGCACCCAGGTGGCGGGTGCGCCGGTGGCTGGCAAGAGCTATACCGACCGCAGCGAGCTGTTGCAGCAGTTCATCGTCGCCCAGGCCACCCCCACAAGTTCGAGCACTGTCTTCCGGGTGACCACCGCTTATTCCATGACCTCCTCTGACCAGGGCTGGTTCATGGACCTGCTCTCACCGCCCGTACCCGGGACCGCCGTGGGCGAGCGGTCGGTCAGCGACTCGGTGCTGGACGGCGGCCGCATCATCTTCACCACCGTGATACCCCAGGGCAATGCCTGCCAGTTCGGCGGCACCTCCTGGCTCATGGAGTTGGACGCGAATAGCGGCGCACAGCTGACCGTGTCTCCCTTCGATGTCAACGGCGACGGCAATATCAACAACTCCGACACCTTGACGGTGACCTACACCGATCCCGCCACCAACAAGACGGTCACCGTGGCCGCGCCCGTGAGCGGCCAGCAGTCCACCGTGGGCATCATCAAGACGCCGGCCATCATCGATGCCGGCAACAAGCAGTACAAGTACTTCAGCGGCAGCACCGGAAAGTTCCAGGATGTGGCCGAGAGCAATCCCAACAGCGGTGGCCGCCTCTCCTGGCAGCAGCTGCAGTAGGACTGTCTCCCACCGCCCGGCTCGACGGCCGGGCGGTGGACAAGACCCCGGGGGAGCGCGCAGACTTCCTTCATCAGCTGCTGGCAACTAGGCCTGTAGCACCCGAAGTCTTCAGGGGAGAACGAGTTTATGCCGCAGCAGAAGCAGAAGGGTTTCACGCTCATCGAGCTCATGGTGACGGTCGCCATCGTCGCCATCATCGCCGCCGTCGCCTATCCGTCCTTCCTCAAGTCGGCGCAGAAGGGCCGGCGCACCGATGCCAAGGCCTCGCTCACCCAGTATTCCCAGGCCTTGGAGCGTTGTTACACCGAGTACGGCTTCTACAAGAGCAGCAGTTGCGGCGTGCTCGCGACCCTTCAGGGAGGCGGCTACAATACGGCCCATGGTTACTACGTGGTCACCGCGCCGAGCGTCACCAGCACCACCTATGCTCTGGCTGCCACGGCCGTGAGCACGGGTCCCCAGGCGAAAGACACCGGCTGTACCATCATGACTCTCAACAACCAGGGGCAGCAGGGCTCCGGCAGCAACACGGCCACGAGCGATACCGGCAGCTGCTGGTAACTGCCGGGAAACCACGCGACTCCGATACCAAATGCGGCCGGTACCTACCGGCCGCAAGCATTTGGGTAACCGGCTTGAAGGCTGGTGTTCCGCCGCCATATAAGCCACCATGACACCCCCTCCCGGTGGCCCACCCCGATGAGCCAGCGCTCAAGCCTCCCACAGCGTCTCGACCGTCTGGCCGCCGCCGGCGATGCCGGAGCGCTCCTGCGCGGCGGTGGCAAGGGGCTGGAGAAGGAGAGCCTGCGGGTGAACGCCGAAGGCTGCTTGGCCCAGACGCCCCATCCCCCGCAACTCGGCTCGGCTCTCACCCATCCCTCCATCACCACCGACTACTCCGAGGCGCTGCTGGAGTTCGTGACGCCGCCCAGGGCGGACGTGCGTGCGACCCTCGCCTTCCTCGAGGACGTGCATCGCTTCGTCTACCGCCATCTGGGGGAGGAGCGGCTCTGGGCCACCAGCATGCCCTGCGTGCTGGAGGGCGACGAGCGCATCCCCATCGCCCGGTACGGCCGCTCCAACGTGGGCATGATGAAGCACGTCTACCGCAGGGGCCTCGGCTGGCGCTACGGCAGGCCCATGCAGACCATCTCCGGCGTGCACTTCAACTATTCGTTCCCCGAGGCGCTGTGGCCCGCCTTGCAGGCGGCGGAGCGCGATCCACGTCCCTTGCGGGAGTTCCGGGACGACTGGTACTTCCGTGCCCTGCGCAACTTCCAGCGCCTGGGCTGGCTCGTGCCCTATCTCTTCGGCGCCTCGCCGGCGGTGTGCAAGAGCTTCCTGAAAGGGCGCGACCTCATGTTCACCGAGTTCGATGCCCACACTTTCTACGAGCCCTACGGCACCTCCCTGCGCCTGTCCGACATCGGCTACAAGAACAGCAACCAGGCGCGCATCGGCGTGACCTACAACAGCCTCGAGGACTACGTCGCCACCTTGAGCCACGCCATCAGCACGCCGGTGCCCGACTACGAGCGCATCGGCGTCAAGGTGGAAGGCGAATACCGCCAGCTCAACGCCAACATCCTGCAGATCGAGAACGAGTTCTACGGCAGCATCCGCCCCAAGCAACCCATCGAGCGGGGCGAGCGCGCCACCCTGGCCCTCAAGCGCCGCGGCGTCATGTACCTGGAAGTGCGCGCCTTGGACGTGAACGCCTACGACCCGGTGGGCGTCGACGAGCCGGCGCTGCGCTTCATCGAGGCGCTGCTGGCCCACTGTCTCCTGAGTGACAGCCCCGCCACCACCGCCGAGGAACAAGCCGCCATCGGCGCGAACCAGCTCAAGGTGGCCCGGCAGGGACGCGAGCCCAAGCTCGAACTGCAACGGGACGGCAGACCGATGAGGCTGCGCGACTGGGCCCGGGAAGTGCTCACGGAACTCGCGCCCCTTTGCGCCCTGCTGGACGGGGATGAAGCGACATGCCCCTACACCCGCTCCCTGGGGGCCCAGCGCGCGGCGGTGGAGGACGCGGAACTCACGCCCTCGGCGCGGGTCCTCAAGGACATGCGCGCGCACGGCGAGAGCTTCTTCCGTTTCGCGGAGCGCATGTCGGAGACCCACCGCCGGCGCTTCCTGGCGGAACCGCTGCCCGCCTCGGCCGAGGCGCGTTTCGTGGCCGAGGCGGCGGCATCCCTGCAGGAGCAGGCGGACATCGAGGCGGCTGATAGACTATCCTTCGACGACTACCTCCATCAGTATTTCTCCCAGAGCTGAAACATGAACGCCAAGAACCCCCGCAAGCGCTACGGCATCCGTTGCACCCTGCCCCCCGACGACCCCATGTCCGCTCCGCACCTGCTCGGCTCCGATTGGGAGGCCTACCGTTGGTACGACAGCGAACAGGAACGGGACGAGGCCATCGAGGCTTTCAGCCAGGAGCACCTCTATTCCCGCCGTGGGGATAAGCCCAGCGTCATCTACGCCAAGGTCTCGCGCTAAGTTTCTGGACTGTATGCGGATAGATGTCTTTTCCGACGTGGTCTGCCCCTGGTGCTTCGTGGGCAAGCGCCGGCTGGACGCCGCACTCGCCGCCGCCGGCATCACCGATGCCGCCATCCATTACCATGCCTTCCAGCTCAACCCGGACCTGCCGCCGGGCGGCATGGACCGCCAGGAATACATGCGCCAGAAGTTCGGCGATGCGGGCAACGTGGAACGCATCCACGGCCGGGTGCGGGAGGCCGGCCGCAGCGCTGGCATCGAGTTCCGCTTCGAGCGGATCGCCCGCAGCCCCAACACCTTCGATGCCCATCGCCTGCTGGCCCTCGCCGACACCCAAGGCAGGCAGGGCGCCCTCAAGGATGCCCTGATGAGCGCCTATTTCCTGGAAGGCCGTGACATCGGCGACCGCGCGGTGCTGGCCGACATCGCTTCCCAGGCGGGCATGAGCGGCGACATCCCGGCCTGGCTCGCGGGCGATGCGGCCGCGGACGAGGTGCGCGCCGACCTCACCACCGCCGCGAGGCTCGAGATCAGCGGCGTGCCGTTCTTCATCTTCGGCGGCCGCTATGCGCTCGCCGGCGCCCAGCCGCCGGAGGTCTTCGCCCAGGCCATCGCCGCGGCGCGCCAGCTCCCCGACCCGGGACCCGCCGGACCCATCGGTTAGAATGCAGCGTCGCGCCGGCGTGCGCGGTACCCCGGAGTTCCGACGTGCTCATGGCCGATGTAGGACTGCTGCTGTTCGCACTCGTGGTCATCCTCGGGGGCGCGGAACTCTTCACCAACGCCCTCGAGCACCTGGGTCAGCGCTTCAGGCTGTCCGAGGGACTGGTGGGCTCGGTGCTGGCGGCGGTGGCCACGGCGCTGCCGGAGACCGTGGTACCCATCATCGCCGTGTTCTTCGGCGGCCAGGATCTCGCGGTGCGCCAGGAGGTGGGCATCGGCTCCATCCTGGGTTCGCCGCTCATGCTCGCCACCCTCGCCCTCGCCCTCATCGGCCTCTTCACCGGCTTCAAGCGTGGTTGGGCGACGCCGTTGAAGCCTGAGCTTTCCGGCCTGCTGCGGGATCTCGGCTACTTCCTGGTGGCCTATGCCATCGCCTTCATCGGGCTCTACGTGCCGCATCCTTCCGGCGGTATCCATCTCATGGCGGGCCTGTGCCTGGTGTTCCTCTACGGCTATTACGTGTTCAACACCGTGCAGGCCTCTGCCATGCTGGTGGACAAGGGCCACGGTACCCGTGCGGAGCAGCCCCTGTTCCTGCACCGCTTGAGGCTGCCCCATACCCTGGGCGTGGAGCTCGTCCAGCTCTTCACGGCCCTGGTGCTCATCGTCGTCGGCGCCAAGCTCTTCGTGACCGGGGTGGAACAGGTGGCGGCGGCCACGGGCATCGGCGCCCTGGTGCTGTCCCTCGTCATCGTCCCCATCGCCACCGAGATGCCCGAGAAGTTCAACAGCATCCTCTGGGTGCGGCGCGGCAAGGACACCCTCGCCTTCGGCAACGTCACCGGGGCCATGGTATTCCAGGGGACGCTCCTCCCCGCCTTCGGTCTGCAGCTCGCCGCCTGGCAGCCAGGCTACGACGTGCTCCTGACCATGGGCCTCTCCTTCGCCGCCGCCCTCTGGACCCTGTACCTGGCGGCCCGCCGCCGCCTCACGCCCCGAGCCCTGCTGGTGAACGGCGCGGTGTATCTGCTCTTCATCGTCCTGGTCCTGCGCCACTGAGCTCATGATCCAAACCTCAAACAACGTCCCCTCCCCCTGCATCCGGAACTGCTGCCTGGATGAACAAGACGTCTGCCTGGGCTGCGGCCGCAGCCTGGATGAGATCCGCCTCTGGAGCGAGTCGGACGATGCCGAACGGCTCGCCATCCTCGGGCGTGCCGCCGGACGGCGCGCGGAGCGCGAAGCCCGGCGCCGGGCTTGGGAAGCGGGCACCCCAGACAGATGACCGCCCCCGAAGGGTTGTACCGCCGGCGGGTTATGGATATTGTTTTACATATGCGGTTTCGGGGTACCCCATGCGTCTGACGCTCCTGCTCCCTCTCGGCCTGCTCGCGGCCTGCGCCAGCCATGCGCCCCTCGCCACGGCTCCAGACCGTTGGACCTATCTCGGCAACGACCCCGACGGCACCCAGAACATCTACATGCGCGCCCAGGACAGCGACAAGAAACAGGGCACGGTCACCGCCTGGTACAAGTTCGAGTTCGCCACCCCCCATGAAGTGGTCACTGGCCCCGCCCTGAAGCAGCAGGTCTACATCGAGCGCCGCGACCTCGTGGAAGTGGATTGCAAGGCTGAGACGCTGCGCCTCAAGGACGAGACCTACTTCAACGTGGAGGACCAGCAGGTGTTCCGGGTGACGCCCGACGCAGCGGCGGTCCCCGCGGCCCAGGTGTTCGCCGGCGGCGTGAGCGACATCCTTTATGAGGGCGCCTGCGGCAGCTCCCTGCAGTGGACCTCTCTCGGGGAGGACGCCCAGAAGACCCAAGACATCTACGCCCGCGTGGAAGGCGCCCGCGACCAGCGCTCCATCGTCATGGCCCGTTTCCGTTTCGTCTATCACGAACCGCGTCAGATGGTGGCCGCTCCCTCGCTCACCCAGGTGAGTTACAGCAGCCGCCAGAACAGCGTGCTCATGGACTGCGCCGACCAGACCTTCACCCTGCAGCACGAGACCTATTACGACGAGGATGGGGTCACGGTTTTCGGTGTCACGCCGCCCAAGGACGCGAAACCCGGCGCCGTGGCACCGGACGGCATCACCGGCCTCATGTACAAGGCCGCCTGTGGCATCCCGCTCACCTGGACCTACGTGGGCATGGATCCGCGCAAGACCCAGAAGATCTACCTCGTGGGCGAACCCGACAAGAAATCGGGCGGCACGGTGGAAGCCAAGTTCCGCTTCGAGTACCTCGCGCCAGGCAAGCTCGTCACCGGCACCAGCCTCACCCAGGTGGGATACACGGTGCGCACCGCCGACGTGCTGCTGGATTGCAGTGCCTCCACCCTCACTCTGCTGCGCGAGTCCTACCTGGACGACTCCCAGAAGGAAGTCTTCAGCGTCAAACCCGCTGCTCCGCAGCCGGCCCCGGTGGCTCCCCAGGGGCTCACGGGCGTGATGCAGCACGCGGCCTGTCACCCTTGAGCGCGGCAACCGCGGGCGGTAGCTGTATTTCCAGCCTCACAGCCCGTAGAATCATGGCATTCATGAACGGGGATCAGTCCGTCGCCGCATCCATTCCAGGAAGACGACCCGCACTCGGGCACCAACACCCATGACCATCCAGGCTCCGAAGCAGCTCGGCAAGTACGTCATCGGCCGTGAACTCGGCCGCGGTGCCTCCAGCATCGTCTACCTCGCCAACGATCCTTTTGCCCATCGCGATGTGGCGGTCAAGGTCTACGCGCCGGAAGGCGACATGGATGCCTCCAAGGCCAAGCTCTACCGCAAGCTGTTCTTCAACGAAGCCCACATGGCGGGCAAGCTGCTGCACCCCAACGTGCTCCCGATCTATGACGCCGGCGAGGAAAGCGGGCTGCGTTACGTGGTGATGATGTACCTGGAGGGCTACAAGCCGCTCACCGAGCATGTGCGCCAGGACAAGCTGCTCCCGGTCAAGAAGGTGGTGGAGATCTTCTTCGCCATGGCCAAGGCGCTCGACTATGCGCACCGCAACGGTGTCGTGCACCGCGACATCAAGCCGGCCAACGTCATGATGGGTCCCACCGGCCAGATCATGATCGTGGATTTCGGCATCGCCAAGCACGCCCTCGGCACCTCCACCCAGATCACCGGTATCGTCGGCACCCCCCGCTACATGTCCCCCGAGCAGGTGAGCGGCGGCGACGTGAACAACCAGTCCGACCTCTTCTCCATGGGGGTCATGGTCTACGAGATGCTGGCCGGCGTACCCTGCTTCTTCGGCGACTCCCTGCCGAGCCTCACCCACCAGATCATCAACATCGATCCCCCGCCCGTACCCCAGCTGCGCGCGGACGTGCCGGAAGCCCTGAACAAGATCCTGCAGCGCTGTCTCAAGAAGCAGCTCAAGCAGCGCTACAAGACCGGCATGGACGTGGCCGGGGACCTCATCAACGTCTCCGACTCCCTGACCAGCCGTGCCGAGGAGATCTCCGAGCAGGAGCGCTATAACCAGCTGACCAAGCTCAGCTTCTTCAGCGAGTTCAGCCAGCCCGAGACCTGGGAGATCATGCGCGCCGGCGCCTGGAAGACCTACAAACCGGGCGAGGTGGTGGTACAGGAAGGCGAGCTGGACGACAGCTTCTTCGTGGTCGTCTCCGGCGAGCTCACCGTGCACAAGGGCAAGACCCTGCTCGGCAGCCTGAAGGGCGGCGACTGCTTCGGCGAGATGGGCTACCTCAAGAAGACCAAGCGCAGCGCCACGGTCAAAGCCAAGGACAACGTGAGCCTGCTGCGTGTGAACGCTACCCTGATGGAGCGCGCCTCACGGGACTGCCAGCTCAGGTTCTACAAGGTCTTCGCCCACACCCTCATCGAGCGCCTGACCCGCACCAACGAGCAGCTCCACGCCCTGCACGGCTGAGGCCGCCGTCCGGGCCGATCTCATCCCTTCCTGCCGGGTACCAGCAGCAGCAGCGTGCCGAGTACCACAGCGCCCACGCCGGCCCAGACCGGGATGCGGGTCCGGCCTTCGCTCTTCACCGCGAACTCCACCGAACCGAGCTTAGCCTCATGGTCGGACTTCGGATAGTTGAAGCCGCCGTACACCAGGCCGAAGAGACCGGCGGCCACGAGTAGGACGGCGACGATCTTGAGTATTTTCATGTTGCCTCCTCCGTATAGCGTGTCCATGTCAAATCGAATTATCCGGACGCGCTGCGTGCCACGTCACGACACGAGCAGTATCACTCCGCCCGGATATCCTGAACTGTGCACCAGTGCACGGAACGATGGATATCCGGCGCCTAGGGTGGGCTTGTATGATGAAAGGACGATGTCGGTCCCGTGACGGCATCGCTAGGGTGAATTGTCATGAGGCTTACATACATCAGTCTTTGCGTCGCGCTCTTCTCCACCTGCACCTTCGCCAACGGCTTGGAACCCGCACCGACGTCCTCCACCCAATCCATGCCACCCGCCTCCACCGGTTGCCCGCCGGCCGGGACCGAGGCACCGCCGGCTTCCACCGGTAGCTTGCCTCCCCATCACCGCTCCCTCGCGAAGACGCCCAGGGATCAAGCCCGCCAGGACGAGAAACTCATCCCCGGCAGTCCCATGCATCCGCTCCCGTCCAAACCGGTCCCACCGCCGCCTCCCTGTCATCTTTGAGGTCTGGCACGCCGCGCGGCAGCGGCGCCTGATGGGCTGAAGCAACAATCCCCGTCCAAGTCCGGGACGAAAGCCCATGGGCTTTTCATCCGCGTCCGATAGCGGCGATTCCAAGAAATGAATCAGGCATGTTTCAGAAATACGCCGGACCGCAGCCGCCACGCCCCTGCTAGACCTATTGGGCGTCACGGCCACCGGAGAGATTCATGTCTACACTCAAGCTGCCGATCTTCAACCGGCCCCTCCAGCCACTGCAGGCGATCCTGCTGCTCGCCCTGGTGTTCGGCACCCTGGATATCCTGGATGCCACCCTGTTCTGGGGTATCGCCATGGACGTGGCTCCGATCCATATATTCCTGGGTATCGCGAGCGGACTCCTGGGCAATGCCGCGTTCGGCGGCGGTGCGGTCACCGCCCTGCTCGGTGCCCTGCTTGAGTTCTTAGGTTTCGCCTGCCTGCTGGGGATCTTCTGCCTGGCGGCGTGGAAGTGGCCTGCGCTGCGCAGCCAACCCTGGGGCGTGGGCTTGGGCTATGGCCTCGTGAGCTACGCTGTCATCCATTATCTGCTGCTGCCGCTCTCGGCCTACCACATCGTGCCGGGCTTCTACCCCATGGTGTTCGTGAACGGCCTGCTGGCCCAGACCCTGTTCGTGGGCGTTCCCAGCGCCTTGCTCGCCGGTGCCATGGGGTCGGCTGCCGGTGCCATGGACGAAGTAGACCAACCGGGCGCTCCCCACGCATCCATCGGAGGCTGAAAGCGCTTCAGGCGATGAGGCCGACCACGTGGGCGCCGATCCCGATGCCGCCTGGGAAGATTTGTTCCAGGGCGGCATCGGATAGCTTGAGATGGCGCGTGAGCAGTCCCGCAGCCACCTGACGGAAATCCGTGGTGACCGCCAGGTCCCGGTCCTGATAGAGCTGGTCGTCGGCGAGTCCCGGCCATTCTCCATAGACCTTGCCGCCCTTCAACTTCCCTCCCATCACCCACATCACGTTGCCATGCCCGTGATCGGTGCCGGCGTTGCCGTTCTCCCGCACCGTGCGCCCGAACTCGGACATGACGAGGATCGCCGTGTCCTGATAGGTGCGGCCGAGCCCTTGCACCAGGGCGGCCAGGCCTTCTCCCAGCGACTGCAGATGATTGGCGAGCTGGCCTTTCGCCGCACCCTCTCCCACATGGGTATCCCAACCGCCCACGGACAGGAACGCGAGGCGGATGCTGGCGTCGCTGTCCATGAGCTTCGCGAGACGTGTCGTGTCCTGGGCGAAACCCGTCACCGACGGCGCGCCGTTATAGGAGTTCGCCATGTCCTGGCTCAAGTCGCTCATGAGCTCGCCGCGGGCCCGCTGTCCTTGCTGGAAAGCCTGGTCCACGGGCGTATCGCCCTGGTAGAGCGCGGCGAAGGCATCCGCCACCTTCGGCCGGTCCATGGCGATGGGATGGTCTGCGTTCCGGCCGAGGGGCAGGTTCGAGACCGCGTTCAGACCGCTCAGGATGCGCGGCAGGGTGGGACCGAGGCTCAAGGCTTCTGTCGGCGAGCGCGGCCCCGGCAAGGTCCCCAACACCCGGTTCAACCAGCCATCCGGCGTGGTGGCGACCCCGGGAGTGCCGCTCTCCATGAAAGCCTGGGCCTCGAAATGGGACCGACTGGGATCCGGTGAGCCGCTGGCATGCACGAAGGCCAGGCTCTTGTCCTGCCAGAAGGGCAAGACCTGAGCGAGCGCCGGATGCAGGCCGAAATAGCCGTCCAGGTCCGTGACCCCACCCGCCTGCCCCGGCTTGGGGATGGCGATGCTGGGCCGCGCTTCGTAGTAGCGGTCGTCGGCCCAGGGCACCACCACGTTGAGCCCGTCCACCGCTCCGCGCAGGAACACCACCACCAGCCGGCGGTTGTCGTCAGCGGCCGCGGCGAGACGGGCCGCCCAGCCGCGGGTGCCGACCCCGAGCAGCACTGCGCCGGAAGCGAGCAGGGCATGACGCAGGAATTCACGGCGGTGCATGGCTTGGCTCCTCAGCGGTACATGAACTGCGGGCTGCCCAGGATCAGGGCCGGGCGCAGTTCCTTGGATTGGGAATCGATGCCGGCGATCTCGGCAGGGGTGAAGAGCCCCTGCAGGGTGGCATAGAGGTCGGAGGCTTTCTGTTCGGGCTTCTCGTCCTGCATGGCACCGCCTTGCAGCGGCAGCTTGCCTTGCCCCAAGGCCGTGGCGAAGGAGAGGCGCAGCATCATGGCATCTGGGTTGAGCCAGGCATCCTGGGTGTTCTTGTAGCCGTCGGGCGTGACGCAACCGTAGAGGGGCATCCCCTGCTGGCGCAGGCTGCCGATCAGCGGCCTGAAGTCACCCACCGACAGCCCTTCAGCCCGCACCGCAGACACCACGTATTCATAAGGCGTCTTGAACTTGTTAGCGCTGTTGTCCGCGGACCAGAACTCAGGGCTCTGGAACACCTCGTCCAGCACCTGGGCGATGTCTCCATCGCTCTTCTGCCAGCGCTGCACCATGCGGTCCACCAGGGCGGGCGGTGGGGTGTCCGCCACGAAGTACTGGGCCAGCTGATAACTCACATGCTTCTCGGTCGCCGGACTGGACGCAAGCATATCCAGCACCTGCTCCACTTCCCGCTCGTCGCCGCCGTGGAGGGTCTTGCCCAGGAAATGCTGGTCTGCATCGTCGTGGCGGTCCGCATCGAAGCAGAAAGCCCCGGGGTCCGCCTGCCGTCCGCGACGCGGGCAGAGACCCCAGCCGGTGAGGACATGGGCGAGCGTGGTCACGTCCTGCTGCGTGTAACCCCCGTCCACGCCGAGGGTGTGCAGCTCCATGAGCTCCCGGGCGTAGTTTTCGTTGATGCCCTGGAAGCGCGTGCGTGCGTGTGCAGTGCCCGGCTCGCTGTTGAGCCAGTTGTCCAGGTAGAACAGCATCGCCGGGCTCCGGGCGGTGGCGCCCAAGAGGTCCCGGAACTTGCCCAGCGCATGGGGACGGATGGCATCCCGCTCATAGGCTCCGATCCAGATGGCATCCAGGCCCTTCTGGTCGAACACGTTGAAGTGGTTGAACCAGAAATTGACCATCACTTCCTGCAGTTGCCGCGGGCTTTCGATGGCGAGCAGGAGATGGGCGTCCATGGCCTGCTCCGCCACTTCCTTGGCATGCTGCTTATAGGCCTTGAACTCCTCGAGCGTCAGCTTGCCGCCTTGAGGGCGCTCAGGAGGGCCGTATTTCTCGAAGAGATCGTGGGTCGACAGGCCCAACGTGTCGTAGGCGGTGAGCCCGTGTTGCAGGTCTTCGGGCAGAGGGATCGAATCGGGATGTAACTGCTGCTGGATATAGGTTTCAACCCCCTCACCCGCCACCCGCTGCACGTCCCCGGGCCTTGGCCCGAAGGCCAGCCGGTTCAGCGCGTGCAGGGCCTGGGAATCGGTGGAGTAGGTGCTCGCCGCTATCGGCAAGGCCATGAGCAGTCCCAACATGCAAGCGGCCATGATCCTCATCAGCTTTCCGGCCACCGTCCTCTCCCTACAAGAAGGATAAGTATCGAGCCACTCTTCCGGGAGCAACGGCCTGCACGCTACTCGGTTGACCGGACGATGATGCCGAATGGTGGAATCGGCGAGTAAAAATTTGGAAAGTTTCGGGCTGAAATGATTTGTATAGTGGTGGCTACGGGTGGGCGAGCAGCACAGCTGCGAGCGGATAGCCAGGGATGGCTACCCTGGACCGGTAGGCGGAGCGGGGTGAGCGGCAAAGCCGCGAACGCCCATACAGGATGTATGGGCTGGACTTTACGCGGAGCAGGATGCGAAGCGTAAAGCGTAGGCCAGCGACGAATCACCGACCTCATATATCAGGACTCATAATGCTGAGGTCGGTTTCATTAGCAGACCGATCTCGATCTTTTGAAATAAGGCTGTTTGGTGGCTACGGGTGGGCCGAGCC
>DASSIS010000136.1:0-11402 GCA_035691665.1 Gammaproteobacteria bacterium | reverse complement strand
ACTTCGCGGCGTTCCAGAGGTCGTAAGCGAGGCCGGCGTCGGTGTCGCGCAGGCCGTCGATATGCTGGGCCAGGCGCTTGGTCAGCGTATCGGCGATGCTGGTCTGTTCCTTCGGGAACTGGTGCTGCACCTCGCCGAGCTTGGCCTTGAGTTCGGCCATGCCGGAGGGTTGCAGGCTGTCCACCATGGTGAACAGGTCACCCTTCGACTGCTGCGCGGTGTAGTCGGTCAAGGCCTTCTTCAGGTCGTCCAGCGGCGAGTACTGCAGGCCGGTCTTCACCAGTTGCGTGGCGCCACGGAAGTCGTTGTTCGCTGCGCGCCCGCGCGCCAGGTTCAGGTAGGCGAGGGCGTAGGCCTTGGGCGCGGTATCGGTAAAGAACGCGTCGTTGGCGGGCAGCTGTCCCTGCAGGACGCCGTAGGTCTTCTTCGCGTCGTCCAACTGTCCGGCGTTCAACTGGGTTTGGAACTGGTTCTTGGAGGCATCGATCGAGGCCACGCGCAGCTTCTCGGCCTGGGCCTGCTTGAACGCCGTCACGGCGTTGTTCAAGGCCAGCTCGGTGGTGGCGAAGTCGGCCAGCTGCGGCGAGTAGAGCTTGCCCGTGGCGAGCAGGTTCTGGGCCGCATCGAAACGATTCTGCTGGATCATCTGCTGCGCGACCTTGATGTAGGTCTTGCCGGTGCCGTCACGCAGTTCCTGGTACCACTCCATGTCGTTGGGTTGCAGCAGCGCGGTCGTCTCTTGGAAGAGGCCGAGCAACTGGTTGTCCCAATCGCTGTCGTATTTGGCGTTGTCGAGCAGCGACTGGATGGAGTCGCGGTGCTGCTTCACGAGCCCGAGGCGCGCTTGCATGTCGGCCGGCACGTAGCCGCCGCTGACCTCGGCCTGGGTGAGAGCCTGGCGTTCCTCGAGCACGTCCTGCAGCGCGAGGAGATGCGAGTAGCCGTAGAGGCTCTTCTCGGCGTCATCCCAGCGCTTCTGCTGCGTCGCTGCGGTGAAGGAGGTTGCCAAGGCCGCCTTGAGCGGGTCGTTGAGCCTTTCAATGGCGGCGTCGCCCGGGTTCAGGTTGTGCAGCTTGAGCATGTCGTCGCGGACCTTGTCGAAGTCGGCGAGGGTATGCAGTCCGGGCGCCGCGGCCTTGAGCCTGCCTTCAAGCTGGGCGATGAGTTGCGCATCCTGCTCGCGCTTCAGTTCGCGCTTCACCTGGTCCTGGAGGTTGAGCAGCGAGGAATCGGTGGGCGCGTAATCGAGACCCACCTTCAACACGTCGTTGGCGGAAGCGTAGTCCTGGTTGTTGACCGACTGCTGGACCAACTGCGCATAGTTGTTGGCGAGACGCGCGTCCTTGAGCATGCTGTTCTCGGGGTCGGCCACGCGCAGGATCTTCACCACATCGGTGATGTTGGTGCCGTTGCCCGGCATGAGCTTGCGCGCCGTGAGCATGGCGTTGAACTCGGTGGTCAACGAGCTCAGCAAGGTGTTCTTGCGGTTCTGCAGGCTGAGATTCTCCTGGGAGAGTTCCGCGGAGTCGGGGTACAGGACATTCGCGGTCTTGACGGAGTCCAGGGCGCCCGCGTAGTTGTACTGGCCCTTGCTCTGGTCGACGTCGCCCTCGGCGATGTTCTCGAAATACTTGATGATCTTGTCCTTGGCGTTGTCGAGGATCGCGCGCTGCGAATCCGCATCGTAGGTGGCGACCAGCTTCAGGATGCTGGGGATGTCCGCCTGGCCGCTCTCGATCTGGGCCACGATCTGGTTATTGCGGCGCGCGTGTAGGTAGTTGGTGATCGGGAAATAGAACGCCGCCACCAGCACCACGGTGCCGACGACGCCGAGGGCCACGAACTGCTTGGTGCGGCTCTTGCGCGGACGCAGGTTGTCCCAGAACTCCTCCACCGTCCCGGTACGCTCCTCGCGACGCAGGGCGAGCGCCTTGAACAGCGCGCGGTTCTGGCGGTTGTTGAGCTTGGCGATGGGAGCGGGCTTGAGACCCTTCTCCAGCACCTTGGGAGCCGAGAGCTTGTTGAAGGGGTGCTTGCCGGTGAGCAGCTCGTAGGAGACGCAGGCGAGCGCGTAGATGTCGTCGCGCGGATCCGGATCGAGGCCTTCGAACATCTCGACCGTGGCGTAAGCGGGCGTGAGTGCGCCGAGCTGGCCCGGGTCGAACACCGTGGTCTCGCCCTGGGTGTCCTTGCGCGTCTTGGAAGCGCGGGCGATGCCGAAGTCGAGCAGCTTGACGGTACCGTCCTTGGTGAGGAAGGCGTTGCCCGGCTTGAAGTCGGAGTGCACCAGCTGCTTCGAATGTGCGTAAGCGAGGCCGTCGCACAGCTGCTTGATGATGTTGGTCGCGTCCAACACCGGCAGGCCGCCGGCGGGCAGATGCTTGATGTACTTGGCGAGCTCATCGCCTTCCATCAGCTCCATCGTCATGTACACCGTGCCGCCGTCGCGGTCGAAGTCGTACACGGTGGCGATGTTCGGGTGCGCGAGGCGCTGTGCCTTGCTGGATTCGCGCTGCAGCGCGATGAAGGATTCCGGGTGCTGCTTGAAGTCGCCGGTCAGGGTCTTGACCGCGATGTACGGATTCTTGTCCTTGGCTTCGACCTTGAGCAGGTCACGCGCCTTGTACACCTTGCCCATGCCGCCTTCGCCGAGCACGTCCATGAGCTCGAAGCGATCCTTGAGCACCGAGCCCGGTCCCAGGTTGTCGGCGCCACCGCTGGCCTTGAGTCCGGTGCTGGTGCGCCAGCTCGTGCCGGTGGTCGAGCGGCCGCTGCGGCCGGAGGCGGTGGGTTGCGAATCCATCGCGAAGGGATCGGCCTCCTTGCCGCCGCTGCGGTTGCCGGTCGGATCCTCGCGCCCGCCCTTGCTGGTGATCACCGTGCGTCCCTTGTCGGTACGCATGGTGATGGCTTCCTCGGAGGCGGGCTGCTGGATGGTGGTGCGATCGCCCATGGAGCGGGTGTGCTCGTTGGCGGTCTGCCCATCCTCGCGCGGCGCGGTGATCACGGTCTTATCGCCGCGGTTCATGATCTGGGTCTTGGCCCCGCCCTTGGCCTCGAGCTGGGTCTTCTCGGCGCGGGCGCTGTCCTCCTCTCGCGTCGTCATCTCCTCCAGCTCGAAGGGGAAATCCTGGTCGGTGGGGGAGGCGGGTTTCTTGGGAGCGGGGGGCACGGACTCGATGTGGGTGCGGATCGCACGCGCCACGGGTTCGGAGAGACCGGACTCGAGCGCCTTATCCAGGGCCTTGAGCAGCACCGCATGGTCGCAGCCGGGCTGGGTCAGGTTCTTGTCGAGCCAGTTGCGCACCGGGGCCAGGTTGCCCTTGCCTTGGATGACGTCTTTCAGCAGCTTTTCGAAATCGGTCACAGAGCTACTCCCAAGGCATGCGGTCCAAAATACGTCGCCGGCCGATCCCAGCCGGTCGGGTCTCAGGCGGTGAAGCGCACCGCGACGACGGTCACATTATCCCGCGCGCGGCGCTCCAGGGCGAGGTTGATGAGGGCATCCACCCCCTGCTCGTTGCCGTTCAGGGCCTTGACGATATCGGCGTCGTTGAGCTCCTTGTAGAGCCCGTCGCTGCAGAGCAGGAATATGTCGCCGGGCTCCAGCGCGAAGATCTCCACGTCCACGAACAGGCCGGGCATGGCGCCGATGGCGCGGGTGATGCGGTTGGCCTGGGGATGGCTCATGGCCTCGTCGCGGGACATGAGGCCGCTGGAGACCAGGTCCTCCACCATGGCGTGGTCCTGCGTCATGCGCTCGATCCGCTTGCCCCGGATGCGGTAGGCGCGGCTGTCGCCGGCCCAGAGACAGGCCACGTGGCTGCCGCGGGCGAGCAGGGCGACGGCGGTGCTGCCGATGGTGCGCTGGTGCTGGTTCACGGCGAGCGCCAGCAGGCGGCGGTTCGCTTCCAAGAGCTTGTCCTCGGTGGATTCCACCATACTGCTCAAGCTGCCGTTGGCAGTTACCTGCCCCAAGCACTCCACCACGGTCTGGCTGGCCACGTCGCCCGCCGAGTGTCCGCCCATGCCGTCGGCCACGGCCCAGAGCCCGATATCCGGGCGATGCAAATAGGAATCTTCATTGTTCTTGCGCACCACGCCCACATGGCTGATGGCGCGCGAATTCCACCGCAACGACCGGGATTCGTTCATGGGTGCCTGCCTGTCATCCCCTGATAGATTTTCGTCAAAACAGCCCCCCTCCGGGCAGGGGGACAATGTTACATAACTGAAAACCCGCTGTCCCCTACCTGGGAGGGCGGTTGTTCCGAGACAACACCATATATATATCAATTTCCTTATCCAGATGTTACATATGTTGCAAAACCCCCTCGGGTGGGGCTATCTTGTGGCACCTGATAATGTTGAGAAATCACATTAGAGTAGTGGTCCACATCGGGCCCTAGGGGTTGGGTTTTTAGGCCATCCGCGAGGGTGGCGGGACCGGGGGTCATGATGTCATCTGAGGGGCTACTGATGCAGGCCACGCCGATAGCGCGCCACACCCGCCGCATCTCTCGCTTGGTGTTCGTCCTATTCGCGCTTTCCGCATCGCTGCCGGCGCTCGCCGCGCCGCCGCCCTTGCCGCCGCCGCTTCCTCCGCCCCTGCCGGCCGCCGCTCAGCCCGGTGGTGCGCAGCCGGTGGTGCCGCCGCCCACCATCCCGATCCCCGAGACCAACATCGAACTCAGCGTGCCGCCGGTCTACGAACGGCCGCTGGGCGCGGAAGAGGGTGCGCGCGTTTTCGTCAAGAAGTTCGTGGTGACCGGCGTCATCGGCGACCGCAAGGCGGGCATCGACCCGGCCGACATCCAGGCTCAGGTGGACGCGCAGTTCGCCGACATCTCCAAGATCGTCGAGTCCGAGCGGCTCACCAAGCAGAACCTGGAGAACCAGAGCCCGGAAGGCTTCACGCCCGACGAACAGCAGAAGATCATCAAGTTCATGCAGGGCGCGGTGCGCACCGAGTCGCCCGAGCAGCAGCAAAAGGACTACCAGGATTTCATCCGCCAGCTGATGCTGGAGCGCCTGCAGCGTCTACAGGGCCTCACCATCGGCCAGCTGCAGCAGATAGCGGACGGGGTCACCAAGTTCTATCACGACCGCGGCTACTTCCTGGCGCGCGCCGTGATCCCCGCCCAGGAGATCAAGGACGGTGTGGTCAACATCCGGGTGCTCGAAGGGCGTCTCGAGAAGGTCGAGACCACGGGCAACAAGAAATATTCTGAGCCGACCCTCGCGCTGCCCTTCAAGCCGCTGATCGGCGAGCTCGTCACCGTGCCGCGCACCGAGAACGCGCTGCTCACCCTCTCGCAGTATCCGGGCCTGAGCGCCTCCGGCGTGTTCCGCCCGGGTTCCGACGTGGGCACCACCGACATCGTGGTGAACGTTCAGAACGAGAGGAGCATCGACGGCAGCGCGCGCTTCGACAACGCCGGCACCGAGTTCACGGGTCGCCGCCGCCTCATCGGCACGGTGGATTGGAACGACGTGACGGGTGGCGCTGACCTGCTCGGTATCACCGCCCTCAAGACCTTCGGCGGCGGGACCGCGTCGAGCGGTACCACCGGCGGTACGAGCCCGTCCTCGAAGTACGGCGACATCAACTACATGCATCCGGTCGATGGCGCGTACAACCAGCTGAGCTTCGACATCAGCCGCAACTCCTTCGATGTCGGCGGCTCCGGCCTCGGCGCCGCGAGCATCGGCGGTATCTCCAAGATCGGCACCGTCGCGTTGAAGCACGACTTCCAGCACACCCGCGAAGTCACCCTGTTCGGTACGCTGGACTTCAGTCGCAAGCGCGCCGACACACTGGATGCGGGCATCCTCATCGGTCGCGACGATCTCGCGGTGCTCGGCTACCAGCTCGACTACGACCTGGTCAACACCAGTTCCAACACCATCTCCACGAGCTACGTGCGCGTGGAACACGGCTTCTCGAGTCTCTTCGGCGTGCCCTCGACCTACCCGACGCCGAGTCGCCACGGTGGCGTGAGCAACACCCCCATCGGCCCGGTCTACAACCGTCTGGTGCTGAACTATCAGCTGTTCAAGAACCTGCCGGATAACCAGGGGCTGCTGTTCCGCTTCAACGGCCAGTACTCGCGCAACATGCTCTCCTCGCTGTCGCAGTACGTGATGGGCGGTCCCGACAACGTGCGCGCCGCCCCCACCTCCCAGTTCCTGGAGGACCGCGGCATCTTCGGTTCGATGGAGTACAGCATCCGCGCGCCCGGCTTCGCCGACAAGCATGCCTTCGGCAGTTACACCTGGGGCCAGGTGCTGCGGCTACGCATCTTCACCGACAACTCGGTGGGCTGGCTGAACAACCCGACCCCGGCGACACCGGACCGCGTGCAGGTGGGCGGCACTGGTCTGGGTCTCGAGTTCACCGTGCCTGGCAGCTTCACGGCGGACGTGCAGTGGGCGCACCTCAACGGTGGTTCACGCGCGGTGAACGGCGGCTTCACGAGCCCGTTCGCCATCAAGGATTCGTCCCAGTTCTGGTTCGACATGACCCTGAATTTCTGAGGGACGTGAGCGGTATAGATTAGGTTGCAAGTTTCGGATACGAAGCGGCCGGACAGGACGGGACCGTCCATCCGGCGACCGGCGGTCGGGGGGGTGGTACCCCGACTGCTAGACTTTTATACATAACCACAGAAGGGCCTGTCTCCGGAGACGGGTACCGGACCGGGTTCGAGTGGCATACATATATAGGTGGGGCCAGGCGATGATGCGTTCATTCAGCACGCCAGTTGAGGGGCAGGGCATGGGATGGAGCAAGCGGCTCGCCGCCGCGGGCTTCTCGCTCGCTCTGACCGCGGTCACGAGCTCCGCCTGGGCAGGCCCCCAGGGCGGACAGGTCGTCGCCGGCAAGGGCAGCATCAGCAGCCCCAACGCCAACACCACCGTCGTCAACCAGCAATCCAACAAGCTCATCGTCAACTGGTCCAGCTTCAACATCGGCGCCGGCCAGACCGTGGAGTTCAAGCAGCCCTCGGTTACCTCTGCCGCCCTGAACCGCATCTTCGACCAGAACGCGACCCAGATCTTCGGCAACCTGGTCTCCAACGGCCAGGTGTTCCTGCTCAACCCCAACGGCATCGTCTTCGGCCGCACCGCGGCGGTGAACACCGGCGCCCTGTTCGCCACCAGCCTCAACATCGGCAACGACGACTTCATGGCCGGCAAGCTCGACTTCTCCGCCGCGGCGGGGCAGGACGGCGGCGCCATCGTCAACCATGGCCTCTTGAGCGCCATCGATGGCGGCTCCGTGAGTCTCGTGGGCGGCGCGGTCTACAACGACGGCGTCATCGCCGCAAACCTGGGTCAGGTGGACATGGTGGCCGGCCACGCGGTGACCGTGGACTTCGACGGCGACGGCCTGATGCAGTTCGAGGTCACCCAGCCCGTGTTGCACAAGATGCTGGATGCCTCCGACGGCGCCGCGGTCACCAACGCCGGCACCGTCGAAGCCGACGGCGGCTCCGTGGTCATGAGCGCGTCCATCGCCCAGCAGGTGTTCGCCTCCGCGGTGAACAACAGCGGCGTGGTGGAAGCCACGGGTGTGACGGTCACCAAGGAAGGTGCCAGGCTGACCGGTTCCAACGACAACGGTTACGGCGAACCCGTCGAGCCCGTGACCCGGACGCACAGCGGCAGCATCACCCTGAGCGGCAAGGGCGGCGACGTGGAGAACAGCGGCACGCTCGACGTGTCCAGCCATGTCGGCGCCGCCGGCAGCGTGCTCCTGCAGTCAGACTCCATCACCGAGATCACCGGCCAGGGCACTGTGGACGCTGCGTCCACCGCGGGCAAGGGCGGCGACGTGCAGGTGTTGGGCAAGGACGTGGGCCTGTTCGATGACGCTTCCATCGACGCCTCAGGCGCCGACAACGGCGGCATGGTGCTGGTGGGCGGAGCGGCGCACGGCGCTGTGGGGACCCAGACTGCCTCCGCCACTGTGATGGCGTCCACCGCGAGCATCGCCGCCGACAGCACCGATTACGGCCAGGGCGGCAGCGTGGTGCTCTGGTCCCAGGACTACACCGGTTTCTACGGCAACATCAGCGCCAAGGGTGGCGCGCTCGGCGGCGACGGTGGCTTCGTGGAGACTTCCAGCCACGACGACCTCCAGGCCTTCGGCAACGTCTCCGCGGCGGCCTCTGCCGGCCAGGGCGGCCTGTGGCTGCTGGATCCTGCCGACGTCACGATCGGCAATGCCCCCACGAGCGGCAACGAGGGCGGCGCACCCAACTTCACACCCACCGGCACGCCCGCCAACGTCAACGCCGGCACCATCCAGGGCGACTTGGCCGCCGGCACCAGCGTCACCATCAACACCACCTGCGCCTGCGGCACCGGCGCCAACGGCAACATCACCGTCAACAACAACGCTACCGCCCTCAACACCATCAACATGGCGAACAACACCGCCACGCTGACGCTGAACGCCACCACCACCAGTGGTGCCGGCATCACCATCGGCACCGCCATCGCGAATACCAGCACCGGCACTGGCAAGCTGAACATAGCCCTGAACAGCACCACCGGCGTGCTGCTGAATGCCTCCATCACCACCGGCGGCGGCAGCTTCCAGAGCACTAGCGCGAGTTTCACGGGAGGCGCTGGCGACAACATCAGTACCGCCGGCATCACCACCGCCGGCGGAGCCGGCACCGCGGGCGGTCTCCTCAAAATCACCACCACCGCTGGTGCCATCGCCATGCCCGGCACCCTCAACTCCAACGGTGGCGCTTCCACGACCGGAGGAGTCGGCGGCGCAGCCGGCGCCCTCACCCTCAGCGCGACCGGCGGCACTATCGACAATGGTAGCGGCGGCGCCATGGGCGCCATCACCGCCCAAGGCGGTGCCGCCGGCACAGCAGGCGGACTCGGTGGCCAGGGCGGCACCGTCGGTATCACCACCATCACGAGCGGCGACAACATCACCGCCTCCACCATCAACAACACCGCCGGCGCTAGCACCAATACCAGCGCCGGCACCAGCAACCTTGCCCACGCGATAGGTCTCACCTCGGCCGGTAACATCACCGTCGGGGCCATCACCGATGACGGCGGTGCGGCGGGCAACAGCGGCGCCCTTAACGGCGGCGCGGCAGGTCCGGTCAATATCAGCTGGGCCTCGGGCGCCCCGAGCCTCTCCACCATCAACGCCAACGGTGGCGCAGACGACACTACCGGCGTCGGCGGTGTCGGCGGTACCGTGACCCTGACCCTGAGTTCCGCCTCCGCCACCGCGCCAGTCTCGCCGAACCAGGGCTCCATCAACACCACGGGCGGCGCGGGCAATACCGGCACCGGCGGCGGGGGCGGCGCGGTGAAGATCGTCGCCGCTAGTGCCACCGGGACGCTCACCCTGGTGACCCCCATCGCTGCCAACGGCGGCAACGGCACCACCGGCGGCGGCGGCGGCGCGGTCACCATCGAGAACAACGGCCAGGCCGTGGTCATCGGCGCCGCCATCAGCACCTCGGGGGGCACGGGCGGCGCGCCTGCCGCCGGCGCCATCGCCTTGGGTGCGGCCGGGGCTGGCAATTCCGTCGGCAGCGTGACCCAGAACGCCGCTGGTACCGTCACCGGCGGCACGCTCACTTCCGTCTCCGGCGGCAGCGTCACGTTGGGCACGGTGGCCGCCGCCTCGCTCAGCGCTGTGGGTGCCAATACCGATACGAGCGGGTTCAGTCTGAACAATGGCAGCACCGCCATCAGTGTGACAGGCGCCATCGGCACCACTAATAACGCCGTGAGCCTGACCACCACGGGCACCGTGTCCCTGACCGCGGCCGTCACCACCGGTGGCGGCAGCTTCACCAGCGCCGGCACAAGCTTCACCAGCAGCGCGGCTGGCACCATTGCCACCACCGGCGGCAACGTGGACCTGAGCGGCCAGACCGGCGCCATCGCCATCGGCGGTGCCATCACCACCAGCGGCGGCACCTTCAAGAGCGGCGGGACCACGTTCACCGACAACGGCGGCAGCATCTCTACGGGCGGCGGCAACCTCACCATCAACCAGACCGGCCTCGTGACCATCGCTGGCAACATCAACGCTGGCAACGCCACGACCGTGAGCATCACAGGTGGGGGTGGCGTCACCGAGACCACCGGCACCTTGAACACCACCAACACCGGCGGCACGGTCAGCATCACGGGCACCGGCGGCCTCATCACCATGACCCAGGCCAACGGCGTGTCGGGTACGCTCTCGTTGACCGATACCACCGCCGGTAAGGCCGTCAGCTTCACGAACTCCGGTGACTTGACTGTGGGCGGCGTCAATGTCGCCAATACCCTGGGACTGACCTCGAACACGGGTCAGATCACCCTGAATGGCGGTACATTCACCGCCACCGGCGGGACCACCACGATAAGCGCCGCCACCAATCTGGTGGTGGATGAGGGCGTCACGGCCACCGGACAGACCGTGGCTCTGAACATCGATCAGTCCGGTTCCGGCGGATCACTCACTTTCAGCGGCAGCGGCGTCAGCATCACCGGTAATACCCTCACTGTCGCTGGTGGTGCCGGGGCGGACAGCTTCAACCTCCTGGGGCTCAGTTCCGCCCCGGCCACGTTCACCATCAATGGCCTCGGCGGCACCAACACTCTGATCGGCAACAACGGCGGCGACAGCTTCAGCATCAACCTCTTAAACGGCGGCAACGTGACCGGCGGCGGCGTCACGGTGACGACTTTCTCCAATATCCAGAACCTCACCGGCGGTGGCGGCAATGACAGTTTCGTCATCAGTGCTAGCGGTCGTCTGGCTGGAATCATCAGCGGTGGTGGTGGCACCGACACCCTCACGGACAGCGTGGCGGGCAACAATAACTGGTCCGTCACCTCCGCCGGCGGCGGTTCGGTGAGCGACGCCAACGGTAGCGACGCGTTCTCCGGGATCTCCAGCCTCACCGGCAACGCCGGCAACGATACGTTCACGTTCGGCGCGTCCGGTAGCCTGGCGGGCTCGATCGACGGGCTGGGCGGGGTGAACACGCTGGACTTCAGCGCCTACGGGACGGCGGTGGACGCGACCCTGACCGGGCTGGGTGGCACGGTGGGGTTCAACGGCAACACCACTGGGTCGCCGACGGACCCGATCACGGGGACGTTCAGCAACATCACCAACCTCAAGGGTGCGGCGACGGGTACCCTGACGGGCATCAACGCAGCGGCGACCTGGGACCTGTCGGCGGGGACCTACACCAGCACCAACGTGCTGACGTTCGGCGGGTTTAGCACGCTGACGGGAGGCGGGACGTCGGACCTGTTCAAGGTGGACACCAACGCGAGCTACAACCTGGACGGCGGGTCGGGAGCGGAGACCTACCAGTTCGGCGACGGCGACATCCTGACGGGATCGATCGTGG
>DASSIS010000135.1:0-27841 GCA_035691665.1 Gammaproteobacteria bacterium | reverse complement strand
CGCCATGCAGGCGCGCAAGAACAAGATCACCACGAGCCTCACGGGTGGCATCGCCCAGTTGTTCAAGTCCAACAACGTCACCGGCATCCGCGGCACCGGCCGCCTGCTCAAGGGCAACAAGGTGGAGGTGACGGACTTCGAGGACCCCAAGAAGAAGGAGGTCATCGAGGCCAAGCACGTGGTGCTGGCCGCCGGCTCCGAGCCCGTGGAACTCAAGGTGGCGCCCTTCGACCGCAAGGACATCGTGGATTCCTGGGGCGCGCTGGACTTCGCCGACGTGCCGAAGCGCCTCGGCGTGATCGGCGGCGGCGTCATCGGCCTCGAACTCGGCAGCGTGTGGCACCGCTTGGGCGCCCAGGTCACCATCCTCGAAGCCATGGACAACTTCCTGTTCATGGCGGACCAGACCGTGGCCAAGGATGCGGAACGCCAGTTCCGCAAGCAGGGACTCGACATCCGCCTGGGCGCGAAGGTCACCGGCGCCGAGAAGGGCAAGACCGGCATCAGCGTCAGCTACGACGACAAAGACGGCAAGCAGAAGCTCGAGGTGGACAAGCTGATCGTGGCCGTGGGCCGCCGGCCCGCCACCAAGAACCTGTTGGAGGACGGCACGGGCGTCGCGCTCGACGAGCGCGGTTTCATCAAGGTGGACCACGAGTGCCGTACCGGCGCCAAGAACATCTGGGCCATCGGCGATTGCGTGCGTGGCCCGATGTTGGCCCACAAGGGTTCCGAGGAGGGCGTGATGGTCGCCGACCTCATCGCCGGCAAGATCTCGGAGATGAACTACGACGTGATCCCCTCGGTCATCTACACCTGGCCCGAGATCGCCTGGGTGGGCAAGACCGAGGAGGAGCTGAAGCAGAAAGGCGTGCGCTATAAGGCGGGCAGCTTCCCCTTCGCCGCCAGCGGCCGCGCCAAGGCCATGGAAGCGGCCGCCGGCATGGTGAAGATGCTGGCCCACGCGGACAGCGACGAGATCCTGGGCGTGCACATCGTGGGGCCCATGGCCTCGGAGATGATCGCCGAGGCGGTGGTGGCCATGGAGTTCCGGGCCAGCGCCGAGGACCTGCAGCGTACCATCCATGCCCACCCGACCCTGTCGGAAGCCATGCATGAAGCTTCTTTGGCGGTGGATAAACGCGCCATCCACGCCATCAATAAATGAACATAAGCCGACATGACTGATTAAGAAGGCGCCTGACGGCGCCTTCTTTTTTTATGGGCGGCGGAGTAGGGTGGCGAGGATGCGTAGTCTTCTGCTCGCCATCCCGTTCCTGTTCATCGGTTCCGTGTACGCAGTCGAAACGGCGGTCCCCAACCATGCGGTGGCGTTCATCTACCACCGCTTCGGCGATGCCCGTTATCCCAGCACCGACACCAAGGTCTCGCAATTCTCTGCGCAACTCGATTGGCTTGCCGCCAACCATTATCAGGTCTGGCCCCTGCCCCGCATCGTCGACTACCTGAAGGACGGCAAAGCCATTCCCGACCACGTGGTGGCCATCACCGTGGACGACGCTTTCCAGTCCTTCTACGAGCGCGCGTATCCGCTGCTCAAGGCGCGAGGCTGGCCCTTCACGGTGTTCGTGAGCACGGGCGCGGTGGGCGACAAGCCCTCGGACTTCATGACCTGGGGCGAGCTCAAGGAGATGGCCCAGCACGGTGCGAACTACGGCGATCACACCGTGGACCATGCCCACCTGCCGTTCCGGCTCAAGGGCGAGACGGACATGGCCTGGGCCGACCGGGTGCGCGCGGATATAGAGGATGCGCAGGCGCGCCTGCAGACGGAACTGGGCAAGGACGTCAACAGTGATCCCAAGCTCTTCGCCTACCCCTACGGCGAATTCAGCGAGGAGCTGGCGAAGCTCGTGAACGGGCTGGGCTACGTGGCCTTCGGCCAGCAGGCGGGCGTCATGAGCGAACCTTTCGATGCGCGCGCCCTGCCGCGCTTTCCGATCGACGAGCACTATGGAGATATCGGGGGCTTCGCGCTACGCGCCGCGGCCCTGCCGTTTCCCATCAAGTCGCTGGGGCCCTGGGATCCGGAACTGCACGGCAACAACCCGCCGCGCCTCGAAATGGACCTCGAACCCGGCAGCGTGCCGCCACAAGCCGTGCATTGCTTCCTGAACGGCCCGCCCATGACCGTCACCTGGCTGGATGCGGGCAAGACCCGGTTAGCCCTGAAGGCGGATGCACCCATGGACGCGGGGCGCGCGCGCTACAACTGCACGGCACTCGTCAAAGGGCGCTATTACTGGTACAGCCATATGTGGCTGCTGCCGCCGGCCCCGTGATCGGGGCGCTCAGGCCTTACTGATCGATCGAAGTAAGAGATAAGCTGCCGAGCTTGTCCAATTCGCTGCTGCGCAGCATCTCGCGGATGTCGTCCACGTACATGTCGCCGGCCGTGGAATAGCGGTCCAGGGCCCCGGCGAGCTCGAAGGGGTCCAGCGGCTTGCCGGCGGCGCGCATACCGGCGCGCAGGTCCCGGAAGTCGGTGTAGGCGAAGCCGATGTTGATGTTGTGCAGATAGGCGCGCACCGAGGCCTCGATGTCGGGGTAGACCCGCACCAGGTGGGTGGCGTCGTCAGGCCGGTCCAGGGGTACCGAGCCTGCATCCTCGTTCCAGGTCCAGATGCCGAAGAGGTTGTTGGACTCGAGGGCGAAGCGCGAGGTGCCCCAGCCGCTCTCCTGGGCCGCCTGGGCCAGCACCAGGGACACCGGCACCACGTCCACCCGGCGCAAGAGCGTGTCCCGTACCTTGGGGTCGTTCAGGTCGCCGTCCACCCGGTAGCGGGCGGAGATGCGCGCCACTTCCTGTCCAGCATCGCTCTGCAGGTCCACCGCGCCCATGCCGAACTGCTGCAGCAGGAACACCCGCTCGTTCCAGATGCGGCCGTTCTCGGCGAGCACGATGGGCAGCAACGCCCGGTAGAACACGGTCTTCTTCTGGTCCTTGTCGAGGGTATCCATGCCGTAGGGCAGGCTCTGCACCGCGTAGCGCGGCACGCCGCCCTCGGGGGGCCAGGTGTAGTCCTCGCTGGAGAAGATGTTCTTCAGGGCTTCGGCGGAAGGCGGCTGGATGGGGATGAGCTCCACGGCCTTGGCGGCGGGGGCCTGGGAGACGCGGATGAAGCGGTACTGGCGGCTGATGAGCCCCGCCACCGTGAGCGGGATCAGGGCCAAGAGGGCGTAGCCCAGGTAGCGGCCGATGCGGGCCAGCCTGGACGGGGGCCGCTTCGGCGCGGCGCGCCCCTGCGGGCGCTTTTTTCGGGTGGAACGCACGGGGGGAATGTATTACAGGGGTGGGCGGAAAGGAACCCTGCGCTACCCGCCCGCCTGTGCTAGTGCGCCCGGGCGTGTCCGCGCCTTACAGGGAGCGGGATGCGCGCGAGACGCCGGGGATCTGCATGAGCCGGTTGAGGAGCCGCGACAGCTGCGGCAGGCCGGCGATGCCCACGGTGAGCTTGAGATGCAGCAGCCCCGGGTCCGCGTCGCTGCGGGAATCGAGCGCCATGAGGCGCAACTGCTCGTCCGCCAGGAGCGCCATGATGTCGTTCAGGAGGTTGCGCCGGTCCTGGCCTTCCACGGCGATCTCCACCGGCTGGCCGTAGTCCCCGTCGTTGCGCCATTGCACCTCCGTCAGCCGCTGCGGCGAGCGGGCCGCGGGCCTGGCCAGGCTCGCGCAACTCTTGCGATGCACGCTGATGCCGTGGCCCTGGGTGACGTAACCGCGGATGGCCTCGCCCGGCACCGGCCGGCAGCACTTCGCCATGGAGATGAGCACATCGCCGCTCACGCCGGGCAGCAGCACCGGTGCCGCCGGCTGGCTGCGCCGCCGCGCGTTGCGCGCGGGCTTGAGCGGCAGCGCCGGCCGGGACTCCGCCAGCTCGCGCTGCAGGGCGCCGGCGAGTTGGGAAGAGGAGAGGTCGCCCGCACCCAGGGCGGCGAAGAGCTCCTCCAGGGACGGGAAGTCGAAATGCTTGAGCAGCCGGTCGTGGCGGAAGTCGCGCAGCGCGAGCCGTTCCAGCTCCCGTTCCAGCATCTCGCGGCCGTAGCTGACGTTCTGGCCGCGATCCTGCTGGCGGAAGTAGGCGCGCAGCTTGTCCCGCGCGCGGGGCGTGGTGAGGTAGCCATACTGCGGGTTGAGCCAGTCGCGGCTCGGCTCACCGGTGCGGTGGGTCTGTATCTCCACCTGGTCGCCGTCCTCCAGCACCTGGCTGATGGGCGTGAGCCGGCCGTTCACCCGGGCGCCACGGCAGCGGTGCCCCACGTCGGTGTGCACGTAGTAGGCGAAGTCGAGGGCGGTGGCCCCGCGGGGCAGGTCGAAGACCGCGCCCTTGGGGGTCAGCACGTAGACCCGGTCCTCCACGAGCTCGGTGCGGAAGCGTTCGATGAAGTCCTCGTCGCCGCCCGGCGCCAGCAGCTGGCGCATCCAGCCGATGCGGGTCTCGAGCGCCGGGTCGTAGTGCACGCCCTCCTTATAACGCCAGTGGGAGGCGACGCCGAACTCGGCGTGGCTGTGCATCTCCTGGGTGCGGATCTGGATCTCCAGCGGTCGCGCCTCGGGGCCCAGCACCGCGGTGTGCAGCGAGCGGTAGAAGTTGTCCTTGGGGGCCGCGATGTAATCGTCGAACTCCTTGGCGATGTGCCGCCACAGGCCGTGGACCACGCCCAGGCTCGCGTAGCAGCCGGCCACGTCGGCCACCAGTACCCTGAGCGCCAGGAGGTCGTACATCTCCTCCATGGAGAGACCCTTGCGCTGCATCTTCTTCCAGATGCTGTAGATGTGCTTCGGCCGGCCGGCCACCTCGGCCGCTATGCCGGCTTCCTTGAGCTTGGCACGCAAGAGGTCCGCAGCCGCACCGAGATAGGCTTCCCGTTCGCTGCGCCGGTCCTTGAGCCAACCGGCCACCTGCCGGTATGGGTCCGGTTCCAGGTACCGGAACGCCAGGTCCTCCAGCTCCCACTTGAGCTGCCAGATGCCGAGGCGGTTGGCGAGCGGGGCGTAGATCTCGCGGGTCGTGAGCGCCAGGCGCCGTTGCCGCTCCGGGGCAGCCTGCTTGGCGGAGCGCAGGTCATGGAGGCGCTCGGCCAGGCGGATGAGGATGACGCGGCCATCCCGCACCACCGCCAGCAGCAGCTTACGCAGGTTCTCGGCGTGGCCGGCGGCGAGGGGGGTGTCGGCCTGGCCGGTATAGCTCTCGAGCACCGGTAACGCGAGCACCTGGCGCATGAGCTCGGCGGTGCTGCTCTCGAGGCGCGCGCCGAGGGCTTCAGGGCTCATGTGGCCGGTGGCGGCCAGCGACGCCGCCATCCCGGCGCGCACGATCCCCGAGTCCAGCTCCAGGCCGGCGAGGATCTCGCCAACGCCGTTCACGCGCGCATGCAGCTCCGGCGGCAGTGTCGTCGGGTCGGCGATGTCGGCGAACAGGTTCGCGACGGCGACGGCTGGAGCGGAGCGTGAAGGCATGACTTAACCGAAGGTCACACGGGTGTCAGGCAGGACGATTAACGGTATCATATATATTCGATAGCGTTTTCAGCCTTCAATCATGGAGATGCATGCATGAGGTTCCTACGGGCGGGTCTATTCATCATCCTGGCGGCCACGGCGTTCTCCACCCGGGCCGCGAACCTGGATTTCAACCTGGCCAGCAACGCCTTGGACGTCGACTACACGGCGAACCTGACCGACAGCGGTCTGGAAGGCGATCTGTCCTACCTGCACCACAGTGACCGGGTGGACATCGGCGCCGTGGGCCTGGATCTCGTGGGTAACGCCAGCCCGGTGGGCTCGCCGCTCATCTTCGGCGTGGGTGCCAAGTTCTTCTTCATCAGCCCCAAGGGCGGGGTCAGCAACGGCTCCGCCGTGGGCGTGGGCGGGCATTTCCGCTACACCTGGCCCGACTACAACCGCTTCGTCCTGGGCGGCGAACTCTATTACGCCCCCAGCATCGTCTCCTTCCAGAACGTGGACCATTACCTGCAGTACGGCGTGAAGGCCGGCTACGAGGTGCTGCGCAACGCCGACGTGTACGTGGGCTATCGCCACGTGTCCGCGTCCTTCAACGGTTCCGGGAATGTGGCGCTCGACAGCTCGTTCATGGTGGGCATGAACCTCACGTTTTGACGGGGGCGGATCCGACCTATGGCCGGACACAGCAAATGGGCCAACATCCAGCACCGCAAGAACGCGCAGGATGCGAAGCGCGGCAAGCTGTTCACGCGCCTGATCCGCGAGATCACCACCGCCGCGCGTCGCGGTGATTCCGATCCCAACAACAACCCGCGGCTGCGCCTCGCCATCGACAGGGCGCTCACCGCCAACATGACCCGTGACACCATCGAGCGGGCCGTGAAGCGCGGCGCCGGCGACGACGACGGCATCTCTCTCGAGGACATCCGCTACGAGGGCTACGGCCCCGGCGGGGTGGCCATCATCGTGGATTGCATGTCCGACAACCGCACCCGCACCGTGGGCGAGGTGCGCCATGCCTTCTCCAAGCACGGCGGCAACCTGGGCGCCGACGGCTCGGTGGGTTACCTGTTCAACAAATGCGGCGTGCTCTCCTTCCCGGAGACCGCAGGCGAGGACAAGGTGATGGAGGCCGCACTCGACGCAGGCGCCGAGGACGTGGTGACCGACGGCGGCATCGAAGTGCTGACCGACCCGGGCGATTTCCTCAAGGTGAAGGATTCTATGGAGAAGGCTGGCTTGAAGCCCGAGTCCGCGGAGATCACCCTGCGGGCTTCCACCTCGGTGACCCTCGACGCGGCCCATGCCGAATCGGTGATGAAGCTCCTGGAGGCGCTCGAGAGCCTCGAGGACGTGCAGACCGTGTACTCGAACGCAGATTTCCCCGAGGAGGTCCTGCGGGCCATGGGTGCATAGGGTCTCCATGGCGCGCATCCTCGGCATCGACCCCGGCTCGCTCGCCACCGGCTACGGCGTCATCGACAGCGAAGGGCAGTCCCTCAAGTACGTGGATTGCGGCTGCATCCACCCCGCCGGCGAGGGGTTCATGGAACGCCTCAAGGACATCTACTACGGCATCGCCAAGGTCGTCGAGATCTATGCCCCTGACGAGATCGCCGTGGAACGTGCCTTCGTGCACAAGAACGCGGACAGCGCCCTCAAGCTCGGCCAGGCCCGCGCCGCCGCCATCTGCGGTACCCTGGCCCAGGCCGTCCCGCTGCACGAGTACACGCCGCGTGAAGTGAAGCTCTCGGTGGTGGGCAAGGGCGGCGCCGATAAAGCACAAGTGCAGCACATGGTGAAGGTGCTGTTGGGGCTCAAGGGCCAGTTGCAAGCCGACAGCGCCGATGCGCTCGCGGTGGCACTCTGCCATTCCCTGGGGCGCGGCCTGAAACTCAAACTCCAGCTGGCGGCGGCGGGCAGGGGACGGCGATGATCGGTTTCCTCCGGGGCGTGATCCTGCGCAAGCAGCCGCCGCACCTCCTCATCGAGGTGCACGGGGTGGGCTACGAGGTCGAGGCACCCATGTCCACCTTCTATGACCTGCCGGACGCAGGCGCCGAAGTCATGCTCTTCACCCATCTCGTGGTGCGGGAGGATGCCCAGGTGCTGTTCGGCTTCGGCACCGAGGCGGAACGGCGCTTCTTCCGCAGCCTGATCCGCGTGAACGGCGTCGGCCCCAAGCTCGCGCTCACGATACTGTCGGGCATCAGCGTGGACGGCTTCGCGCGCTGCGTGCGGGAGAACGACACCGCCGCGCTCACGCGGCTGCCGGGCATCGGCAAGAAGACCGCCGAGCGCCTGGTGGTGGAGATGCGTGACCGCCTGGATGAGACCGGGGTGCCGGCCGCGGGGGTGAAAGCCAACCCCCGCGACGAGGCCCTGAGCGCGCTAATCTCCCTGGGTTACAAGCCCCAGGAGGCGAGCGCCATGCTGCAGGGCATCAAGGAGACGGGCCTCTCCAGCGAAGAACTGATCCGCCGTGCGCTGCAAAGCGCGCTGCGTGCGGGATAATGTCCCCATGAGCACCGAACGCCTGGTCACCGCCCAGGGCAGCACCGAGGACGAGGCCCTGGACCGGGCCATCCGCCCGCGCAGCCTGGCCGAATACGTCGGGCAACCGACGGTGCGCGAGCAGATGGAGATATTCATCGGCGCCGCCCGCAAGCGCGGCGAGGCGCTCGACCACGTGCTCATCTTCGGCCCGCCGGGCCTCGGCAAGACCACGCTCGCCCACATCATCGCCCACGAGCTCGGCGTGAACCTGCGCCAGACCTCGGGCCCCGTGCTGGAACGCCCCGGCGATCTCGCGGCGCTGCTCACCAACCTCGAGCCGCGCGACGTCCTGTTCGTGGACGAGATCCACCGCCTCTCGGCGGTGGTGGAGGAGGTGCTGTATCCGGCCCTCGAGGACTACAAGCTCGACATCATGATCGGCGAAGGGCCGGCGGCGCGCTCCATCAAGCTCGACCTGCCGCCCTTCACCCTGGTGGGCGCCACCACCCGCGCGGGCCTGCTCACTTCGCCGCTGCGCGACCGCTTCGGCATCGTGCAGCGCCTGGAGTTCTACAACCAGACGGACCTCGCGCATATCGTGACGCGCTCGGCACGTATCCTGGCGCTCAAGATCGACGCCGAGGGAGCGAACGAGATCGCCTCCCGCTCCCGCGGCACGCCGCGCATCGCCAACCGGTTGTTGCGACGGGTGCGCGACTTCGCCGAGGTGAAGGCGGACGGTCGCATCACTGCCGACATCGCGCGCCGCGCCATGGACCTCCTGGACGTCGACCAGCACGGCTTCGACATGCTGGACCGGCGCCTCCTGCTCGCGGTGATCGAGAAGTTCGACGGCGGCCCGGTGGGCATCGACAGCCTGGCGGCGGCCATCGGCGAGGAGCGCGGCACCATCGAGGACGTGCTCGAACCCTTCCTCATCCAGCAGGGTTTCCTGATGCGCACCGCTCGCGGGCGCATGGCCACCAAGAACGCCTATCTGCATTTCGGTCTCACCCCGCCGCGTCGCGATGCCTCCGCCGACCTGTTTGACGATAAGCAGGGTTGAGGCACATGGATCGTGTAAAGCGTGCGACTCGTCACACCGGTGTCGTGGAGACGGACCTAAGCTGTAAACCGGCCGTGGAGTCGCGCGCTGCATTCAGTTGGCCTGTGCGGGTCTACTACGAGGACACGGACCTGGGCGGCGTGGTCTATCATGCCAACTACCTGCGCTTCATGGAGCGGGCGCGAACCGAGTGGCTGCGGGCGCTCGGTTTCGAGCAAGACGCCTTGCGCGATAGACTGGGCATCCAGTTCGTGGTGGTGGAGGCGAAGCTCGCGTTCCGCCGCCCGGCGCGGTTCAACGACGAGCTCACGGTGACCACCGTCATCCGTGAGATTGGGCGTGCCAGCATCGTATTCGACCAGGTGATCCGCTCGGTGACGGCGGACACCGAAGTCTGCACGAGCGAGATCAGGGTCGCCTGCATAGACCGCCAAGATTTCAAGCCTAAATCCCTGCCGCGGGAACTGCTGACGGAGCTCGACAGATGAACGGAGAAGAATCCTTCCTGGAAGTGGCGCTGCACGCGAGCCTGGTGGTCAAATGCGTGCTGCTGATACTCATCGCCGCCTCCCTGGCCTCCTGGGCCATGATCTTCCGCAAGCACCGGCTGCTGAAGGACGCCCGCGCCAAGACCGACGCGTTCGAGAAGCGCTTCTGGTCCGGGGGTGACCTGGCCGGCATATATAAGGAGATCAGCGGCACCGGTGCCGAGAGTGGCATGGAGTCGCTGTTCGAAGCCGGGTTCTCGGAGTTCGCGCGGCTGCGCAAGCAGAGCGACGACCCGTCCCAGATCATCGAGGGCGCGCGGCGCGCCATGCGCGTAGCCCAGATACGCGAGGTGGACAGGCTCGAGGTGAACCTGGCTTTCCTCGCCACCGTGGGTTCGACCAGCCCCTACGTGGGCCTGTTCGGCACGGTGTGGGGCATCATGAACGCGTTCCACTCGCTGGGTAACGTACAGCACGCCACCATCTCCATGGTGGCGCCGGGCATCTCGGAGGCCTTGATCGCCACCGCCATGGGCCTGTTCGCCGCCATCCCGGCGGTGGTGGCCTATAACCGCTACGCCAACCACGTGGAGCGGCTCGAGACCCGCTTCGACAGCTTCCTGGAAGAGTTCTCCACCATCCTGCAGCGGCACGTGAGCACGCGGGCCGGGCACGGGCACGGGTGACGGATGGCCGGCAAGCACAAGAAGCGGCGCATGCTGGGCGAGATCAACGTCGTGCCCTACATCGACGTGATGCTGGTGCTGCTCGTGATCTTCATGATCACGACGCCCCTGCTTTCGGAAGGCGTGAAAGTGGACCTGCCGTCCGCCAACGCCAAGCCGCTCGACCTCAAGTCCGACGAGACCCCGGTGATCCTCACGGTGAACACCGCGGGGCAGTATTTCCTCAACATCGGCGACCACACTGACCAGCCGCTGGATTCCAGCGTGGTGGTGGCGCGGGTGGCGGCGGTGCTCAAGCTCAACCCGAGCGTGCATCTCGTGGTGCGCGGCGACAAGAACGCCCGCTACGAACAGGTGTTGGACGGCATGGTGCTGCTGCAGGCGGCGGGCGCCCCCAGCGTGGGGATGGAGACCGAGCCCAACAACGCGCCCATCGTGCAGATGCCGGTGAAGTGACGGTATGCAAGCGAACCAGCATAAATACACTCCCTGGGCCTATTCGGTGGTCCTGCATGCCTGTCTCCTGCTGTTGCTGGTGCTGAGCTTCCATTGGACCAGCTCGGATATCGCGAGCCTGGGCGGCCACAACCCGGAGTCGGTGGTCAAGGCCACGGTGGTGGACCAGGGCCTCATCGACCAGCAGCTCGCCATGCTCAAGGCCCAGCAGCAGAAGAAACAGCAGGAGAAGCAGCAGCTGGAGCAGAGCATCACCGACCTGAAGCAGCAGCAGGCCTCGAACCAGCAGAAGCTGAACCAGCAGCTCTCCGACATGCAGAAGCAGGCCCAGGACGAGCAGGATAAATTGGCCAAGCTGAAAGCCGAGGACGAGGCCCTGAGCCAGAAGCACAAGACCGCGGACACCGCCGCGCGGCGCCGTCAGCTGCAGGATGAGATAGCATCCGAGGAAAGGTCCCGAGATGCGCGGCTCGCCTCGATGCTGCAGAAGTGGGAAGCGCTGATCCAGCTCAAGATACATAATAACTGGGTGGCTCCGCCCAGCACGCCCAACAATCTCAGTTGTATCGTCGTCGTGACGCAAGTGCGCGGCGGCGACGTCACCAACGCCCAAGTGCCGACGTGCAACGGCGACGACGCTGTCGTACAATCCATCACTACAGCCGTATACAAGTCTTCACCACTACCACCCCCACCCGATCCTTCGCTGTTCGATCAGGGCAGAACCCTAAGACTAACCTTCGACAACAAGGGTCCGTGATTCCGTGAAGCCTATGCAGCGTACCTTCTTCCTGAGTTTTCTTGCGGTCATGTTGTTGGCCTTGCCGGTGGCAGGGCCGCAAGCGACGCTCGAGATCGAGATCACGGGCGGCGTGAACACCGCCTCGCCCATCGCCATCGTGCCCTTCGTCTGGCAGGGGCAGGGGGCCGCGCCGGCCACGGACGTAGCGGATGTGATCGGCGCCGACCTCACCCGCAGCGGCCGCTTCAAGGCCATCGCCGCCAAGGACATGCTGGAGAAACCCACCCAGGCTTCCGCCATCAACTTCGACAACTGGAAGGTGATTGGCGTCAACAACCTGGTGATTGGCCGCATCAAGGTGACCCCCGGCGGGGGCTACACCGTGGAGTACCAGCTCTTCAACGTCTACACCCACCAGCAGCTCATGGGGTACAGCGTCGCCACCAGTGCCGAGCGACTGCGCTACACGGCGCACTTCATCAGCGACAGCATCTACCAGAAGCTCACCGGGCAGCGCGGGGCGTTCACCACGCGCATCGCCTACGTGGAGGTCGGCCGTGGCGGCTCCTACTCGCTCATCGTGGCGGATGCGGACGGCTACGGTGCCCAGCCCATCATGCAGTCCCCGCACCAGCCCATCATGTCTCCGTCCTGGTCGCCTGACGGTCGGCAGATCGCCTACGTCTCCTTCGAGAGCGGCTATCCGGCCGTCTACATCCAGGACCTCGGCACGGGCCGGCGTGAGATGGTTTCGCAGCGCGCGGGCCTGAACGGCGCACCCGCCTTCTCGCCGGACGGCAAGTCCCTGGCCCTGACGCTCTCCAGCTCGCCCGACAATCCCGATGTGTATGTGCTGACGATCGCCACTAAACAGCTACGGCGTATTACCACGTCCGACGCCATCGACACGGAACCCACCTGGTCGCCGGACGGCCAGAACCTGTATTTCACCTCCGACCGCGGTGGCACGCCGCAGATCTACAAGGTCAGCGCCCAGGGCGGCGAACCCCAGCGCATCACCTACGACGGCAACTACAATGCCGATTCGCAGGTCTCGCCGGACGGGAAATCGCTCACCTTCGTGCACCGGGAAGACGGCAACCTGCACATCGCCGTCATGGACCTGGCGAGCGGCACCCTCCAGACCATCACCGACGGCGAACTCGACAAGTCTCCCAGCTTCGCCCCCAACGGCAGCATGATCATCTATGCGGCCACCTCCAAGAACCAGGGCGTGTTGGAAGAGGTCTCGGTGGACGGCCAGGTCCACGAGCGCCTCACCGAGCGCCAGGGTGGAGTGGACGTGCGTGCCCCTGTCTGGGGGCCTTTCCTGACCAACGGGCAGTGACCCGGAAGCCCACAACGGTTAACCTACCTGTCTAGCAAAGAGGAGTGAGCTCATGAAGACCCTGCGTTATGGATTGATGGTGCTGGCGCTCGCGCTGCTCGCCGCCGGCTGCACGACCGCCGCGAAACCCAAGACCGCGCCGGCCGCCGCCCCTGCGCCGGTCACTGCGGCCACCCCCTCCGCTGCCAGCTCCAATGCGGCGCAGCAGGTCAGCCCGCTCGATGATCCCAATAGCCCGCTGGCCCAGCGCGTGGTGTACTTCGACTTCGACAAGAGCGACATCAAGCCGGAGTTCCTGGATACCCTCAGCGCCCACGCCAAGTATCTGGTGGCCAACCCCACCCAGAAGATCCGCATCGAAGGCTACACCGACGAGCGCGGCACCGTGGAATACAACATCGCGCTGGGTGACCGCCGTGCCCAGGCGGTGCGCCGTTACATGCTGTTCCAGGGCGTGAAGCCCGAGCAGATCGACACCGTGAGCTACGGCGAGAGCCATCCGGCCGACGCGGGACATGACGAGACCGCCTGGGCCAAGAATCGCCGTGCCGTGATCGTGTACCTGAGATGAGCACGCTGCGCACACTCCTCATCGTCGCCGGACTTGGCACCCTGCTCGCAGGGTGCCAGGTCCGTGACGACGACCCCTACGCGGTGCGCCAGCGCGAGCTGGAAGCGAAGGTGGACCAGCTGGAGCAGGTCTTCAAGAACCAGAGCTTGCAGGGCATGTCGCAGCGCATCGACGGCCTTCAGGACCAGCTCGAGAAGCTGCGCGGCGACGTGGAAGTGCTGGAGCACAACCAGGACCTGGACAAGAAGCAGCAGCGCGACCTGTATCAGGACCTGGACAAGCGCCTGCAGAAGCTCGAGATGGGCCTCTCCGCTGCGCCCGCTCCGGCGAGCGCCGCGCCGGTGCAGGCGGCGCCGGTGGGCAACGGCGCCGACGAGGGCGCTTACCAGAAGAGCTTCAACCAGTTGAAGGACGGTCGCTTCAGCGACGCCATCAAGGGTTTCAAGTCTTTCCTCAAGCAATACCCGGACAGTCCGCTGGTGCCGAACGCCGTGTTCTGGACCGGTGAAGCCTATTACCAGATGAGCGACTTCGACACCGCGCTCGCCACCTTCAAGAAGGTCGTGAAGGATTACCCGACCTCCTCGAAGGTGTCGGATGCGCTGCTCAAGGTGGGCTACTGCCAGTACGAGCAGCAGCAGTGGAAGAGCGCGCGCCAGACGCTCAACAGTGTGGTACAGAACTACCCCAACTCCAGCGCCGCGTCGCTCGCTACTCAGCGCCTGCAGCGCATGCAGGACGAGGGGCACTGAGGGCAGGTGAGCGGGGCAGGGGCAGTCAGCCAGCCGCAACGGCGCGACGATCTGCCGGCCGGTGAACGGCTGCGAATCACCGAGATCTTCCATTCCATCCAGGGCGAAGCGGACAGTGTCGGCTGGCCGACGGTGTTCGTGCGCCTCACCGGTTGCCCGCTGCGCTGCGGTTATTGCGACACCGCCTATGCCTTCCACGGCGGCGAGTGGTTCTCATTCGACGATGTGCTGGGGCGGGTGGCGGCGCATGGTGCCCGGCATGTGACCGTGACCGGCGGCGAGCCCCTGGCCCAGAAGAACTGCGTGGAGCTCCTGAAGCGTCTCTGCGACGCCGGCTACGCGGTCTCCCTCGAGACCAGCGGCGCCCTGCCCATCGCGGGCCTGGACCCGCGGGTGGTGCGGGTGATGGACTTGAAGACCCCCGGTTCGGGCGAATCGGGCCGCAACCTCATGGCGAACCTGGACGACCTGCGCCACAGCGACCAGGTGAAGTTCGTGATCTGCGACCGGGCCGACTACGAATGGTCGCGAGCGCTCGTGGCGGAGCATAGGCTCGCCATCCGTTGCCAGGTCTTGTTCTCCCCGAGCTACGAACAACTGCACCCGCGGGAACTGGCGGATTGGATATTGGCCGACAAGCTACCGGTACGGCTCCAAGTGCAGCTACACAAATATCTCTGGGGCAACGTCCCCGGGCACTGAAAACCGATCTTTTGCCCCATGGCATAGTGTCCGTATGAAGAAAGCGGTCGTACTCCTCTCCGGCGGGCTCGATTCCGCCACCACCCTCGCCGCCGCGCGGCGTGATGGCTTCAGTTGCTACGCCCTGAGCTTCGCCTATGGCCAACGCCACGCGGTGGAGCTCAAGGCCGCAGAGCGGGTGGCTGCGGCACTCGGCGCCGTCGAACACAAGACCGTGAACCTGGATCTCTCCGCCATCGGCGGTTCGGCCTTGACGGATCCCTCTATCCCCGTGCCCATGCATCCCGTCGCGGGTATACCCGCGACCTATGTCCCGGCGCGCAACACCGTGTTCCTGGCGGTGGCGGTGGGCTGGGCCGAGGTGCTGGGTGCCCGCGACATCTTCATCGGCGTGAACGCAGTGGATTACTCGGGGTATCCGGATTGCCGGCCTGAGTTCGTGGCGGCCTTCGAGCGGGTGGCGAACCTCGGCACCAAGGCGGGAGTGGAAGGGCACAAGCTCCGCATCCAGGCCCCCTTGGGTGCGCTCTCCAAGGCCGAGATCATCCGGCTCGGCACCGGACTCAAGGTGGACTACGGCCTCACGGTGTCCTGCTATACGGCCGATGCGGCGGGCCAGGCCTGCGGGGTCTGTGACAGTTGCCGGCTGCGCCGCCAGGGCTTCCAGGACGCGGGCGTCCCGGACCCCACCCGCTACCGCTGAAGGGTGTCTAATCGCCCCTGCATCCGCTATGATGCGCCGCCTTTAAGTAAAATATCCTTTCCCGACGGGGGTTTGGGGTAGGTAAGAAGGCGGATTTGATACAGGGGTGAGCCTGAAAATCGCTCCACGGGAGCGATTTTCAGGCGAACGATCCGCCATGGATGGCGGGGCTGGGAGAGGCAAGAAAACAGCTTATGCGGCAGGGACGCCAGAGCCAATGTACCCAGGGAAGGCATTACAGAGACAGTTAAGAGGGCCGTTAGCTCAGTCGGTAGAGCAGCTGGCTTTTAACCAGTTGGTCGACAGTTCGAATCTGTCACGGCCCACCATCTCACGCTCGCCCCATGCGGCGGGGCGCGCCTCTGGTAAAATACGCCGTTTTTTGGGGAATCTGCGCCTTGGGGGCGCGGATCGCGTCACGGGATTCAGCCAAGAGGTCAACCGTCCATGAACCTGCAGGAACTGGAACGCATCGCCCACAAGATCGTGGCCAACCATCGGGGCATCCTGGCGGCCGATGAGAGCACCGGCACCATCGAGAAACGCTTCAAAAGCATCGGCCTCGAGAACACCGAAGAGCACCGCCGCGCCTACCGCGAGATGCTGTTCACAGCCCCAGGCGTCGGCAAGTTCATCAGCGGCGTGATCATGTACGACGAGACCATCCGCCAGAAGACCAAGTCCGGCGTACCCTTCGCGGAACTCCAGGCCCAGCAGGACATGGTCCCGGGCATCAAGGTGGACAAGGGTGCCAAGGCCCTGGCCGGTGCCGAGGGTGAGCTCGTGACCGAGGGCCTGGACGGCCTGCGCGAGCGCCTGCAGGAATACCACAAGCTGGGCGCCCGCTTCGCCAAGTGGCGCGGTGTCATCGACATCGGTGCCGGTATCCCCAGCGCCTACTGCATCCGGGTGAACGCCCAGGCCCTGGCCCGTTATGCGGCCCTGTGCCAGGAACAGGGGATCGTCCCCATCGTGGAGCCGGAAGTGCTCATGGACGGTGCCCACGACATCGCCCGCTGCGAAGCCGTGACCACGGAAGTGCTTGAGACCGTGTTCCACGAGCTCAATGCCCAGCACGTGGCCCTGGAAGGCATCCTGCTCAAACCCAACATGGTGATCGCCGGCATGAAGTCCCCGAAGCAGGCCTCCGTGGAGGAGGTGGCCCGGGAGACGGTGAAGGTGCTGAAGCGTTGCGTGCCCTCGGCGGTGCCGGGCATCGTGTTCCTTTCCGGTGGCCAGAGCGAAGTGGCGGCCACCGCCCATCTCAACGCCATGAACGCCATGGGTGCCATGCCCTGGAAGCTCAGCTATTCCTACGGCCGCGCCCTGCAGGCCGCTTCCCTGGCTGCCTGGGGAGGCAAGGACGCCAACGTCGGCGCGGGTCAGAAGGCCTTCTACCACCGCGCTCAATGCAACAGCGCCGCCAGTGCCGCCACGTATACGGCCCAGATGGAGAAGGCGGCCTGACGCGCTATAGGCGGTTTTAGGCCCTAGCTCACGGCTATCCGGCCGGATTCCTGGAGGCTCCCGGGTCTGGCAGAGTGACGTATGGTTAAATCCAGCCATTTCATGGGGTTAAATGGCTGATTTGGCCTCACAATACGTTGACGTCTCGACAGGGATGGCAGAAAATAGACTGGACCGTCCAGTCTAATTTGTTTTGGATTTTTCAGGGGTTCCGGCAGGCAAAGCCATGGCACACGCAAGCGACAGCGCGTCCGAGAACGTCATCGAGATCAGCGGCCTCCGCTACCGTCAGGGCGAGAAGCGCATCTTCGATGGCCTCAACATCAACATCCCCCGCGGCAAGGTCACCGCCATCATGGGGCCCTCGGGCACCGGCAAGACCACGCTGCTGCGCATCATGACCGGCCAGGTGCTCCCCGACCGGGGTCGGGTGCTGGTGGACGGCAAGAACGTGCCCCGGCTCTCGATCGACGCGCTCTACGAGCTGCGCCGGGAGATGGGCTTCCTGTTCCAGAACGGCGCCCTGTTCACCGACTACAGCGTCTACGAGAACGTGGCCTTCCCGCTGCGCGAGCATACGCGCTTGCCCGAGAGCCTGATCCGCCACATCGTGCTCATGAAGCTGCAGGCCGTGGGCCTGCGGGGCGCGGCCGGCCTCATGCCCACGGAACTGTCCGGCGGCATGGCGCGCCGCGTGGCCCTGGCACGCACCATCGCCATGGACCCCAAGATCATCTTCTACGACGAGCCCTTCACGGGCCTCGACCCCATCTCCATGGGCGTGATCCTGCGCCTCATCCGCCAGCTCAACGACAGCCTGGGGCTCACCAGCATCATCGTGTCCCACGACGTGGCGGAGGTGAGCTCGGTCTCGGACCAGAGCTACCTCATCTCCGAGGGCAAGGTGGTGGCCTATGGCACGCCTGAGGAGCTGGAGCAGAACAAGTCGGCCTGGGTGCACCAGTTCATGAAGGGTCTCGCGGACGGCCCGGTGCCGTTCCACTACCCGGCGCCGGACCTCGCCGCCCAACTCCTCGGGAAAGAGAGCGCCGGATGAAGCTGCTGCGCGAAGCCTATTACATCCTGCTCGGCTTCCTGCAGATGCTGGGCGCCTCCGGGCTGTTCCTCATGAAGCTGCTGCGCGCGACGCCCCTGGCCCTGGCGCGTCCGGGGCTGATCTTCCAGCAGGTCTTCAACGTCGGCGCCATGTCGCTGGTGCTCATCATGGTCTCGGGCCTGTTCGTGGGCATGGTGCTGGCGCTGCAGGGCTACAACACCCTCTCGAAGTTCGCCGCCACCTCCGCGCTCGGCACCCTGGTGGCCCTGTCGCTGCTGCGTGAGCTGGGGCCGGTGGTCACGGCGCTCTTGTTCGCCGGCCGCGCCGGTACCGCGCTCACCTCCGAGATCGGCCTGATGCGCGCCACCGAGCAGCTCGCCGGCATGGAGATGATGGCGGTGGATCCCATCCGCCGCGTGGTGGTGCCGCGCTTCCTGGCCGGCGTGATCTCCATGCCGCTCCTGGTGGGCATCTTCAACGCCGTGGGCGTGCTCGGCGGTTACCTCGTGGGTGTGAAGCTCATGCACGTGGACATCGCCTCCTTCTGGTCCCAGATCCATGCCAACGTGGACCTGCACGACGACTTCCGCAGCGGCGTCATCAAGAGCGTCGTATTCGGCATCGCCTGCACGCTGATCGCCGTGTTCGAGGGCTTCTACGCCCAGCCGACGGCGGAGGGCGTGAGCCGCGCCACCACGCGCACCGTGGTCAATAGCGCGCTGGCGGTGCTGGCGCTGGATTACCTGTTAACCGCATTCATGTTCTGAGGATCCGAACCATGAAACAGACGCGTACCATCGAGATCGTCACGGGATTCTTCATCATCCTGGGTTTCGCCGCGCTCTACGTGATCGCCACCAGCGCCACCAACATCAAGTCCTACGGTGAGGCGGGCTACGCGGTGACCGCGAGCTTCAGCAACATCGGCGGCCTGAAGGAGCGCGCCCAGGTGACCCTGGCCGGCGTCGAGGTGGGGCGCGTGACCAAGATCACGCTGGACCCCAAGACCTTCAACGCCATCGTCACCCTGCAGATGAGCGGCCGTTTCGACCAGATCCCGGACGACACTACGGCCAGCATACTGACCTCGGGCCTCTTGGGCGAGCAATATGTCGGCTTGAGCCCGGGTGGATCCGAGACCTACCTCAAGAACGGCAGTGTCATCCAATACACGCAGCCTGCGTTGGTATTGGAGAACCTCATCGGGCAGTTCTTGTCCAACAGCACCAAGCCCTCTTCTTCCTCAGGTGGAAAATGATGCGACACACCCTCTTCATCGGCGCGCTCCTCTTCGCCGCGAGCTTCTCGGCCAGCGCGGATACGGCACCAGCCGGCGGCAGCCCCGACCAGATCGTGCAGCAGACGGCCAAGGATCTGTTCGCGGCCGTGAACAGCAACAAGCTGGAACTGCAGAAGGACCCGCAGCAACTCTATGACCTGGTCGGCAAGATCCTGCTGCCGCATTTCGACTTCGAGATGGCCTCGCGCCTGGTGCTAGGCCAGGCCTGGCGCAACGCCAGCGAGGCGCAGCGCAAGGGCTTCCAGGACGCGTTCTACAAGTACCTGGTGCACAGCTACGCAGATGCGCTGCTGAAGGGCAACTATTCGGGCAACGACGTGCAGGTCTCGCCCTGGCAGCAGGGTACCGACCCCAGCCAGGCGCGGGTGCGCACCAAGGTGATGCGCCAGAACGGCCCGCCGGTGGAAGTGGATTACGTGATGAGCGACAAGACCGGCAGCTGGAAGGCTTTCGACGTGACCATCGAGGGCATCTCCTACGTGCTCAACTACCGCAACCAGTTCGGCCCCGAGATCCAGCAGAAGGGCTTGGATGAGCTCATCCAGCGCCTCAACAGCGAGTCGGCCAGCGGCGCGGTGCAGGCCCCGGCCAAGAGCGGCGGCTGATGCACCCCGAAGTGACGTTCGAGCCGGCTGGTGCAGGGCGCTTCCGCGTCCAAGGCCCCCTGTGCTTCGACACCGCGGGCAAGGCGCTGGAGACGAGTCTCGCCCTGTTCGCGGATGAGAAGCACATCGAACTGGACCTGCAAGGCGTGGAGACCACCGACAGCGCGGGCCTCGCGCTCCTGGTGGAGTGGGCGGCCTGGGCACACCGGGAGCACCGCAAGCTCGTGCTGCATCACCTGCCGGCCCAGGCCCTGGCTTTGGCGCACATCAGTGAAGTGGATAAGCTGCTGCCGGCGAGCTGATTAGGCTAAAAACTTCTTAATGGCCGGGGGCTTTGCCTTCCCTGGCGAATACTCAAACGCATTTTCACGCCTAGCCCGGGCTTCGTGCCCGGGCGTTCGACCGCTTCGCGTTCTCACCCTTTGATTTTTGCGGGCAGCGCCGAGGTCGCGGCTGCCGGTGCCGCGGTAGCGGGCTTCGCGCCGCTCACGGCTGCCGGGGCGGCTACGGCAGGGGCGACTCCGCTCGCGGCGGCGGGGGCGCTTGTGTCGCCCGGATCGGAGTAATCCTGGTATTGGTCCTGATCCGGCGGGTTGCCGTCGTAGATGTTGTAGCGGCGGTTCTGGATATAGGCGTCGCGCACGAAGGCGTAGGGATCGTAGGCGCTGTCGATGCTGGCATTGGCCTGCATCAGCCCCACGCGGGTATCCAGGCCGTCCATGACGATGGCGGCGTTCCGGTAGCGGGGCTGCATGCCTTCCTTGGGCGGGTTGGCGTAGATGTCCGCCACCCGGCCGCCGGCGTCGCGCACGGTGCTGGGACCTAAGATGGGCAGTACTAAGTAGGGACCTGAAGACACGCCCCAGTGGGCCAGGGTCTCGCCGAAGTCCTCGTCATGGTGGGAGAGGCCCACGTGCTGGGCCACGTCGAAGAAGCCCAGGAGCCCCACGGTGGTGTTGACCAGGAACCGGCCCGTGTCCTGCAGAGTCTGCTTGACCTTGCCTTGCAAGAGGTCGTTGACCACGGTCACGGGCTCGTCCAGGTTGCTGACGAAGTCGTGGAAACGGTTGCGGGCGGGTTCCGGCACGGCGCGCGTATAGGTGCTGGCCACGGGACGCACCACGGCCTTGTCCAGCGTGTCGTTGAAGCCGTAGATGGCCCGGTTCATCTTCTCCCAGGGGTCCTTGGTCTGGGTGACGTAATCGGGGGGCGCGCTGGCGCAGCCGGCGAGCAGGCTCGCGGCCAGCATCAGGGCCATAGTCACGCGTGGCCGCAGGGGACGGCGCGTGGGTTCGGACATGGGGATCCCTCGGGACAGGACGTGCTTATCCTAGCAGGTTGTGCCGTCCAGCCGCAGCGCGGGAGCTCTGCTCAAGGCCCGTCCTCCGCGTCTGCCCGCGCCTGCCGTGCCGCCTGCTCCATGCGGTGCAGGCGCGCGCGGTAGCGCTGCTGCTGCACGCTGCTGAGGCCCGGGGTGGCGAGCGCGATGCGCAGCTGATCCACGGCATCGCTGGGTGAGCCGCTCGCGAGGTAGTACTCGGACATGTAGTAGTGGGAGTCGGCGCTGTCGTCCAACTTGTCATAAGACTTGGCCGCGAGCCGCAGCGCTTCGGGGTCGGCCTGCCGGCCCGTGGTGATGGTGGTGAGCAGGTCGGTGGCGTCTTTAGGCTTGCCTGCCTCGATGAGATCGCTGGCGTAGCTCAGGATCAGCGGCTTGCTGTCCGGGAACAGGCGCAAGGCCGCCTGGTAAGTATTGATGGCCTCGGCGGTCTTGCCGGCTTGCATCTCGCTGTTGGCGAGGCCGATGCGGAACGCGGTCACGTCGTCGTATTCGGAGGCGAGCGCAGCCATGATGGCGGAGGCGTCTCCATACTTGCCTTCCCGCTCGTAGACGAGGGCGAGGCCGTAGCGCATGGCCGCCTGGTCCCAGCCCTGGGAGGAAGTCACACCGGCCTGGAAGTAGGCCTGCAGGCTCTGGGTGCTGTCGTCCTGGAGCGCCTTCAGGCGGGCCTTCATGAGCACGTAGTTGCGGCTGTCGGGACGCGGCGGCACGTGCAGCTGCTGCGCACGGCTTTTGGCCTCGGCGATGCGGGTGGAATCCAGGGGGTGGTCCAGCAGGAAGGAGGGGACCCGGTCTATGCCCAGGAGCGAGGAGACGCTCTCCATCTTGGTGAAGAAGTCGATCATGCCTGCGGGCTGGTAGCCGGCGCGCGCCAGGGTGGCGATGCCGACCCGGTCAGCCTCGGCCTCGTCGCCGCGGGTGTAGTTGATCTGGTGCTGGATGATGCTGCCTTGGGCGGTGGCGAGCGCCCCCATGGCCACATCCGGGTCGCTGGTCTTGGTGGCCGCGAGGATGCCGGCCAGCATGGTGGCGAGATCCAGGAAACTCTGGTCCTTCTGGTCCTCCAGCTGGCGTGCCAGGTGGCGTTGGGTGACGTGGCCGATCTCGTGGGCCAGCACGCCGGCGAGCTCATCCTCGTTGTCCGTCATCAGGAGCAGGCCGCTGTTCACCACGATGAAGCCGCCGGGCAGGGTGGTGGCGTTGATCTCCGGGTCGTCGATGATGAAGAAGCCGAAATGCAGGTCGGGGTTGTCGCTGTGGGAAGAGAGCGAATACCCGAGGCTCTCGATGTATTCTTGCAGCAGGGGGTCCCCGACGATGAAGCCGGCGTCGCGGAGCTCGTTGATCACCTGCAGGCCGATGGTGTATTCCTGCTGGGGGGTGATCATGTTGGCCCCGGCCTCGCCGATCTGCGGCAGGTTGAAGTCGCTGCTGTTCGACGACAGGGTGCCGTTGGGCGCCGGTGCCGGCAGGTTCTGCAGCGTAGTCACCGGGATATCAGGCGGGGCGGTATCCGCCCAGGCCGCGGCGGCAGTGAAGCAGGCGGCGAAGAGGCAGGTGCTTAAGGTTGGCAGGGGATGTTTCAAGGCTCAGCTCACCGTGGCAGGCCGGTTCCAGGCGCCCACATGATAGTGACGCCATTATCGCATGCTCGTTGACGCCCGCGGGTCCGGCTGTCCCACCTGTCATGGGGGCAGTCACTGGGCTTTATGTAACTGTCGGTAACAGACATGAGCCAAATGAAAAACCCCCTTTATTGGGGGCGCGTCGCAAGCGACGCGCGGCTCGCCAGGGGCTCGAAGCATCGCTTAGAGCGGGCATACAGGGATGTATGCCCTAGACCGTAAGCGGAGCAGGAAGCGCAGCGCGCGGGCGGGACTGGTCATGGCGCCATGGACGGCAAAGAACCACAATTTCATGACGCAAATAAAAAGCCCCCTGCAAGGGGGCTTTTTATTCCCGAAGCTAAACAGCCTCAGAACTGATAGCGGTAATCCACCCCGAGGATGTCCGCATCGGCCTTGAAGGTGCCGACGATATGGTCGTCGCCGTTGGCGTTCAGCTGGTTGAAGGGCACGCTGCCTCCGAGGAAGAGGTGGGCGTAGCCGATGTCCCACTGGGAGTGGTCGCTCACGTGCCAGCTGGCACCCACGGCGATCCAGCGGCGGGTGTCGTCCGGCAGGCGCGCGGTGCGGCTCGCGCTCACCGCGTTGGTGCAGGCAGCCGTCGTGGCGGCGTTGTAGGTGGTCGTGTTGCAAGGTGCGGAGGGGTCCGGCACCGGGGTCTTGTCCAGAGCCAGGCCGCCGCGGAAGGTCCAGGCGCTGCTGTACAGGTAGTCGGCGCCGATGCTGAAGCGGTTGGAGTTGGAGAGGCCCTCGTCCACCACCACCGGGGTCGTGCTCTTGTTGGCGAAGTTGATGGTGAGGTTGTCGAAGCTGCTCCAGCCGGTGTTGGACCAGTCGGCGGTCAGGGTCCACTGGTCGTTGAGCTTCTGCAGGTAGCTCAGGGAGATGATGCGCGGCGTCTCGAAGGACGAGGAGATGCCCTGGTTCTCGAACTGGGTGATGCCGGTGAACAGCAACGGCACGTTGGTGAACGAGGCGTTGCCGCTCAGGTCATGGCTCACGGAGGAGCGATAGGCGAAACCCAAGCGCATGTCGCTGTTGATGTCCCACAGGGCGCCCAGGTTCCAGCCGGTGCCGTGGCCGCTGGCCTGCGCGGAGAAGAAGCCGTCATGGCCCTGGGGGGTGAGGCCGTTGGCCGTGCAGGTCACGGGGTTGAGCTCGCCGAAGCAGATGGCGCCGAAGTCCACCGCGTTGGTGAGCTTCACGTTCATCTGCTGGTAGTCGATGCCGAAGCCCAAGGAGAAGTTCGGGGCGACCCTCCAGGCCAGCGTCGGGTTGTAGTTCAGCACCGACACGCTGCTGTAGATGGCCTGATAGCGGAAGATGGAGTCGTTGTCGTACTTGGTGGCGAGGCCGAAGGGCGTGTTGAGCCCGAAGCCGAAGGTGAGCTGGTCGCTCAAGGGCTTCGAGTAGTACACGAACATCGGGCCGCCGAGCTTGCCGACGCTGCCGCCATTGCCTCCGGAGAGGGGCTGGCCGATGGCGTCGGTGGCGGAGGTCTTGCTGAAGTCGGCACCGAAGCGGATCAGGGCGTAGCCGCCCAGGATCTCGGAGTTCTTGAGTTCCTCGAGGCCGGCCGGGTTGTACCAGACACTGGAGGCGTCTTCGGCCGCCGCCGCACCGCCGGAATGCGCGCGGCCGAGGCTCGCGGCGCTCATCTCGGTGAGCTGGAAGTTGGCGGCGGAGGCGCTGCTTGAGGCCAGGAGCGCCAAGGTGGCGGTGGCAGCGGACAGGATCCCCAAGGAGAACTGCTTCTTATTCATCTTTACAACCCTCTGAGAGAGCGAGAATTTATCGTCAGATTTAAGCATAGGCGGACTCAAATTGTAAGCACCTGAACCCATCCGGGCGGGGTGCTACAGGGTGTCCGAGGCGAAATCCGCCAGGCGTGAACGCTCGCCCCGCAGCAGGGTGACGTGCCCGGAGTGGGGCCAGTGCTTGAAACGGTCCACCACGAAGGTCAGGCCCGAGGTGGTCTCGGTCAGGTAGGGCGTGTCTATCTGTGAGACGTTGCCGATGCAGACGATCTTGGTGCCCGGGCCGGCGCGGGTGATGAGCGCCTTCAACTGCTTGGGGGTGAGATTCTGGGCCTCGTCCAGGATGATGTATCGGTTCAGGAAGGTGCGGCCGCGCATGAAGTTCATGGAACGTATCTTGATGCGGCTGCGCAGGAGGTCGCCGGCCGCGGCCCGGCCCCACTCGCCGCCTTCGCCGGACTGGGTGAGCACCTCCAGGTTGTCCATGAGCGCGCCCATCCAGGGCGTCATCTTCTCCTCCTCGGTGCCGGGCAGGAAGCCGATGTCCTCGCCGAGCGGCACCGTGACGCGGGTCATGATGATCTCGCGGTAGCGGTTCTGCTCCAGGGTCTGGGCGAGGGCGGCGGCGAGCGCCAGGAGCGTCTTGCCGGTGCCGGCGGAGCCCAGCAGCGTGACGAAATCCACGTTGGGGTCGAGCAGCAGATTGAGGGCGAAGTTCTGCTCACGGTTGCGGGCGTTGATGCCCCACACCGTGTGGCGGATGCCCCGGTAGTCGCGCGTCAGCTCCAGCAATGCGCCGCGGTCGTCGATGCCGCGCACGATGGCCTCGAAGTTGTCGCTGTACAGGCATTGGTTAGGGTGCCAGTTCTTCACCAGCGGCCCGCGGATGCGGTACCAGGTGCGGCCTTCCTGCTGCCAGGACTCCATGTCCTTGCTGTGTCGATCCCAGAAGTCCCCGGGCAACTCCTCCATGCCGGTGAACAAGAGGTCCAGGTCGTCCAGGGCCTTGTCATTGAAATAGTCCTCGGCATGGATGCCGAGCACCGCCGCCTTGATGCGCAGGTTGATGTCCTTGGAGACCAGCGTCACGCGGGTGTCGGCGTGGCGCTGCTGCAGGGCAAGGGTGGTGCCGAGGATGTCGTTGTCGGGTTTGTTGCCGGGCAGGGAATCTGGCAATGCCGAGGGCAGGGACTCGGTCTGGAAGAACAGGCGCCCGCCGGTGGCCGCCGGGGTGGCGGGGTTCTGCAGGTTCTGGATGACGAGGCCGGCGTCGATCTCCGCCTTGCTCACGTCGCGCATCATATCGTCCAGGAAGCGGCTCACCTGGCGCACGTTGCGCGCGGCTTCGGACAGGCCCTTCTTGCCGGCGTCGAGCTCCTCGAGCACCACCATGGGCAGGAAGATGTCGTGCTCCTGGAAGCGGAACAGGGCGGTGGGGTCGTGCATGAGCACGTTGGTATCGATGACGTAGAGGCGCTGTTGCGGCTTGGCGCCGCGCTTGGTCTTGCTCACTTGCTCTTGCCCCGTGCGGCTTTCTTCTTGGTCCGTCTGGCGGGTTTCTTCCCGGCAGGGCGTTTCTTGAGCGTCGCCTTCGCCGCCGGTCCGGCGGAACCCCCGAGCGCCTCGAGCACCTCGGCGGCGTGGCGCTGCACCTTCACCTTGCGCCACTCGCGCACTAACACGCCCTTGGGATCGATCAGGAAGGTGCTGCGCTCGATGCCCCACACCTTCTTGCCGTACATGTTCTTCTCTTTCACCACGCCGAACAGCGTGCACACCTTCTCGTCCTCGTCGGCGAGCAGCTCGAAGCGGAAGCCGAACTTGTCGCAGAACCGGTCGTGGGACTTCAGGCTGTCGCGCGAGACGCCGAGCACCACCGCGTCCTTGCGAGTGAACTTCGCCAGATTGGCGTTGAAATCCTGGCCTTCCAGGGTGCAGCCTGGGGTGTCGTCCTTCGGGTAGAAGTAGAGCACCACGCTCTTGCCACGGAACGAGCCGGGTCCCAGTTCCTTACCGCCGGTGGCGGGCAGGGTGAAATCCGGTACGGGCTTGCCGACGGCGATCTTGCTCATGCGTGCATCACCCCTTGATGGGTTCCATGATGGCGTCCAGGTTCAGGTCGTCGCAGAAATCCATGAACTCCTCGCGCAGCCGCCCGATGTGCATGTCGGCGCGGATGTTGACCGACATCTGCACAGCGAACATGGGCGCGCCGGTATGGGCGGCGGGGTAGCTGCGGGTGGAGAGTTCGGCGATGCCGATATCTCGCTCGGCGAAGAAGTTGGCCAGGTTGAACACGATGCCGGGCTGGTCGAGGCAGACCACGTCAACGGCGTAGGGGATGAGGTCCTGGCGCGGCTCACGCTCGCTGGTGCGGCGCGAGGCCAGGGTGAGCCCGAGCTTCTGGGCGAGCTTGGGCAGGGTAGCTTCGAGCTTGGTGATGGTGTTCCAGTTGCCGCCGACCAGCACCAGCATGGAGAACTCGCTGCCGAGGACGGTCATGCGGCTCTCGACCACGTTGCAGCCGCAGTCGCGCACCGTGCGGGCGAGGTCGTGGAGGGTGCTGGCCCGGTCTTCGCCCAGCACGGATACCACCAGGAACTGTTTCATTCGGTCTCGGGCCGCATTGACCAGGTGGCGGGGTCGATGGCAGCAGTGTAGCGGGTTTGTATCGGGCTGCAACTCTCTTGGGCTCCGCGCCTTGAGCCCGGGGTGTGTGGACCGTTAACATAGCGTTTTTGCCCGGGAGGGAAGCGATGTTCCAGGGGAGCATGGTGGCGATAGTGACGCCCATGGCCGCCGACGGCCGGGTGGACGAGGCCGCCCTGGACGCGCTGCTCGACTGGCACCTGGCCGAGGGCACCGACGCCGTGGTGGCGGTAGGCACCACCGGCGAATCCGCCACCCTGGAGGACGAGGAGCACCTCGCCGTGGTGGCGCGCTGCATCCACCGCCTCAAGGGTAGGATCCCCGTCATCGCCGGCACCGGTTCCAACAACACCGCCCATGCGGTGCAGATGAGCCGCCGTGCCCAGGAGTTGGGCGCCGATGCGGTGCTGGTCGTGGCCCCTTACTACAACAAACCCATGCAGGAAGGTCTGTACAGGCATTTCCGGGCCATCGCCGAGGCCGTGACCCTACCGGTGCTGCTCTACAACGTGCCCGGGCGGACCATCACCGATATCCTGCC
>DASSIS010000134.1:0-9121 GCA_035691665.1 Gammaproteobacteria bacterium | reverse complement strand
GGTCTCCAGGTTCGCGGCGATGTCCGTGAGCTCATGGGTGCCGATGGCCAGCACCGGCAGGTCCAGGCTGCGCAGCTTGGCGATCAGGGCCTGGGGCGTGCCCCCCTGCCAGGCCAGCACCAGATCGGGCTTCAGGGCCACCACCTTCTCCAGGTCCACATGGAAGCCGTCGCCTATGCGCGGCACCTTCCTGGCCGCTTCCGGGTAGTTGCTGTACTCGATGGTGCCCACCAGGGTGTCGCCGGCACCGATGTCGAACAGGAGTTCCGAGAAATCCGGCGACAGGTTCACGATGCGCTTCGCGGGAACCGGCAGCGTGACCGTGACGCCGTCCGCGCCCTCGAGCTGCACCGCCGCGGAAGCGGTGAAGGAGATGAGGGAGCAGCAAGCGAACAGCGAGAGCGCGAAGAGTTTCTTTACCATGCCCAACCGAAGAGGGTGATGAGGCCGTAGATGACTATCCAGATGATGAGCGTGCGGCGCACCAGCCCCAGGGCCGACTTGAGCCGGGCGATGCCCGCCTCCTGGCCGGTGCCGGCGCGCAGGGCGCCCAAGCCCGTGCACAGGAGCACGTCGTTGCTCACCTGGAAGAAATGCAGGCTGCAGGTGCTGTAGTAGCTCTTGAGGTCCGAGACCGCGTCCTCGAAGCTGCCGGCGAGCGCATAGCCCATGGCGGTGAGATGGGCCGGGACCCAGGCGAGCACGCCGTGCAGGCGGGCCGCCGCGGTGCGGAACTCCTCGCTGCGCTCGGTCTGGGGCTCGCGCCGCAAGAGGTCGGCAGCACGGTAGAGCAAAGCGCCCGCGGGGCCGAGCAGCGCGAACCAGAAGAGCACGCCGAACTGGCGCTCGTTGGCCTCCATGAGCACCGCCTGGGTCATGGCCTCGGTGCGCTCCGCCGCCGCAGGCGGCACGGGACCTTGCAGCAGCTCGCCGGCTAGGACGTTCGCCTTGGCCTCGTCGCCCGCCTGGACGGCGTCCATGTAGGCCTCGACCTGGTCGTGCAGGTCCAGGGGCCCGAAGCAGAACATGAGCACCAGCACCGCGAAGGCGAAACCCAGCACCGACCAGAGGTGGGTGAGGGTGTCGCCCAGGAACAGCGCGATCACCGCCGGGATGAGCGCGATCAGCAGCACGCCGGTGGTGGCGCGCATGGCATCGGCACTGCGGGCGAGCGGCAGGAAGGCTTCCGCGTAGGCGTGGAACCAGCGCGGCGCGCGCAGCGGCTGCAGGTGGCGCAGCAGGAAGTCGAGCACGAGCGCGATGAGCGCGGCCAGGAAACTCATGGCTGACTAGTAGACCCGGGGGCGGGCCGGCTTGCAAGTGCATCCCGGTAGCGGGCCCAGTCGAACGCGGGACCGGGGTCGGTCTTGCGGCCGGGCGCCACGTCGCTGTGCCCCACGATGCGGGCCGGGGTGATGCCGGGGTAGGCCTGCATGAGCATGGCGCTCACTTCCGCGAGCCGTGCGTACTGCGCCGGCGTGTAGGCGACCTCGTCGCCGCCCTCGAGCTCGATACCGATGGAGAAGTCGTTGCAGGCGTCGCGCCCCTGGTAGCGGGAGACGCCCGCATGCCAGGCGCGCTCGTGGAGCGGCACGAACTGCAGGAGCTCGCCGTCGCGACGGATGAGGAGATGGGCCGAGACCTTGAGGTCCGCCACCTCGGCGAAATAGGGATGGGCGTCCTTGGGGAGCTGCCCCAAGAACAGGCGCTCGATCCAAGGCCCGCCGAACTCCCCCGGCGGCAGGCTGATGCCGTGGATCACGAGCAGCTCCACCGCCGCACCCGCCGGCCGAGCGTCGCGATGGGGCGAAGGCACCTGGCGCGCGCCCTGCACCAATCCCGTGGACCTGTCCACCGTGAATGCCATGGACCGATTTTCCCACACCGGCAGCAAATGTTGCGACGTAGGGTTAAACTCTGCTTCTCCCCTTTCCGGATGGCCCCATGGCCCAGGCCCGCGCCCCCAAGCTGCAGGAGATGCTCACCGGGCTCATCGGCGCCCCGAGCGTCAGCAGCGTGAGCCCCCAGTACGACATGAGCAACCGCCCCGCCGCCGAGCGCATCGCCGGCTGGCTGGAGGGCATCGGCTTCCGGGTGGAGCTGCAGGAGATCCCGGGGCATCCGGGCAAGCTCAACGTGATCGGCAGCTTGGGGTCCGGCCCCGGGGGCCTGGTGCTCGCCGGCCACATGGACACGGTGCCCTACGATGAGACCGGCTGGGATTCCGACCCCTTCACCCTCACGGAGCGGGACGGGGAATACTACGGCCTCGGCATCAGCGACATGAAGGGCTTCATCGGCCTCGCCATCGAGGCCGCCTCACGCCACCGCGCGGAGGATCTCGCCCAGCCGCTCATCGTGCTCGCCACGGCGGACGAGGAGAGCAGCATGTCCGGCGGCCGCGCGCTCGCCGCCGCCGGCCGGCCCAAGGCCCGCTACGCCGTGATCGGCGAGCCGACGCTGCTCAAGCCCGTGCGCATGCACAAGGGCATCCTCATGGAGGCGGTGAAGCTCATCGGCCACTCGGGCCACTCGAGCGACCCCAGCCTCGGCCGGAACGCCCTCGAGGGCATGCACAAGGCCATCGCCGCCCTGCTCGCCTACCGCGATGACATGCAGCAGCGGCACCGGGACCCGCACTTCAAGATCCCGCATCCCACCATGAACCTGGGTCACATCCACGGCGGCGACAACCCCAACCGCATCTGCCCCGAGTGCGAGCTGCACTTCGACATCCGCACCCTACCCGGCATGAAGAGCGAGAAGCTGCGCGCCGAGATCCGCGAGCGCCTGGAGCACGCCCTCGAGGGCACGGGGCTCGAGCTGCAGTGCCGCAGCCTCTTCGCCGGCACAGACCCCCTGGAGACGCCGGGCACCTCCGAACTCGTGAAGTACACCGAGGAGCTCACCGGCCACAAGGCCGAGGCCGTGGCCTTCGGCACCGAAGGCCCCTTCCTGCAGGCCTTGGGGATGCAGACGGTGATCATGGGCCCGGGCGACATCAACGTGGCCCACCAGCCCAACGAACACCTGCCGCTCGCCATGCTCGAGCCCACCCTCGACCTGCTCGAGAACCTGATCCAGCGCTTCTGCGTGGCGGAGACCTCCGCCGCCCACGGCTGATCTATCCGCTCCCGCCGGGCATGAGCGCGAACGACGCCTTCATACGCCGCGACCTCAAGGTACTGTGGCATCCCTGCACGCAGATGAAGGACCACGAGTCCCTGCCGCTCGTGCCCATCCGCCGCGGCCAGGGGGTGTGGCTGGAGGACTTCGAGGGGCGGCGCTATCTCGACGCCATCAGCTCCTGGTGGGTGAACCTCTTCGGCCACTCCAACCCGCGCATCAACGCGGCGCTGACCCAGCAGCTGGAGGAACTGGAGCACGTGATCCTCGCCGGCTTCAGCCATCCGGCGGTGGTGGAGCTCTCGGAACGGCTGGTGAAGCTCACACCGGCCGGCCTCGACCGCTGCTTCTACGCCGACAACGGTTCCTCCGCCGTGGAAGTGGCGGTGAAGATGAGCTTCCATTATTGGAAGAACCTCGGGAAGCCGAAGAAGACCCGCTTCATCACCCTTTCCAACAGCTACCACGGCGAGACGCTCGGCGCGCTCGCGGTGGGCAACGTGGAGCTCTACAAGGAGACCTACCAGCCGCTGCTCATGGACGTGATCACGGTGCCCAGTCCCGATTGTTATCACCGTGAACCGGGCGAGAGCTGGGAAGCCCATACCCGGAAGATGTTCGCGCCCATGGAGCAGGCCCTGGAGCGGCACCATGAGGAAACGGCCGCCGTGATCCTGGAACCCCTGGTGCAGTGCGCCGGCACCATGCGCATGTACCACCCGGTGTATCTCAAGCTGCTGCGGGAAGCCTGCGACCGCCACGGAGTGCACTTGATCGCCGATGAGATCGCCGTGGGTTTCGGCCGCACCGGCACCCTCTTCGCCTGCGAGCAGGCGGGCATCACCCCGGACTTCATGTGCCTCTCCAAGGGGCTCACGGGGGGCTACCTGCCCTTGAGCGTGGTCCTGACCCGGGAAGCGGTCTACCAGGCTTTCTACGACGATTACACGACCCTGCGGGCCTTCCTGCATTCCCACAGCTACACGGGCAATGCCCTGGGTTGCCGGGCGGCCCTGGCGACCCTGGACATCTTCCAGCAGGACGACGTGGTCCGCGCCAACCAGGCACTCTCGGCGCGCATGGCCGAGGCCGCCGCGCCGCTCGCGGACCATCCCCACGTGGCGGAGGTGCGCCAGCACGGCATGATCCTCGCCATGGAGATGGTGAAGGACAGGAAGACGAAGGAAGCCTATCCCTGGCAGGAGCGGCGCGGGCTTAAGGTCTACCGCCACGGCCTGAAGCGCGGCGTGCTGCTCCGGCCCGTGGGCAACGTGGTGTATTTCATGCCGCCCTACGTCATCACGCCGGAAGAGATCGACTTCATGGCCCAGGTGGCGGCGGAAGGCATCGCCCTGGCGACGGCCGACTGACATGCGCATACCCCGCGTCTTCCACTCCACGCCGCTCAAGGGCAAGGAACGGGTGGCTCTCGATCCCGGTGCCGCCAAGCACCTCTCCACGGTGCTGCGCTTGAAACCCGGCGCGCCCCTCATGCTGTTCGACGGCTCCGGCTTCGAGTTCGAGGCCAGGCTCGAGCAGGCTGACAAGAAGCAGGTATGGGCGACACTCTCCGGGATGCACGGCCCCGCGGTGGAATCGCCCCTGCAGGTGACCCTCGCCCAGGGCGTATCCCGGGGCGAGCGCATGGACTACACGGTGCAGAAGGCGGTGGAACTCGGCATCGCCGGGATCATGCCCGTGTTCACGGAACGCAGCGTCGTGAAGCTCGACAAGGACGGCGGCGCCAAGAAGCGTGAACACTGGCAGGGGGTAGTGGTGGGGGCTTGTGAGCAGTCCGGGCGGGTGCGCGTCCCGGAAGTGACTCCCCCGCTGCCCCTGGCCAACTTCCTCGCTGACTTGCCCCAAGTGGGCCTGAAACTGCTGCTGGACCCCTTAGGGGGGAGCACAGCGAACGATCTGCCCAGGCCCTCGGATGGCCGGGTGCTGCTCCTGGTGGGCCCCGAGGGAGGCCTCAGCGAGAGCGAACGGAACCTGGCGGCGCGGGTGGGATTCATGGGACTCAAGCTCGGTCCGCGGATACTCCGCACCGAGACCGCGGCGCTGGTGGCCTTGAGCCTGCTGCAATCCCAGTGGGGCGACCTCACGTAAGCGCGATGAGTGCCGCCACGGACCCGTACGCCCCGAGACCTGGGCCCTCACCATGCTCTGCATACTGGGTGTCTGCGCCGCCGCGACGCTGGTGATCTTCTTCCTGGGAGGCTTGAGCCTCGCCGGCCTCGGCGGGATGGGCTTGCTACTGCTGCTCGGCGCGCTCAGCGTGCTGCTGTGCTATCTCTACAACGCGCCGCCGAGTGATAATTTCGCTCATCAATCAGGATTTCGCTCTTAACGTTTCTTTCAATTTACTGACTCTCTCTTCCGAAATCGCTCTCAGATGTGCTTTGGTCTTGTCCAAATTCATTTTATTGAAAGCCTCTGACATGAGTTCGTATTTGGACCTAATAATCTGTGCTTGCAGAACAACATTACTCAGGTCATGAGAAAACGTGTCTGGGATGCTCAACAACACACAGATATCATTCAACTCCCACCAAGCATCTTTATCAGAAATTGCTTCTATCTGCGAAAAAAACTGCCCCCTGTCTTTAATAAACCTGATACGAAAATCAGATGCCTCAAAAACGGCAATTCCGTTTCCGAAATGAGCGCGTTCATATACCTCTTCGACTAATTTGAAATTCCTTTCTTCAATCAAGAAAGGAATAGATTTCTGCAATTCATCTAGGAATTTATCCAAACCAAAGTCCTCAAAAGTACTGCCAGCAAAAGCGTGATGAGCGCAGGCAGGACGAGGCGCGCGGCGCCGAGGAACCGGAGCATACTTTTGGCGTATGTGAGGATTCCGAGGCGGCGCGCAACAAAGTCATGCCGAGCGCAGTAGCTTTTGCGTTTTAAGCCGGTGGAAGGGGGATCTCGGTAGCCGTACCGGAGCCCGTCGCGGTGTCCGTGAATCTTCGCTCCGGCATGATCTCGAGAAGCCTCTCCTCTATGGCCTCGAGGTCGGGTATCACCGGCCGCTCGTTGGCCATGCGCACCCGGTTCAGCACCGGTCCCGTACCGAAGTCGTTCTCGGAATCCACGCTCAGCACCGCCGGGTTCACGCGCACCAGGTAAGGATAGCCCTGGGTGAGGAGAGCGATGACGGGCGGGTTGATCTGCTCGCCGATGGCGTGGGTGACGGCGATACGGGTGCGGCCCGCGCGCTCGGGCACCTTGCGCCCGCACATGCCCTCGAAGGACACCAGCGGCACTTCCTGGCTCTGCCAGTTGATGAGGCCGATGAGCCAGTCGGGCGCGCCGCGCACTGGCTTGGGGCGGAGGTAACCGGTGACCTCGGCCACGGAGACGCGCGGCAGGATGAGCTTGCCCCCGGCGAAGGGGATGAGCAGGCTGTAGACCTCTTCGAGCTGCTCAGCCATGCATCACCAGGTGGTCCGCTGCGGGTTGAACTTGCCCACCAGTTCCTGGATGTTCTCCAGGAGCTCGGTCTCTTGGTAGGGCTTGCCGAGATACTTGTTGACCCCGATCTCCATGGCGCGGTTGCGGTGCTTCTCGCCGGTACGCGAGGTGATCATGATGATCGGGATGCCCTTGAAGCGCTCGTCGTTGCGCATGTGCTGGGCGAGCTCGTACCCGTCCATGCGCGGCATCTCGATGTCCAGCAGCATGACGTCGGGGATGTTCTCCTGCAGCAGCGCCAGGGCGTCTACGCCGTCCTTCGCAGTGATGACGCGCATGTTATAGCGCTCCAGGAGGCGCTGGGTGACGCGGCGCACGGTGATGGAGTCGTCCACCACCATGGCGAAGGTGCGGGTATCTTCCTGCGGAGCCTCGCGTTCCTCCACCGCCATCTGCTCAGCCTCGGGCAGGGTGACGCTGCGCGCCAGGGCGCTCACGTCCAGGATCAGGAGGATGCTGCCGTCGCCCAGGATGGTGGCGCCGGAGAGGCCGCGGATGCTGCCGACCTGCGGGCCCACGGCCTTGACCACCACCTCGCGGCTGCCCTGCATGCCTTCGGTGATGAGCGCGATGGAGGCGTCGCCGGACCGCACCAGCAGGAGCGGCACGGCGGTGAGCTCTTCGGCGAACTGGGGCGCGCCGATGCCGAGCAGCACCGAGAGGTGCTGCAGCCGGTACTGACGGCCGCCGTAGATGTAGACCGGGTTCTCGCCGGCCATGAGCTGCTCGAGCTGCATGCGCGGGATGCGCGCGATGGCCTCGATGGCGGGCAGCGGCACGGCATAGGGCTGCTCGGCCACCTTCACCAGCAGGGCCTGGGTGATGGACAGGGTGAAGGGCAGGCGCACCGTGAACTTGGCGCCCTGGCCCGCGGTGGAATCCATGCGCAGCGTGCCGCTGAGCTGCTTGATCTCGCTCGCCACCACGTCCATGCCCACGCCGCGGCCGGCGGACTGGGTGACCTTGGCGGCGGTGGAGAAGCCGGGCTCGAGGATGAACTGCATGATGTCGCGCTCGGAGAGCCGCGCGTCCTTGGTGGTCATGCCGAGTTCTTCGGCCTTCTTGCGGATGGCCTTGATGTTGAGGCCGCCGCCGTCGTCCATGACCTCCATCACCACTTCCGAGCCTTCGCGGTGGAGCGCGATGCTGATGGTGCCTTTGGCGGGTTTCTTGTGCTGCTGACGGGTCTTGCCGTCCTCGATGCCGTGCACCACGGAGTTGCGCAGCATGTGCTCCAGGGGCGCTAGCACGCGCTCCAGCACCTGGCGGTCCATCTCGCCTTCTGCGCCGATGAACCTCAGGTCGACCTGCTTGCCTTCCTCATCCGCCGTCTGCCGCACCACACGGCGCAGGCGCTGGGCGTGGCGGGAGAAGGGCACCATGCGCGTGCGCATGAGGCCGTCTTGCAGCTCGGTGGTGACGCGCGACTGCTGCAGGAGCAGCGTCTCGGCCTCGCGGGCCTGGTTGGTCAAGAGGGCCTGGATGCTGACCAAGTCGCCCACGGATTCGGCGAGCGCGCGGGACAGCTGTTGCATGGTGGAGAACTGGTCCATCTCCAGCGGGTCGAAGTCGGGGTTGACGTCCTCACCGGCTTCCTGGATGTACTGGGAGCGGATCTGGGCTTCGGTCTCGATCTCGAGCTTGCGCAGCTGGTCGCGCAGGCGCGCTACCGTCTGTTCGAGTTCGCCCAGGTTGAAGTTGATGGTGTTGACCTGCTGTTCGAGACGTGAGCGGTAGATGCCCACCTCGCCCGCATAGTTGAGGGCGTTCTCCAGGAGGTCGGCGCGGACGCGGACCAGCTCGTACTGGATGCGCGAACCGGTGCGGCGATCGGCGTCGCCGCCGAGCGCCGCTTCCGCGGCCTCGTCCTCGCGCTCGGACGTGGGAGGCTGGGGCTCCACGGGCAAGGAGGCGTGACCGGGCCGGCTGCGCTCCCCCGGCAGGCTCTGGGTGAGACGCGTGCTGCCGCCGGTCTCGTCGATGATCGGCGGCGGCGGCATGATGGTGACGGACTCGAAACGCTCCTCGGGGGCCTGCGGCTCGAGCTCGTGGTCCACGGTGTGGCCGTGCACACGTTTCAGGTCGATGACGAGGTCGCCGGCGTCGTAGATCGGCTGGTTGGCGTAGGCCTGCTCCATCATGCGGTGCAGGCGGTCCACGGAGCGGTTCAGCAGGATGAAGAGCTCGGCGGAGGCGGTGATGCGCCCGTCCACCACGTCGGTGAGCACGGTCTCCATCTCGTGGGACAGGTCACCCATGGGGCTCAAGCCCGCCATGCGCGCGCCGCCCTTCAGGGTGTGCAGGTTGCGCTGCAGCTGGGTCACGAGGCCGGACTCGGTCTTGTCCTGAGACCACTGGTGCAGGCTGTTGTCGGTGGACTCCAGGAGCTCGTTGGCTTCCTCGAAGAAGATGGCCGCGAGGTCCGGGTCGAAGTCCTTGAGCTCCGAGAGCTGCACGAACTTGGCCGGCGCGGTCTTCGCGGGCACGGCGGCCTTAGGTCTGCCCTTCTGCTTCG
>DASSIS010000133.1:0-11787 GCA_035691665.1 Gammaproteobacteria bacterium | reverse complement strand
GGCACAACATCATGGCCGGCGGCCAGGTCGTCGCTGTCCATACCCTGGACCAGGCCGGCAACGAGACCACGAACTATGTGCACTCGGATCATCTGGGAAGCACGGACACCATCACCAACGACCAGGGCAACGTGACCCAAGACATGAGCTTCGATGCCTTTGGACTCAGGCGCGACTCCGCGAACTGGGCCTACGACCTTACCAGCACCCAGATCGCGGGGCTGAAGAGCGACACCGACCGGGGGTATACCTTCCAGGAGCAGTTGGACAACGTGGGGCTCGTGGACATGAACGGGCGGGTGTATGACCCGAGTATTGGTAGATTTGTCAGTGCTGATCCTACAGTTCCGAATCCAAACTATAGTCAGGCGTTCAACCGCTACATGTACGTATATGGTAATCCGCTGGCCATGGCAGACCCTAGCGGATTTGAACCTACGAAATGTTCGACTCCGCCTTGTGACAAGTGCGTTGAAGATTGTATTCCTAGTGACGATGGTACTGGCACTCCGGAGACCGGCAGCCACATTCCTGGAGTTCATACGGGTGCGGTATGCGGCGGGAATTGCGGCTTCGGAAGTGGTGGTGACGGCGGTGGCGACAGTGGGGGAAGCGGCGGATCCGGCGGCAATCAAGGAGGTGGGGGCAACAGTTCAGGGGCTGGCGGATATGGAACCGGGTCATCCGGAAATGGGGACGGCAATAATCCTGCCGTTTCGACGTGGGAGGATACCGGCTATTACAATAACCATAATGTGCTCATCAATTACGCACCGACGTGTATATCGGGATGCTCGTCGACATGGATGCCGCCCGATTTGTTGCCAGACGCCGGGGTTGGTTTAAGCTCATCAGGAGAGTCTGAGCCGCAGCGATCTCATGGGCTCCATTCTGGCAATTCTGTAATCATTGACAAGCCGATCGAGCCTATATGCCCAGAGTGCTCGCTTTTTGAAGGGTTGGGCGCGGTTAAATTGATTGCCGCATTATTGCCAATCATTAGTCAATCAGTTCCAACACTAAATGCTGAAGATTTGACTTTTAGTGATACCGTTGAGAGTAATTTCTTAGATGAGAGTAACCAAGGCTACCCGTCACGGCCTTATGGAGAATCTTCGCTTCTTATAAACGAGATTATGCAATCAGGGGATCCTATCCCCGACCCACAAGGTGTACCTGGTCTTATTCGTTGGGACGCTGCGGGCACAATGAATGGATCAACTGGTATGTATGAATTAGTCGTTAACCCCAATACAAAAACAATTGTGCATTTCCTATTTAAGAGTGGTGGCGGATAATGAATTTCTTTATTGATAAGAACGCTGAAAAGGTAAAAGGGATATTAGCCTATAGGAAGGAAGAGCATTCATTATCGTTCGAGTTATCAAGCGATCAGAAAGATCTAATAGGTTTTCAAGGAAGAACATCTCTGACGTTTCAAACTCTGCAAGCAGAAGTAGATATCGCTTCCAAGAGACTTTTATATCTTTGGGGGTACTTTCCTATAGTCAATGCTATTTCAGGTGATATCTCGGAGCTCGACTCTCAGAATGCAAGTGTTACGGTTCAAGATGTGGTGTTGCGGCCTGGAGTCTCAATAGAGTTTTTGAGTGCACGCAAGTGGAAGAAAGTTTTCGATAGAAATATGAAATTCATATATTTCGGACCCGAGGAACTAGCTTTTGGTGAGACGCGGATTCAAATTTGCAACGATGCTATTATTTGCTTCTCTGAAAATCAACCTGTTTCAATGATAATTCGCCTCAATCGAGGAATTCGGTTGGCGACCTAGGAAGGAAAAGGGGTCAGGTCTTGACTTAATACATTAATCGGCCATAGGTTTTCGCTATGGCTCGCCCCCTCCGAAGGCCAAGCAAAGCCACTTCCCCAATCGTTCGGGAACTGATCACGGTTTCTTGAGCAGAAGTCTCGCGAGAGCTTGGAAATCCTGGGAGGAGATTCACAAGCAATCGCTACTGTGATTTTCTAATCGAGCTGTTGCCCAGGATTTTCTTGATCGCTTCTCTGTCACAAAAAATTCATATTTCTCACCCCCTGCTACTCAGATTTCTGTCACCCTCTAAAGCGCCGGACCTAACAGGGGGAGGGTAGGTAGGGCGCCGCGCTTGTGTTTTGATGGCTGCGCTCTTTGAGTGGATGGGGAGGGCCGTATCAATAACCGCCAAAGACGGTCTCCACCGTGGACCACGCGCCCCTGGCGGCCCGTACGTCGATGACGTTCTTTCCTGCCGGGCAGCCGGGAGAGTTGTTGATGGTGTAACAGAAGACCACCTCCATGTGGACGTTCTTGCCCACATAATCCGGAGGCGCTGCCGGAAGCTTCGCTTTCGAGACGGCGTTGACCGATGCCTTATTTAACTCCTTGTCCTTGCTTGCCAAGGCGATGACTATGTTCTGTGCTTTGGAATCCAAGTAATCGAAATCCACCACGGTATCGCCGGTGCTGCCGGCGATGATTGGGTCTCTCGGATAGACCTTCCAGGCGTCAATGGCCCGATAGACGTGGTACTGAAACGAATCGAAGGGCGTGAGCATGTCGAGCAGCAGCTCGAACTCATGGGGCTCGTGCGCATGGGGGCCCCAGGTCTTGGGCGGTTTCGCGGAAGCCACCTGCTGCAGCATGAGCTTGTCCAGGTCCGCATAGCCGGTACTGGCGACGATCTCGGGGTTCTCGATGGCACCGTCGGTGACGGTGAACCGCACCATGCCGTTGACCCCGACGATAGAGGTGCCGCCGTCAGTTTGGTGCACCATGGACTGGACGGCGCTCAAGAGACTTTCCTGCCAGAACGGATTCGCCCAATAGGCATGGGCATCCGGATTGGTCGGCTCGGAAGCGCAGGCGCTCAGTGCGCAGGCCAGAGCGAAGACAAGCGGACATCCATATCGGCGCATGGGCTATTGCTTCCTGCCCACATCCAGATGGTCGTAGTTCAGGATGGCGTTGAACACCAGGGGATAGGTGCCGATGGTCTCGGCCCGGTAGATGGGATCGCTGGAGAAGAGCAGCACATGGCCCTTGCCCTGGGGCGAATCCACCACCGTGGCGTGCTCGGCCATCTCCTGGCCGTTCTCAAGCAGGCCCGAGACCAGGAGGTCTTTCAGGTCGCCGTAGCGCAGGATCACCCGCGGACGATAGGCCTCCGGCAGCAGGAAGGGGTTGTTGCGGGCCTGGTCCTCGTTCAGGGGCACCGCTTCCCAGGGTTTCACTTCCGGCAAGGCCGGCGGCGCCATGAAGGGGCGGCCCTGGGGCACGTCCTCGTCCTCGGGTCCGCCGCGGCCGGTGACCCGCTGGTAATCGTCCGCCGTGGGCAGGCCGTCGCTGCCGGTGACGAGGTTGCTCACGTTGAAGGTCATGCCGTCGGCGCTGTAGATGGCGAGGCCCTCGCCGTAGCCATAGACCACGGGGCTGGTCTCGTCCACGGTGTCGGCCGTGAGCACGCTGCCCACCACCTTGAGGTCATGGGTGGGGGTCACGGACACGCCGGGGGCGAGGCCCACGTCGATGGCGAACTTGGCGGTGTCCTGAGAGGTGACCAGCAGGCCGCCGGCGGCCACGAAGCGCTTGAGGTTGGCGACGCCGCTCTCGCCCAGGCCCGGACGGATGTCGTCGGTCTCGTCGATGGGTAGGCTCGTGGTGAGCACCGACTTGTTCCAGGGCACCGGTTTGCCGTACATCGGCAGGCCGTCCACGATGAGCTGAGTGCCGCCGTAGCCGATGGGCCCGAACAGGATCACGTCGTACTTGGAGCGCAGATCGGACTCGCGGGACACGTCCTGGGTGCTGATGTAGGCGTAGGGGATGTGCAGCTGGTCGAGCGCCATGCGCCACCAGCCCTCGGTCTGGGTGTCGATCCAGCTGTGCATGAGGGCGATGCGGGGCAGCCCGACCTTGTGCTTGGCCACGTCCGGCACCGCGCTCGCGTAGGCCTCGAGCCCCAGGTCCTTAGCGGCCCGGTCCATGTCCTTCTTGCTCACGCCGGAGACGATGAAGCTGCCGCGGTCGAAGTGCCGTTCGGCGGCCTCGAAGTCCGCATCCGCCACCTGTATGTCGGCGCCCTTCAAGGTGTAGCGCAGGCTCATGAGGGCGTCGTTCGCGTGATTCTCGATGAGGAACACGCTGCCGTCCCCTTCGACTCCGCCCGGCGCCAGCACCGGGCCGGTCACGGCCTGCATGGGTACCTTGAGCACCGAGAGGTCGGTGACGCGTACCACTTGCGCGTCGAAGAGGTCGCCCAAGGACCAGCCGGTGTCGTCATAGGGATGCTTCTGGGGGTCGTCCGGGGCCCAGTATTCCCGGTCCAGCAGGGCGTCGGCGATGCGGCTGTAGGGCTGGTCCATACGCACCACGTAGCTCCCGGCCGGGAAATCGCGGCTCTCGTGCTTCGGGGCGGCGTCGCGCGGGCCCGGCGGCGGGGTGAGGTCCACGGTGAAAGGCTGGGTCGCCTTCTCGATCTCGCAGTGCTGGCGTTGCAGCACCGTGAGGAGTTGCGCCTGGGCGCCCAGGCGCGGGTCGTTGGCGGGCAGCACATAGGCGGCGGGGCCGCCGTTCTCCGGCTTCTGGACGGAGCGCTTGCTCTTGAGATAGAAGTCGTTGAGGAAGAGCTTGCTGTTGGAGGAGAAGTAATAGAGGGCCGTGAGCAGGCCGTTCTGCTCGTAGTTGTTGTTGTCCCGCTGGGACCAGAGCACCTTGGGCAGGGGAGGGTTCTGGCGGTACCAGGTGCGGGAGTAGTCTGAGGGGTCGAGGATGCGGGTCTCGGTGTCGGCACCGTCGTTGCCGAAGGTCTCGTAGAGCCGGCTGATGCCGTTGTGGGTGGCGGCGATGAACATCAGGTAGCCGGGGCTCCAGGTGTCGAAGTCGCCGTGGGTGAAGACGCCGGGCATGCCGAACTTGGTCATGGCCTGCACGTTGTTCCAGCCCAGCATCTGCCATTCGTTGGTGAGGATGGGATCCATCCAGGCGTTGTAGGGCCCGTCGCCCACGGTGTTGTCGTAGAGGAAGGGCACGGACTCGTGCAGGTCGTGGAGCACCTGGGCATGCCAGCCCAGGTAGGTGTCCATGACGTTACGGGTGAGGTCGAGCGAAGCGATCATGGCGTCGCGGTTGTTGTCATGGGCCACGTAGTGGCCCCAGTACATGAGCGGCGCCACCTGGCGGTCCGGATGGGCCACGTGCCAGGCGTAGAGGTCCGCCTTGCGGTCGCGGCCGTCCACTTCCACGATGGGGGTGATGAGGGTGATGACGTGGCTGCGGATGTACTTGATGTAGGGCGAGTCGTCCACCGCGAGGCGATAGGCCAGTTCCATGAGCGCCGTCGGCGCGCCGGTCTCGGTGGAATGGATGGTGCCGGTGATGTAGTAGACGGGCGTGGAGGCGGCCACGAGGGAAGCGGCCTTGGCATCGTCCATGCCGATGCGGCGCGGGTCCGCGAGCTCGGCGAGGCGCGCGTCGTTGGCTTTCAGGTCCGCGAGCAGGGACTCGTCCGCCACGGCCACGGCGATCATGTCGCGGCCTTCCTCGGTCTTGCCGATGGTGTAGACCTTCACCCGCGGCGACTTCGAGGCCAGCAGGCGGAAGTAGGCGTACACCTCTTTCGAATGGGGCAGCATGTCGGGGGCGCCGGCGATGTCGCCCAGCACCGCCTCGGGGGTGGGGATGCCGGGGGCGGCCGGGAGGTAATCGGTGAGGGGGGAGTTGAAGTGGGGGTCGGTGGTGTATTGCTGGATCTTGGCGGTATAGGCCTGGTCCACCGGCTGGTTGGGGTCGCGGGCGTAGGTGTCGTCGGCCAGGGCCGGACCCGTGAGGGAGAGGAGGGCGAAGGCGAGGCAAAGCTCTTTGGCGACCCGTCTCATAGCGCTACCCCAAAGGAAGATGATGGGTTTGGAGCCAAAGAGACTATAGATAGTTCCGGCTAGTGTCACCCGGCAATAAATAATCGGAAGTGAGCGATTAAAAACGAGGGATTTTGGCCTCTGGCTAGGCGCGAACGCCCGAGCACCCGCAGCGTACTTTTGGTGTACGTGAGGGTCCGCCGCATGCGGCGGACGAGGGAAGCGCCCGCCGCTCTCGGGCATCCTGCCCTACCGCGGCGTTAGGTCATCCTGACCGTCACACCGCCAGAGGGCAAAAGACCCGTTTTTAGAAGAACTGGTAGGCGTCCATGGCGAGGCTGGAGCCCGTCATGCCGCTATGGATGCGCTGGCCCGGACCGCCGGCGGCGCCGGCCGCCACCAGCAGGGGCAAGAAGTGCTCTTCAGTGGGATGGGCGCGGGCCGCGTCGGGGGCGAGCTTGCGGTAGTCCTTGAGGCTCTTCACGTCGTGCTTCTTCACCACGGTCTGCAGCCACTTGGTGAAGTTCTTCACGTAGGACTCGTCCTGCCCCGGCGCCGGACGGAAGAACTCCCGCAGGTTGTGGGTCGCGCCGCCGCTGGCCACGATGAGCACGCCGCGCTCGCGCAGGGTGGCGAGGGCCTCGCCAAGTTTCAGGTGGTGCTCCGTCCCCAAGCGGGTCTGGAGCGAGAGCTGCACCACCGGGATCTGGGCCTTGGGGTACATGAGCATGAGCGGCACCCAAGCGCCGTGATCCAGTCCCCGGTCCGGAACGATGCGCGCCTCGAAGCCCGCCGCCTGCAGGAGGCCCGCGGTCTCGCGCGCCAACGAAGGCGCGCCGGGGGCGGGATAGCGCAGGGCATAGAGCGGCTCGGGGAAGCCGGAGAAATCGTGGATGGTGTCCTGGCGCACGGTGCCCGTGACCGTGGGCACTTCCGTGTCCCAGTGGGCGGAGATGACCAGGATGGCCTGGGCCTTGGGCAGGCCGGGGCCGAGCGCCTTCAGGAACGCATGGGTCGGGTGGGCCTCGTCCAGGGCCAGGGTCGGCGCGCCGTGGGAGACGAACAGCACCGGGTGCGGCAGGCGCATGGTGGCCTTGAGGGTGCCGCTCATTCCATCACCGGGGCGGCTTCTTTGGGCTGCGCCTTGTCGAAGCGCGGGCGCCGCAGCATCAGCACCAGGGGGATGGCGATGATGCTGAGGATCATCATGAGTCTGAAGTCGTTGTTGAAGGAGATCATGGCCGCCTGGCGCGTCACCATGCCGTTCAGCATGGCGAGGTTATGGGTGTTGCCGAGGTCGGCGCCCATGGGCATGGCACCGAGCGCCGCGTTGTACGGGGTGATGTGCTGGCCCAGGGTCTGGTGGTTCACCTGCCCGTAGCGGTCCAGCAGGGTGAAGGCTACGGAGATGCCCACGCTGCCGCCGATGTTGCGGATCAGGTTGTAGACGCCCGTGGCCTCGGTGCGCAGCTGCGCCGGCAGGGTGGAGAAGGCGATGGCCATGAGGGTGATCATGCTCATGCCCATGCCGAGGCCCTGCACGAAGCCGGTCCAGGTGAGCGCCCACATGTCCACCTGCAGGTCGAACTTGCTCATCTCGTAGAGCGACCAGGCCATGACCAGGAGCCCGCTGCTGATCATGACGCGCGGGTCGATCTTGTTGGAGAGACGTCCCGCCATCATCATGGTGAGCATGGTGCCGATGCCGCGCGGCATGAGCACGAGGCCGGTGGTGACCACGGGGTAGCCCAAGAGGTTCTGGGCGAACGGCGGGATCAGCGCCATGGCCGCGAACAGGGTGGTGAACACCACCAGGCCCACGGTGGTGCTGAGCACGAAGTTGCGGTCCTTGAACAGGTGCAGGTCGATGTAAGGGTGCTTCTGGGCGAAGGCGTGGATCAGGAACATCCACATCCCTGAGATCACCAACCCGAACTCGATGATGACCTCGGCGGAGTTGAACCAGTCCTGGCGCTCGCCGCGGTCCAGCATCATCTGCAGCGCGCCGATCGCCAGGCTCAGGAACAGGAAGCCGAGCGCGTCGAAGGTCCGCGTCTTGTTGATCTCTGTCTCGTGCACGTAAGTGGTCACCATCAGCACCGTGAGCACGCCCACGGGGATGTTGATGAAGAACACCCAGCGCCAGGAGTAGCTGCCCGTGAGCCAGCCGCCGAGCGTCGGGCCCAGGATGGGCCCGAGCATGATGCCCACGCCGAAGATGGCCATGGCCATGCCGTGCTTCTCGCGCGGGTAGCTGTCGAGCAGGATGGCCTGGGAGATGGGCACCATGGAAGCGCCGAACAGGCCCTGGGCCACGCGGAACAGCACCATCTCCACGAGCGAGCTCGAGATGCCGCACAGGAAGGAGGCGACGGTGAAGCCGATGATGCTGAACAGGTACATGCGCTTGCGGCCGAAGCGGCCCGCGAGCCAGCCTGTGGGCGGCGTCATGATGGCCGCGCCCACGATGTAGGACGTGAGCACCCAGGCCACCTGGTCCTGGGTCGCATTGAGGGTGCCCTGCATGTTGGGCAGGGCCACGTTGGCGATGGTGGTGTCGAGCACCTGCATCAAGGTGCCCAGCATCACCGCGATGGTGATCATCGCGGTGTGCTGTTCGCCGGCGGCCGGCTTGGGGAGGTTCATTGCGGCTGGGGCGGCGCCTGGCTCGCGTCGGCGGCGCCGAACAAGGGGTTGTAACGGGTGTCGATGTCGGCCTCAGCGCTCATGCCGGCCCGCAGATCGGGGCCGTCCGCGTCCGCGTCGATAGCCACGCGCACCGGGATGCGCTGCACCACCTTCACCCAGTTGCCGGTGGCGTTCTGGGCGGGCAGCACCGAGAACACCGAGCCGGTGCCGGGCGCGATGCTCTCCACCGTGCCCTTCCAGGTATGGCCGGAGTAGGTGTCGACGGTGATCTCCACCGGCTGGCCCACGCGCACGTGGGTGAGCTGGGTCTCCTTGAAGTTGGCCTCGATCCAGCGCTTGCCGCTCATGACGAGCGCGAACACGGGATGCCCCGTGGCGACCACGTCGCCGGGCTTGATGTCCACTTCGGTGACGACGCCGGCGGCTGGCGCCTTGACGGTGGTGTAGGAGAGTTCGAGGGCGGCCTCGTCGCGGGCGGCCAGCGCCTGCTTGTAGCTCGCCTGGTCGGTGTAGGGCAGGTCCGGGTTGCCGTTGAGGCTGGCGCGGATCTGGGCGATCTGCTGCTGGGCCACGGTGAGTTCGGTGCGCAGGTCGTCGAGTTTCGAGGCCGACACCACGTCCTGCTTCACGAGGTTGGTGTTGCGGTCCACTTCGCGCTGCAGGTAGGCGGCGTGGGCTTCGGCACCGGCGAGCTCGGCCTGCTGCACGCGGATGTCGTTGCGCACGTTCTCGAGGTTGGCGTTGGCCTTGTCGAGGGCGATCTGGAAGGGCTGCGGGTCGATCTGCAGCAGCAGTTGGCCCGGGCTCACGGCCTGGTTCTGGCTGACGGGCACCTGGGTGACCCGGCCTGAGATTTGCGGGGCGATGCTCACCTGGTCGGCCACCACGTAGGCGTTATCGGTATCTTCGTATCGCTCGCTGTGCATCCAATACCAGAGGCCGAGCACCACGAGCACGATGGGCAGGGCGACCATCAATATGAATCGGCGTGCGCGCGGGTTCTGCAGCAGGCGCGTCGGGGAATTCATGCTTTGACTTCCTTCCGGGGGCATGGGAGAATGGACTAGACGGTCTAGTCTAATTTGATAGGTAGGCAATGTCAAACATTTTAACGGCTAAACGCTACACCCTCGCGGCGGCAGGCTGCGTGGGGTTCCTCATTTCCGGAGCGGTCTCGGCCGCGACCCTGGATCAGGCGCTGGTACAGGCCTGGCAGAACAACCCGACCCTGATGTCGGAGCGGGACACCCTGGCGGCGGCCGACAGCCAGCTGGACACGGCCGAGGGTGGCTATTACCCCCAGGTGAAGCTCTTCGGCGGCGTGGGCACCGCCCACCAAGGCGTGAATTTCATGCCCATCCCGGGTTTCGCCCTACCGGTGAGCTATGTGGTGCTGAACACCCGTGAGATCGGCGTGGAGGCGGACCAGGCGCTCTATGCGGGCGGGCGCATCAGCTCCAGCACCGACGCGGCCCAGCATGAGCGCGACGCCGAGGAGGCGAAGCTGCATGCCATCGAGCAGGACGTGCTGCTCACCACCACCCAGGCTTATATGGACGTGCTGCAGTCCCAGGCGGTGCTCGCCCTCGAGCAGAGCAACGAGAAGGTGCTGCAGGAAGCCCAGAACCAGGCCCAGGCGAACTTCGACAACGGCGAGGTCACCCACACCGACGTGGACCAGGCCAAGGCCCGGCTCGCCGGCGCCCAGGCGGCGCGCATCCAGGCGCAAGGCGCGCTGGCGGCGGCCCAGGCTAACTACGAGCGCATCGTCGGCGTTCTGCCGGATGCCTTGCAGCAGCCGGCGCCTCTCACCGACCTGCCCAAGAGCCAGGATGCCGCGCTCACGCTCGCCGACCACAACTACGGCGTGGTGGCCGCGCAGCTCGCCTCGGCCGCGGCCCAGGACAAGGTTGACGTGGCGGAGAGCTCCCTCAAGCCCTCCGTGCAGTTGACGGCCCAGGTGTACAAGTCCACGGAACCGCAGTTCCTGTTCGAGCACCTGGACAACCGCTCCATCATGCTCAACTTCTCCATGCCGCTGTACTCGGGCGGCACCCTGAACTCGGAGCTGCACACCGCCCAGCACCAGGCCGACAGCAGCGCACAACAGGCCCTGGACGCGCGCCGCCAGGCACGCGACCAGGCCATCCGGGCCTGGCAGGGCTACCAGACCGCCACCGCGGGTCTCGCCGCCATCCAGGTGGAGATCACGGCCGCCCAGTCCGCCTACGATGGCGTGCAGGCCGAGCATAAGGAAGGCGAGCGCACCACCCTGGACGTGCTGAACGCTGAACAAGAGTTGCTTTCCGCCCAGGTGAACCAGGTGCGCGCCCAGCGCGACGAGATCGTGGCGGAATACGCCTTGAAGGCGGCCACCGGAGTGCTCACGGCCGCGGACCTGAAACTGCCCGTCGGGATGCAGGGCGCGACCCACTGAGGTGACGGCGATGCCAGTGCAAGCACAACCTGACGAGAACACCGGCACCGCTCCCGGCGGGCGCGAGGCCAAGCGCGAGGCGATCCTCGAAGGCGCCCGCAAGGTGTTCCTGGACGTGGGATTCGGTGCCGCCAGCATGGACGCTATCGCGGTAGCGGCCAAGGTCTCCAAACAGACGGTTTACAACCACTTCGGCTCCAAGGAAGAGCTGTTCGCCGCCATGATCAAGAGCACCTGCGACCGCATGCTGGTGGCCTTCAAGGAGGCGGCGCGGAGCGGCAAGCCCGAGGAGACCCTGCGGGCCATGGCCCACCAGGTGATCGAACGAGTGCTGGAGCGGGACCGCCTGTCCCTGTACCGCATCCTCATCGCCGAAGGACCGCGCTTCCCGGAGCTCGGGCAGATCTTCTACGAATGCGGCCCGCAGGTGACCCGCAAGTACCTGGCGGACTACTTCACGGAGCAGAACAGCCGCGGCACCATGCACGTGGAGGATCCCGCCATCGCCGCCGAACAGTTCTTTGGCATCCTCTCCGGCTGCAACTTCAAGGCCCAGCTCGGCATCGAACCGGTGCCCACGCGGGCGTTCATAGACCGTTACGTCGAGAACGCCGTGGCGCTCATGATGCGCGCCTATGGCGGACCCGCTCGCCGCTGACGGTGTAGCGCCTTCAGGTCGGAACTCGGACCTATCCCCGGCTGTCCAAGCCCCCAGTGCTAGACTGGCGCGGCTTCTTGGTCCGCGTCTCGCCACTTCGGGGGAGTCCATGTCGAACCGTCTCGTCTCCGTCGCCGCCCTCGGCCTGCTCGTCGTCTCCGTGCTCCCCTCCAGCGCCGCCGCCCCCGGC
>DASSIS010000132.1:0-14178 GCA_035691665.1 Gammaproteobacteria bacterium | reverse complement strand
TTCGCCTTCCCGCTGCTCCCCGTGGCCCCGCTGCCCCAGGTGGACATCCCCACCATCTCGGTGCAGGCGAACCTGCCCGGGGCGAGCCCCGACACCGTGGCCTCCACCGTGGCCGCGCCTCTGGAGCGGCACCTGGGCCAGATCGCCGACGTCACGGAGATGACCTCCTCGAGCTCCGTGGGCTCGACCCGCATCGTGCTGCAGTTCGGCCTGGACCGGGACGTGGACGGCGCGGCCCGGGACGTGGAGGCGGCCATCAACGCGGCCCGGGCGGACCTGCCCACGGCGCTGCGCAGCAACCCGAGCTACCACAAGGCCAACCCGGCCGACGCGCCGGTGCTGATCCTCTCGCTCACCTCCAGCACTCTGACCCAGGGCCAGCTCTACGACGCCGCCTCCAACATCCTGCAGCAGCGCCTCTCGCAGCTCGACGGCGTCGGCGAGGTGGACCTCGGCGGCAGCTCGCTGCCGGCGGTGCGGGTGGAGCTCAACCCCACCATCCTCGCCAAGTACGGCATCGGCTCCGAGGACGTGCGCGCGGCCCTTGCCTCGGCCAACGCCAACAGCGCCAAGGGCGCCCTCTCATTCGGCGGCCAGCACTACCAGATCTACACCAACGACCAGGCGACCCAGGCCGCCCAGTACCGGGACCTGGTGGTGGCCTACCGGGACAACGCGCCGGTCCGGCTCTCGGACGTGGCCGCGGTGAACGACTCGGTGGAGAACGTGCGCAACGCCGGCCTCGCCAACGGCAAGCCTGCGGTGCTGGTGATCCTCTACGGCAAGCCCGGCGCCAACGTCATCCAGACCGTGGACGGGGTGCTGAAGATGCTGCCGGTGCTGCAGGCTTCGCTCCCGTCCAACGTGGACATGCGCGTGGCCCTCGACCGCAGCGCCACGGTGCGCGCCGCGCTGCACGACACCGAGATCACGCTGGTGGCGGCGGTGCTGCTCGTGATCCTGGTGGTGTTCCTGTTCCTGGGAGACCCCCGGGCGGCGCTCATCCCCAGCGTCGCCGTGCCCATCTCCCTCATCGGCACCTTCGCCGGCATGTACCTCTGCGGCTTCAGCCTCGACAACCTCTCGCTCATGGCGCTCACCATCTCCACCGGCTTCGTGGTAGACGACGCCATCGTGGTGCTGGAGAACATCACCCGCCACATCGAGGCGGGCATGCCGCGCATGGAAGCGGCCCTCAAGGGCGCCCGGGAAGTGGGTTTCACGGTGCTCTCCATGAGCCTGTCGCTGGTGGCGGTGTTCCTGCCCATCCTGCTCATGGGCGGCATCGTGGGACGTTTCTTCCGCGAGTTCGCCATGACGCTCTCGCTCGCCATCGGCGTGTCGCTGCTGGTCTCCCTCACCACCACGCCCATGATGTGCTCCCTGCTGCTGCGGGAGCGCCAGGGGCGACAGCAGGAGCAGCAGCCCGGCCGCGGCGCGCGCTTCTTCGCCGCCGTGAAACGCGGTTATGCCAGCACCCTGGATTCGGCCCTGCGCCATCCGCGCATCGTGCTGCTGGCGTTGCTCACCACCATCGTCCTCAACTTCGTGCTGTTCGTGGCCGTGCCCAAGGGTTTCTTCCCCCAGGAGGACACCGGCATGCTCATCGGCGGCATCCAGGCCGACCAGAGCATCTCCTTCCAGCTCATGAAGCGGAAGTTCACCCAGTTCATGTCCCTCGTGCAGACCGACCCCGAGGTGGCGAACGTGGTGGGCTTCACCGGCGGGCGCCAGCTCAACTCCGGCTTCATGTTCGTGACCCTGAAGCCCCTCGCGGAGCGCAAGCTCAGCGCCGACCAGGTGATCGGACGCCTGCGGCCCAAGCTCGGGGCGGTGACCGGGGCCAAGCTCTTCCTGCAGGCGGCCCAGGATTTCCGCGCCGGCGGCCGGCAGAGCAACGCCGAATACCAGTACACCCTGGAGTCCGACTCGGACGCCGAGTTGTACGAATGGACGCCGAAGCTCGCGGCGGCGCTGCAGCGTTCCACGGTGCTGGCGGACGTGAACAGCGACCAGCAGCAGGGCGGCCTCGAGACCGACCTGGTATTGGACCGCGACACCATGGCCCGGCTCGGCATCACCCCGGCCCAGGTGGACAATGCCCTCTACGACGCCTTCGGCCAGCGCCAGGTCTCCACCCTCTACAAGCAGAACAACCAGTACCACGTGATCATGGAGGTCTCGCCGGAATACTGGCAGAGCCCGGATTCCCTCAAGTACATCTACGTGAGCACCGCCGGAGGGGCGGCGAGCGGCACCCAGGGCACGAACGCGGTGACCGGCACCGTAAGCGGCAAAGGCCGCGGCGCCTCGGCGGCGCCCACCGGGGCCCAGGTGGCCGCGGATTCGGCCCGCAACGCCGCCATCAACTCCATCGCCTTGAGCGGCCGCGGCCCGGCTTCCAACGGGGCGGCGGTGAGCACCAGCGCCGAGACCCTGATCCCGCTCTCGTCCTTCAGCCACTACGAGCCCGGCAAGACGCCGCTGTCGGTGAACCACCAGGGGCCGTTCGTGGCGAGCACGGTCTCCTTCAACGTGCAGCCGGGCAAGTCGCTCTCCGACGCGGTGCAGGCCATCCGCACGGCGGAGGTATCCATCGGCATGCCGGCGACCATCCACGGCACCTTCGCGGGCACGGCCCAGGTGTTCCAGCAGTCGCTCTCCAGCGAGCCGATCCTGATCCTGGCGGCGCTCGCCGCCGTCTACATCGTGCTCGGCATCCTCTATGAGAGCTACATGCACCCGCTCACCATCCTCTCTACCCTGCCCTCGGCGGGGGTGGGCGCCCTGCTCGCGAGCGCGCTCTTCGGTGTGCCCTTCACCATCATCTCCATGATCGGGCTTATCCTGCTCATCGGCATCGTGAAGAAGAACGCGATACTCATGATCGACTTCGCCATCCAGGCGGAGCGCGCCAAGGACCTCTCGCCGGTGGAAGCCATCCGCGAGGCCTGCCTCTTGCGCTTCCGGCCCATCATGATGACCACCGCTGCCGCCATGCTGGGGGCGCTGCCCCTGGTGCTGGTGACGGGCTACGGCTCCGAGCTGCGCTTCCCCCTCGGCATCTCGGTGATCGGTGGCCTCGTCCTGAGCCAGATCCTGACGCTCTACACCACGCCCGTGGTCTACCTCTACCTCGACAGGCTGCGCCTCAAGTTCCAGAAGCGGCACGAAGCGGCCGGCTTCAAGCCGACTCCCCAAGGAGACCACCCATGATCCGCCGCGCGCTCACCACGGCGTCCACCGCCTTGCTGTGCTTGGGTACCGCCGCCTGCGCCGTGGGGCCCGACTACCACCGCCCCTCGGCGCCGGTGCCCTCCGCCTACAAGGAGTTGCAAGGCTGGAAGACGAGCCAGCCCAAGGACACCGTGGAACGCGGCCCCTGGTGGTCCGTGTTCCAGGACCCGACGCTGGATGCCCTGGAGAGACAGGTGGACATCTCCAACCAGAACCTTGAGGCCGCCGCCGCGGCGTATCTGCAGGCCAGCGCCGTGGCGCGGGAGGCGGGGGCGGCCCTGTTCCCCAGCGTGGGTCTCGGGCTCTCCGGCACGCGCCAGGGCGGGGCGGGCAACGCCACGGCCGGGACCGGCGGCAGCACGGCGCCGCGCAACAGCTACGAGTTGCAGGGCAACGTGGGCTGGGACCTCGACATCTGGGGCAGGATCCGCCGCCAGAAGGAGAGCGCCGTGGCGAGCGCCCAGGCGAGCGCGGCGGACCTCGCCGGCGCCCGGCTCTCGGCCCAGGCGAACCTGGCCATCGACTACTTCGAGCTGCGCGCCGCGGACCAGCTGCAGAAGCTCCTGGACGAGACGGTGGACGGCTACAAGAAGTCGCTCACCATCACCCAGAACCAGTACACCGTGGGCGTGGTGAGCCGGCTCGACGTGATCACAGCCCAGACCCAGCTCGACACCGCGGAATCCGAGGACGTGAACGTGGGCGTGCAGCGCGCGAGCCTGGAGCACGCCATCGCCGTGCTCATCGGCAAGGCGCCGGGGGATTTCAGCTTGCCGGCGGGCACGCTCGCCGCCGCGGTGCCCGACGTCCCCGTGACCATGCCCTCGGCGCTGCTGGAGCGCCGGCCGGACATCGCCTCCGCGGAGCGGCAGATGGCCGCGGCCAACGCCGAGATCGGCGTGGAGGAGGCGGGCTATTTCCCGGACATCAGCCTGAGCGGCTTGCTCGGCTACGTGAACAACGCCTTCGCCAAGCTCGCCACGACTCCGAACCGGGTCTGGTCCGTGGGGGCGGACGCCAGCGCGAACCTCTTCAACGGCGGCGCCACCAAGGGCGCCGTGAGCGCGGCGGAAGCGGCCTATGACGGGAGCGTGGCCAACTACCGGCAGACGGTGCTCACCGCCTTCCAGGGGGTGGAGGACCAGCTCGCCACCCTGCGCATCCTGGCGCAGCAGGCCACGGTGCAGGACCAGGCGGTGAAGGACTCGACCCAGGCGGCCAACATCGCCCTGAACCAGTACCGGGCCGGCATCTCGGTGTACACGGCGGTGGTCACGGCCCAGGCCACCCAGCTCGCCAGCGAGCAGACGGCGCTGACCCTGCAGCAGCAACGCCTCACGGCGAGCGTGATCCTGATCGAGGACCTGGGGGGCGGCTGGAGCAGCGACGAACTGCCGGACTCGGGCGACGCCATCGACGGGAAAGCCACGCATCGCTGAGCGCCTCGCCGGGCGTGGCTCAGCTCCCGTGGTAGGCCTTCTGGATCGCCGCGATGTCGATCTTCACCATCTGCATCATGGCCGCCATGGCCCGGCCGGCCTTCGCCTTGTCCTTGTCGTTGATGTATTGCATGAGGACGGTGGGCGTCACCTGCCAGCGGAAGCCGTACTTGTCCTTGAGCCAGCCGCAGGCGATGGGCTCGCCGCCGCCCGCGAGCAGCTGGTCCCAGTAGTAGTCCACCTCCCGCTGGTCCTTGCAGTTCACCATGAGCGACACCGCATCGGAGAAGGGCCTGTCCTGCAGGCCGTTCAGCGCCAGGTATTCCTGGCCCTCCAGCTGGAACTTCACCACCAGCACCTTGCCCGGCGCGGGGCTGTCTGCGCCGTAATGGCTCGTCTCGAGGATCCTGGCGTCCTTGAAGACGGACACGTAGAACTTGGCCGCGTCCTCGGCCTCATGGTTGAACCACAGCATGGGAGTGATCTTCTGCATGGCTCGACCCTCACGGGACGGATATATCGGAAGAGCCAATCTAGCACGAGGGAAATGACAGGCGGTCGACGGGCGGATAAACCACGGCGGGCACCTGATGGTGCCCGCCGTCTCCATCCCTCCGGGTGTCTCCCTGCGAGTGCGCGCGGCCTGGGCGTGGGGAAAACAGGCCGCGACGCGTGGGATACACCTGGAAGCCGAAGTCTTGTGCCTCTTCTAAGGAGGCCCGAGGAAGCACGGACGCGCCGTCTCCGTGTTCATCCTCTTGGACTAATGGTGGGTGAGAGGTCTCAAGGTTTCCAGGGGTATAGATGTAATTCAGATATGTAGCGAAAGGCCCGGGCCCGGAACATATCTGAAACGGCATTTGTCATCTCTGAAGCGGACGTTCCGTCGTCGAATGCCCCGATTTCGCCCGCGAATCCGCTGTTCGGCGGACATTGACACGCCGCCGCCGCCGGGGCGTACACTTCCGGACATGGCCGTGCGCGCCCATGCCGCGATCCTGATGTCCGGGGCCCTCCTGCTCCTGGCCGCTTGCGCGAGCACGCCGAAGAACGCCGACCTCTATGGGGTCGACGACCAGGCCCCCACCGACATCTACCGTTCCTGGGATCTCTTCAACGCGCTGCAGGACGACGGCAGCGTGGAAGGGGAGCTCAGGCTCGCGGACCTCAGCCACTGGCAGCGGGACGAGTACCGCAGCGCCTATTACTGGGACAGGAAAGCGGTCGAGGCGGGCTACGGCGTCGCCGCCGCCAACCTCTGGTACATGTACGAGACCCGTTCCGACCGGCCCGCCGACAACCAGCAGGCCATGAGCTTCTACCAGATCGCCGCCCAGAGCGACGAAGGACAGCGCCAGCTCTACGCCCTCGAGACCAAGGTGGCGGTGGACAGCCAGCGGCATTACCCGCAAGCGGCCCGGCAGGCGGGCACGACGCTCGTGGAGTTCGATCGGGGCGATGACGGCAAGGCCACCGACGTGAAGGTCTACCGCACGAGCGGCGACGCAGCGCTGGATGCCGCCGCGGTCGAAGCGGTGCAGAGCGCGGCACTGCCCGCCGTGCCGGATTCCCTGCGTGAGTTGCATCATTTCATAATCTCGGTGAAGCTTGGACCGGAAGCGGACTGAACAAAGCTAATAAACGGTCGACGAGCGGGATGCGGCGTTAAGAAGGGGCCAAAATTTGATTTCCGGAACCGTCCACCCAAGCATAGCCTTGGTGCTCGCGGCGGCGGCTTGGTGCTGCTGGCGCTGGGCACCCGCGGGCGCGGATAAGGCTGACCGCTGGATCCTGCGCGGCCTGGGCTTGCTCTTCACGGCAGGCGCAGTGGTCACGCCTTTCGCGCGCGAATCGCCAGCCATGACGTACGCCACGGTGGCGCTGGATATCGTCCCTGTGGGGTTCCTGGTCTTCGGCATGCTGCCGGGGGTGAAGCTCTCGGAGGCCATGCCATCGGGCTGGCGGCGCGCCAGGCAAATCGAGAGCTGCGTGCTGATCCTTACTGTGCTTGTCGTGGCCATCGTGTGGCAACATCTGTCTTAGGGAGACCTCATGATGAAGTGTCCGGGATGCGGCCAGGATATCCAACCGGTGATGCGCTACCTCGGGGCGAAGCGCTGGTACCAGTTCGCCCGGGCCGGCGCCTTTTGCCCGAAGTGCAACGGTCGCTTCGTCCTGATATGGACCAAAAGATTCAGGCTTCTCTATATCCTGGCGGTGGTGCTGACGATAGCGGGGATCGTTACGCTTCTGCTGACCCTGAACAGGGATATGGATCTTTTATGGCGGGCCGGAGCAGTCGCCTTATTCGCGGGTGCATTCTTCTTCATGCTGGCCATGGCTAACCGAAAACTGGGTGTGGCGCCAGACGCTGAGCCGAAATCCGGTGGCTGATGTAAGCGAAGGGAGACGACAGAGTGATCCAATGCCCTTATTGCAAGGAATACATCACCTCAAACTTCGTGACGGTGAAATCCGCCACGCGCCGGGACCCGCCTGAGGCAGGCATCTTCCCATGCCCCTTCTGCGACAAGCGCATAAGACTCGTCCGGGACGATCGCCTGGTGCGTTGGATTCAGATGGGCTCGATATTGCCCTTGGTGCTGTCTTTTGATCTATACACCGGCTCCAGGACCCGGGATATCCATGGCATCGGATATATCTGCGCCGCCATCCTGGTCGCCTGGGGCATGCTGATACTTTTAATGGTTTTCTACTCACAGCCATCGGTCAGCGGTGTCGAGCCTTCCGCCACCCCCTCCAAGCCCCGCGATAGGCACGAGACAGACCATGGATGAAATGTCGGCCGATGACACGATGAGATGCCCGGGATGCGGGCAGGACGTCGTTCCTGTGCAGCGGCTTACGAGGCCCGGGGTCCGGTGGTATCAGTTCAGCCCTACCGGCCGGTATTGTCAGAAATGCGGCAAGGAGATCGTCTTGGTACTGACCAGGAAGTTCAGGGTCCTCTATCAGCTCTCCCTCATGCTGATGGTGCTGGGGAGTCTCCTGTTCGTCTCGAGCAGGGAACATCCTGGGCGCCATCAGGGAACGTATGCTTTGGCAGCACTACTGATCGGAGCTTTGCTTTGGCTCTATTCCATCTCTCATTTCCAGTTAAGTGCGAGGGAGTCAAATGTTTCCGAGGATCGGAAAGGGTAGCGTATCCTCCCGACCCTTTTTAAACCGCCAACATCCCTTTGATCATATGAGGCGCCATCCATGACGCTCGAATGCATCAATCCCAAGGACCTGCCGGTGCCGGAGACCTACAGCCAGGTAGTGGTCGCGACCGGAAGCCGGCTGGTGTTCGTCTCGGGCCAGGAGCCCGAAGACGTCCACGGCCAGCTCGTGGGCAGAGGCGACCTGGCAGTCCAAGCACGGCAGGTGTTCGCCAACCTCGGCCGGGCTCTCGCCGCCGCCGGCGCGCGGCCCGAACAGGTGGCGAAGATCACCATCTACGTGGTCGACCACAAGCGGGAATACCTGGCCATCATCGAAGCGGCCCGGGTGGCCTTGTTCGGCGAGCACAAGCCGGCCGATGTGCTGGTCGGGATCGCGACGCTCTCCAACCCCGACTATCTCATCGAAGTGGATGCGATCGCGGTCATCGACCGCTGACATCGGAATCATCTCCAGGTTACACTCGACGTTGATATGTAAGGGATGCTCCACGACTAGATGGGGCAAGGGAAATCGGATCAGAAGAAGGGGCCGAAGATGCAAGGCAAGCGCGCCTGGTTTTTGTTGGCGGGATTATTCGTGCTCGCCGGTCTCGCGTATTGGTTCAGGTTGCGACCTCCGGCACCCGCACCCGTCCCGGCCCCCGTCCACGTGGTGGTGCAGCACGTCGCCGCCCAGCCGCTCACTCCCAACCAGGCCTTGGCCGTATTCCGCGGGCGCTACCATCTGGCGCCAGATCGGCGCTTCCTCCAGGCGATCTCCGCGGTGGACAGCTTCGCCGCCACAGCTCCGTCAGCGACCGCGACAGCACGCTACCGGGACGGGACGTGGATGATTTATTCGGGCTCCGTCGAGGTGGGACAACTGCCGGCTTATCCGGATTTCGGCGACGCTCTCACCCTGCTGCGCGCCCGCGCCGCGGCGCGGGCCGCAGGCATCCATCTCAGTCGAGATCCGCTGCCCGCGTCCTTGGTCGGAGCCGTCAGCGGCTTCGATGACACCGCCTTGCTGAGCGCGCTTGTGGCCTTGGACAAGAACTATCGGCCGGGCGCTGTCCCGACTGCTGACCTGACGGCGGCCGCACGGGCTTTGGTGCGACTCGCCTACCTTGAGGACGACAAGACCGGCACCGCCGACGGCGTATATGCCGAGGCCATGGCGGCGCTGGTCCTGGCGGAAACGGCCGGAAGGGAAAGCATGCTCAAGGAGGAGAGTCTGCTCGCTTCCGCAATGGGTTATTCCGCCTATGCGCTACAAGCGGCGCAATCGTTGTCGGCGGACGATCCCTGGCGCCTGTACCTCACCCGCCAGGACGACGAGCTCGAACGCATTGCCGGGCAATCATCCGCGTCGGGCGAGGCGGTCTATTTCTGGCTGCGGCATCTGGCCGACGAGGATCGCAAGGACGATTGGGCCAACTGGTATAAGGTCCATTATGGACAGCTCCCGCTCAGTCTCTACACTCTCGATACCGAGCTGCTACTGCAGGGGCAGGATCCACAGAAACTCGGCAGTCGTGCGCTGGCGGAGATCGCTGTATTCGGGGTGCATGGTGCGACGCGTGCCGACGCGAAGTATGAAGACCTGCCGGCGGTGCCCGCCAAGGTATTGGGGGATTTCGACCAGGGGCTTGCGAGCCTGCACTCCGAGGTCACCGGACCCTATCTCACTCTTGACACGTTCGGCGCTTTCTATCGTGGGTTCCTCTATACCGCCGTCTATGACTGGGGCATCTATCTGCTGGACGAATGGGGTCGGGTCGATAGCGCCAAGGATTTCTACGTACGGCTTGGTCAGGCTCCGGGTCAGGCAGCCCACGAGATATACCAGTGGTACGGTGACAAGCTCGCGAGCGAGCAGAACGGCATTGGCGCCGCTGCCCTGGTCAATCACATCGGCATGCAGCAGGTGCTGGGTGCGGCTGTCTACGCCGATACCGTGGAAGACGTCTTCAAGCGGCTCTATCCAGGATTCCCGGAGGTGCGCGAAGGCGCCGATCAGCTCGCTGCGCTGTACGACACGCGCCCGGATCTGCGCTATGACTACCTCAATCTGCTCTTCTACGCCCGTGACCTGCCGGGAGTGGCGGATATCTACGCTAGCCTTTTATCCCAGGAGAGCGACGATGACTCCTATGCCAAGCTCTCCACCTACGGCTACAACGACGACATCGCAGACATGCTGCGCGTGGCAAACGATCCCAGACTCGCGGTTCGACTGAGGCGCTCAGCGTTGCTCTGGCTCCCCGATCGTGCTCAGCACGCGGAAGCCGTAGACGCCGCATACAACAAGCTGCTGCAGCAATATCCAGACAAGGGTGAGCTCTATGTGGACTACCTGGCATTCCTCCAGCACCGCAAGGGTTATGAGGGTATGTTGCGGGTCGCGAGACTCTGGCTCGCGTCGCAGCCGAGGGACAAGAGCATCTTCGACTACTGGCGTGCTAGCGACGCCGCGGCGGACGCGCAACTGCATCTCGGCCAGGTTAAGCAGGCATGGAGCGTCATCGCGACATCGCTGTTCGACGGGCGGGAGCCCCCGGCCGTCCCGACCGCCGACATGGCGACCAGCGGCTACGGTGACGCGTTGGACGAGGGGGTGCACATCGCACTGACCAATGGAGATGTCGCCATGGCCCAGGCTCTCGCTCAGCAATTGGCCGCCACGTACCCAGACAGTCTGGGCAGCCAGACGCCCTTGCTGTGGTTCTACTGGAAGCAGGGCCACGATAATCTGGCCGCGGCGGCCATCGCTCATTGGCCGCATCCCATCTCGAATTGGCAGTGGTACCGCACGCTCGGCGAGACTCTCGACGAGGCACTCGGCGCCGAGCCGATACGCGCGGGGCAGGCGCTGGTGGCGATGCGGCAAGCTCACGTCCAGACGCAGGGTCTTTACGAGATGATCACCTCCGTGGATGCCAGCGGACATTCGAAGACGGCGCTCGCGCTGTTAGGCCTCATGTTCCCTAATGGCGTGGGTCGGGTGGCGGAGCTGAGCTGGGGTTACGGCATCGTGAAGAAGGAAAATGGAATTACGAGCGCGGAAGGCTGGCTCAAGCAGCATCTGCCGTCCATCCCGCTGGATGAGCAATGCATGTATTACTACGCTGACTATCACTACGAATTGATCTGGGACCTGCTCCCGGATACTAGCGCAGTCGGCGAGCCGGACGAAGTGTGGTTGTGGCGCGCCGCCGCCGTGGCGCAGGGTTACAAGATCACCCCCGCACAACGGCAACACCTCGACGCTTATCTCGCACAGGGCGGATCACGCTGGTATCCGACCCTTGGACGCTACGTGCTAGGCGAAGACGACGGTAAGGCCATCCTCGACAGGCCGATTGCCCGGCGCCCCTTGTCGGAAGCTTCCTATTACCTGGCGCTGCATGCCCTCGCCACCGGGCACTACCGTGAAGGCGCGGAATGGCTGAACGTGGACCTGGATACAGGCGACACGCGCAACGGCGAACTCATCTGGGCCCAGGCGCTGCTATCTATCTGGGCACAGGAGAAGCAGTCGCCGGAGGTGCTGGCGAAGAAGGGCAAGCTTTTCCCCAGCGATATGCAGAACTATTATGACGATGCGAATGATGAGGACTGATACGCGCGACTGGCGCGGAACCGACCGCTGCCCCCTCCAACCATGGCGATAAACGTGAGACAGACCATGAGTGAAATGCCAGCCGGTACGGAGAGGGACGAGCAGTACGTGGTCCTGGACCTGGATAATGGCGAGCCGCAGTTTCCAGGCCGGTGCGTGCTATGCGGACAGCTTTGCTCCGGCGAAACACAGCGTTTGCGCAGCCTGGGTCATTTCCTGGGGGCGAGTAGACCACCGGTCGTGAACAGGGTATTCGCGGTGCCCGTGCACCGGCAGCGTTGCCGCGTGCGTCTGCTTCTCCGGTGGTGGAGCTATCGGCTAAACAGCATCATTCCCTTCATCTTGGGAGGCCTGCTGTATTTCGCACTACGGCCTTTCGGCTACCCGGATACCTATGACTTCGCCGCGGCGGTGATCGTGGTGCTCGTCGCAGTCTTCGCCCTGAGATCGCGTAATGACAAGATGCCCTTCAAGATACTCGTGTGGCCCGACAAGGGCGGCGCCATGAGCTATGTATTCTGGTTCAAGGACGTGGGCTATGCCCGTGAATTCAGCGCCATGAACCGCGAGCTCGGTTCCAAGCGGCACGGGATCGTGAAGAGGGCTCCGGGCTAGAGTATGCTGAGTACACTCAGGCCCCAGGATTTAAGGGCATTCGCGCGCAAGGCGTGACGAGATGGGGAATGGTTTGACCATGAAGAAGAAATACTTCGACTTCAGCCGGAAAGCGACCAAAGAGGAGAAGATTTGGCACGCCTTTGACTTTATTTTATCGATCATTTTCTTCTTCCCGATATTGGTTGATATCGTAAAAAAGCTGTTCTGATGGGGCACGCGTGAAAGCGCTCAGGTCAATCGCCATCGCGCTGATGCTGGCCACCCTCGCCGGCTGTGCCTCGAAACCGCCGCCGCCTCCGCCGCCGAAACCGGCTCCCGTGCCGGCTCCCCACGTGGTCACCAAACCGGCGCCGCCGAAGGCCGCGCCTGCCCCCGTGCGGCGCAGGCCCGCCCCGGTGCGGCCGAGGGTGGAGGACACCGTATCCATCAACTTCGCCGGCAGCGTCTACACCCTGGCCTATAAGGGCGAGAGCGATGGCGGAACGGTGCGCCAGTATTACCCCGCCAAGGAGAGCGCCGCGAACTGGTCACGGGTGGTGGAACTGCGCGTCTATCCCGCCGCCGGGAAGAAGCTCAGCCCGGCCGGCTACGGGGAGCAGCTCGCCAAGACAGCCCAGACCGTCAACCCCTACTTGAAGTACACGCTCGAGACCGACCGGGCCCGGGGCACCGTGCTCCTGTACTTCACCACCTGGAACGACGCCACGCTCAAGGCCCACTACAACGAGTTCGACGTCTTCAAGCTCATCCCCAGCCGCAAGGACGGCAACCTGATCGGCTTCCATTACGTGGAGAAGCTCTACGTCGACCTCAAAATCTCGACCGAGCAGAACCGGGACAAGATAGGGACCGAAAAGCAGCTGGTGCTGCACGCCATGGCGAGCGTGCCGCTCTATCAGGAATAGCGGCGCTGCCTAAGGGAATCCGATCCCACGGCTGAACTCTCCGGATTCCGGGAGTAGACTCAGGCTCAGGATTTAGGGGTCTTCCGCGCGCAAAGCGTGGAAAATAAGATGCTTATATTGCAAAGGACGTGTCTATGTACATCCCACAAACCAACGATCCAACAGTACTTTCAGACAAACACTTTACGATCGTTTGCCCACATTGCAATACACGCTCTGGTGTTTCCTTGATCTCGCCACCGCGGTTCGAGTTTTTGACTCGATTTCGTCCGGGATATGTGGGTATGGCTTATAGATGCGATGCATGCAATGAACCGATATTCTTGAAATTCAAGGTAACAAGTTGGGGCAATCCAATACACTTTGAGGCACAGCCAATTGAAATTGAGCGAGCTCGCGTAGCTTACGAATTGAAATACTTACCTGAAGAAGTAAAGAATGACTTTTCCGAAGCTCTTATTTGCTATTCACAGGGTTGTTGGAACGCATTTGCTGCTATGTGTCGTCGCGCGTTGCAAAGTGCAGCGATGGCGCTGGGCGCGGACGGCACAACTAAGATAACTCGACAACTGGATAATTTGCGCGAAATGCAGGTTGTTAGCGAAGAAGAATTTGAACAGCTGAAAACTATCATGATTACAGGGCATGATGGCGCCCATCCACACTTGCCAAATATAAATGGTGATCGTGCCGCTGTGCTACTTGAACTGATGAAAGACGCATTAACGCAGCTATTTGTGAGGAAAGCGAAGATAGAAGAAGCTTCAAAATTGAGGGCGCAAGCAACCAAGCAGAAATAATTTTCATTTAAAAAAGGACATGCAATCGGCCACTGAGAAAATCTGCTAATTTTCTTATGGATACGAAGGCGCAAATAGATGATCCGCTAAAGTCGCTCGAAGAGGTTACGAAACCGGATGTTCGGAGCACACTAATCTCTGGAGGTCTTTCTCAAATTCATGTTCAACTATCAGTGATAACCCTTCATAAGGGTGTACCTATCGCTATACGCCAACATTTCGAAACCGCGAAGAATGTTTCTTTATATGCTTGGTTTGCATACAGATTCCATCAAATTGCTGAAATGCAGGGATTCGCGTCTCTTGAGTTAGCTCTGCGAGAGAAGATAAAGCGAGATGAACCCTGGTTAGCGAAACGCCATCCACGCGCAGGGTTGTCAAAATTACTAGAGC
>DASSIS010000131.1:0-23080 GCA_035691665.1 Gammaproteobacteria bacterium | reverse complement strand
GCCGCCGCCGACCGTCGGCCAGCCCGCGCCGCCGCTCGTCGTGCCGGAGCTCGATGGCCACCCGTTCGACCTCGGCAAGTTGCGCGGCAAAGTGGTCCTGGTGAACTTCTGGGCCACCTGGTGCTCGCCCTGCCGCACCGAGATGCCGGCGCTCGACGCGTTCTACGCCAAGTACCGGGACAAGGGCGTGGCCATGCTGGGCCTGGACGAGAACGATCCGGACGACGTCGCGGAGGTACGCAAGGTGATGGCGGACTTCCACTACCCCGCGCTCATGGCCCAGGGCGCGGCGCTGAACGACTTCCGCACGCCGCGGGTGCTGCCCATGACCTACGTCATCGATGCCCAGGGCGTGATCCGCGCCAGACTCTGGCCCGGCGGCACGCCGGTGACGGAGGAGAACCTCGAGAAAGCGGTGCAGCCGCTGCTGCCGAAGCCTTAAGCCCCGATGCGTTTCCTCGCCTGCCTGCTCCTCTGCCTGGCGCTGCCCGCCTGGGCACCCGCCGCCGACCTGCCGCCGCCGCTGCAGAGCCTGACCCAGCAGGGCGGCAAGGTGCTGCGCAGCTTCCCCGCGCCGGACGGCCTCACGGGCTGGGTGGTGGAGCTCCAGGGCCGCAGCGCGGTCCTGTACACCACCGCGAGCGGCGATTACGCCTTCACCGGCCCGCTGCTGGACAAGGACGGCAACAACCTCACCAGCCGCTACGCGCAGCAATACATCCCGCAGCCCGACCCCGGGAAACTGGCTACGGCGCTGGCCGGGGACACGGCGCTGGTGGACGAGGGTTCGCCCCGGGCACCCTTGGTGTACATCTACGCCGATCCCAACTGCATCTATTGCAACAAGCTCTGGACCGAGCTCCGGCCCTACGTGGAAAGCGGCAAGCTGCATCTGCGCTGGGCGCTGGTGGATTTCCTCAAGCGCACGAGCAAGGGCCGTGCCGGCGCCATCCTCGCCGCCGACAACCGGGCCGCCGCCCTCGCCCAGGATGAGCAGCGCTTCGATCATGGTCAGGAAGAAGGCGGGATCTCCGAGTTGCGCCCGGTACCGCTCGAGTTCGACGCGGCCCTCAAGCTTCATGACCAGGAATTGCAGGACAGCGGCAACATGGGCACGCCTACCCTGCTGTTCCGCCGCGGCGGCAGTTGGAACTTCAGTTATGGGTTGCCCCCGGACCTGCCCAAGCTCCTCGCGAGCCTCGACACCGGTCCCTGAGGCATCATCCGCTCAGCGGCAGCACTCCGGCTTGCCGCCCGAGGCCGTCTCCAGCTGTTTCGGCGGGCAGGACACCGTGCCGTAGGAACAGAACACGCAGCAATCGCCGGGCTTGGGCTTGTGCAGCGCATGGCAGGCGCCGCATTCATAGATGTACTGACAGGAATCCTCGGGCATGCGCTCCTCCTCCCGGTACCCGCAGACCGGACAAGTGAGGGTGGATTCCAGGACGAGGGCGGGCTTACGCATGCCGGGATTCTATACCGGCACAGTCCCCGGTTTCACAGTCGACGCAGCTGGGCCGCCGGGCTGCGACCGAAGTAGCCGCGGAAGGCGTGGCTGAAATGGCTGTGGCTGCTGAAGCCGAGGTCCAGGGCCAGGTCCGTGAGCCGCTCGCGGTATTGCGGCAGGCGCTCCAGCGCGGTGACGAGACGCAGGCGCATCAGGTGCTGGTGCAGGGTGCCGCCGGTGGCTTGGCGGAAGGCGCGGCACAGGCGGAACGGCGAGATCCCGAGAGTGGCCGCCAGGGACTCGAGGCTCACCCGCTCCGCAAAGGACTCCGCGATCAAGGTCTGGGCATCGGCCGCCAGCGCCGCGGCGCGCTCGAAAGCGGCGCCCCGCAAAGCCGGTACCCGTTCCCCTTGGGTGCAGATCTGCAGGAGGCGGAGCGCCGTCTCCTCCAGCATCATACCGTCCTTGAGCTTCGCGGCCTGCAGTAGTTCGCGGTGCAGGAGATGCATCTCGCCGCTGCCGGCCAGCGTGGCCCGATCGAAGGTATGCTCGCCGCGCGCCCCGCGGGCCGCCTCGCGCAGCGTAGCCGGCGTGAACGCGAGCGTGGTGCAGCGGTCACCTCCAGGGAACGGGTGATCCACCATGTAGGGTTCGACGGGATCGAAGAACACCACACGGGTGGCGTCCGCCACATGGCGGCCCATGCGGTCGCGCCGCACGAAGGCGCCGCTGCGCACCAGGGCGATGCTCGCCACCGGACAATGCTCCTCGTGACGGCCGGGGCCGCAGCCCTCGGAGCAGACCACGTCCCCCACCGTGACGAGGGGGCTGGAATATAGGGTGCGGTACTCACGCGGCATAGACCCATTTTACCGCGCGGGGCGGCGGGCCGGGCTATCGGAATCCTGCATCCCCGCCTGCGGGCAGGATTGTGACAGCAGCGCCTGAGTCGATGGGCTCTAATGCGCGCAGCCCCACATACCTGGAGAAGACCATGCTCGACCACATCTCACTCAGTGTCAGCGACGCCGCCAAGGCCCAGGCGTTCTATGCCAAGGCCCTAGGCCCCCTGGGCTACAAGCTCGTCTCGGAATACGCAGGCGGTTTCGGCATCGGCACCGAGGGCGGCTCGACGATCTGGGCCGGCCAGGGCAGCGCCCAACAGCCCATCGCCCACCTGGCCTTCCGCGCCAAGGATCGCAAGGCGGTGGACGCCTTCCACAAGGCGGCGCTCGCCGCCGGCGGCAAGGACAACGGCAAGCCGGGTCTGAGGGAGAACTACTCCCCTACCTACTACGCGGCCTTCGTGCTGGACCCGGACGGCAACAACGTCGAGGCGGTCTGCCACAATCCCGGATAAAAGCTGCTGCGCTCGACGGGGGCGTCGTCTGGAGCAGGATGCTTACGTGCCGCGGAGCACAGGGATGTGCAGGATCGTTTCGCGGATCAAGCCGGCAGAGGTTCCGGTTTGTGCAGGAAGAACCCCTGCCCGAAATCCACGCCCAGTTTGGCGAGCTCGCGGCGGGTGGCCTCGTTCTCCACGCACTCGGCGATGCACTGGATCTTGCGCATGCGGGCGAGCTCGGCGAGGGTGCGCACCACCAGCGGGTTGACGGGATCCTCGCCGTAGGACTGCACGAAGCGACCGTCGATCTTCACGAAGTGCACCGGCAGCTGCTGTAGGTAGCCGAAGCTCGCCACGCCGCTGCCGAAGTCGTCCAGCGCGAAGCGGAAGCCCGCCCCGCTCAGCTTATGCATGGTGTCCACGGCGCGGGTGAGGTGCTCCAGCGCCACGTTCTCCGTGACCTCGAAACAGACGCTCTCCGCCGGCACGTTGTAGCGCGCCCGGTGCTCCAGCACCTGCTGGTGGAAGTCGGGGCTGTCCAGGGTGCGCGGGTCCAGGTTGATACTGAGCCGGATGCCGTAGCCGGCCTTGTCGGACAGGAACCGGAAGCTCTTCTCCAGCACCCAATGGTCGATGGGCGTGGCGAGGCCGTAGCGCGCCGCGGTGGGCAGGAACGCCGCCGGGGGTATCACCTCGCCGTCCTCGTAGAGCCTGAGCAGCACCTCGTAGAAGCGCGGGTCGCGTCCGCCGTCGGCCAGGTTCACGATGCGCTGGCCGTAGAGCTTGAAGCGGCCTTCGTTCATGGCGGTCTGGAGATGCGCCACGCGGGTCAGGTCCGTGTGATGCTGCATCATGGACTTGTCGTCGATGCGGTACACGTGGATGGCGTTGCGCCCGGAACCCTTGGCGATGTAGCAGGCGATGTCGGCGCGGCTCAGCACCTCCGGGGCGCGGTCGCCGGGGGTGAACAAGGCGACGCCGATGCTCACGCCCACGCTGAAGGTCAGCTCGCGCTCCTTGAAGCGGTAGTCGAGCACCGTGCGGCGCAGCTCCTCGGCCAGCAGCATCACCGTCTTCTCGTTGGCGTCGATCATCAGCACGCCGAACTCGTCACCGCCCAAGCGGGCGATGATGTCGGGCTTGTGGATCAGCGCGCGCATGCGCTTGGTGAGCTCGATCAGCAGCCGGTCGCCGGTCTCGTGGCCGCGGGTGTCGTTGATGAGCTTGAACTGGTCGAGGTCGAGATACAGCAGCGCGTGCCGGCGCCGGCGGTCCTCGCCGGCGGTGAGCTCGCGCAGGCTGCGGTCGAAGGCGGCGCGGTTGCGCAGTCCCGTGAGGCTGTCGTGGGTGGCCTCGTGCACCAGCCGCTCGCGCAGCTGCTCCGCCTCGGAGACGTCGCGGAACACCACCACGCCGCCCAGGATGCGCCCGTCGGCGGCGCGTACCAGGGTGATGGCGCCCTCCACCGGGCGCAGGATGCCGGAACGGTCGCGCAGCAGCCGGCGGGTGAGGATCTCGGAGTTGGCGCCGTGCATGAGGGCGTGGCGCACGGTGTGCTCCTCGGTGTCGCCGCTCGAGAGCGACAGCGGGAACACATCCTCGATGTTGCGCCGCTCCGCGTCCTCGATGCGCCAGCCGGTGAGCTTCTCGGCCACGCCGTTCATGAAATAGACCTTGCCATCGGCGTGGGTGGAGATCACGCCCTCGCCGATGGCCTGCAGGGTGACGAGCGCGCGTTCCTGCTCGGCGTTGAGCGCGGCATTGACCGCGCGCCGCTCGTTGAAAGCCGCCGCCAGGATGTAGCCGGTGAAGGCAGTGGCGCCCACGAACACGACGCGCACCAGGGCGAGGAAATACTCGTTCTCGTCGCTGAGGTTGAAGGTGAGCACGAACAAGGCCAGGAAGGCCGACATGCTGGAAGCGCCGGCCGCTCCGCAGCGCGCGGCGCCCAAAGCTACGAAGGGCAGCAGCAGGAAGAACAGGTTGGACTCGACGGCATGGGGCAGCAGCGCGATGCCGTAGGTGCAGACCAGCAGCAGCGAGACCAGCAGCAGCCACTCCCAGAACAGCCGGGAGGTGGTGAGCGGCCAGCGGCGCCAGTGGGCGATGAGCGGCGTGACGATCAGCACGCCCATGGCATCACCCAGGGCCCAGTTCGCCCAGGACTGGAGCAAGGCGTCCGAGGCCAGCACCTGGTTGTAGAACAGGCCGAGGGTGCCGACCAGCGCACCGGCGAAAGTGGGCGCGAGGCAGCCCAGCAACATGAACAACAGCACGTCGCGGCTGCGCCCGAACATCGGGTCAACCACGGTACGTTTCAGGAGGAAGACGGCGAGCAGCCCTTCCGTGATCTGGGCGAGCGCGCCGGTAGCGCTGCGTTCCCAGGTGAGACCCAGGAAGTGCATGCTCAACACCTCGCCGAACAGGATCACCGGCCACCAGCGCAGGCCGAAGAGCCACAGGAGCGCCACGCTCACGCCGGCGGCGGGCCAGAGCGGCGCGATGTCCTGGTAATGCAGCTTGAGGAAGAGGCCGAGGTAGTTCGCGAGGAAATAGACGCCGGTCAGCAGGACCGCTGTCAGCGCGTAGAACAGGGCATTCATCAGGGCTCGCATGGCCGCGAAGATGCTCCGCGCGTTGTCTTGGCGAGGGGCTGAGCTTAACATAAGCCTATGGTTTTTATGGCTACGCCGCGCTCCCCACGGGCAGCCTGTCACGCCGCCACCCGCCACCCTTGGGATCCGATGCATGTTCGAACTCCATCCGCAGCTCGCCAAGGATTGCGCCGGCCTCGGCCGGCTCGCGCTCTGCCGCCTGCTGCTCATGGACGACGCCCACTACCCCTGGTTCATCCTGGTGCCGGAGCGCGAAGGTGTACGCGAACTGCACGAACTCGCAGACGCTGACCGGCGGCTCCTATGGGACGAATCGGCGCTGCTGTCACGGGCGCTCGTCAAAGGCCTCGGGCCCCACAAGCTCAACATCGCCGCCTTGGGCAACCAGGTGCCGCAGCTGCACGTGCACCACATCGTGCGCTACACCCACGATCCCGCCTGGCCGAACCCGGTCTGGGGCAAGCTGCCGCCCAAGCCCTACTACGGCGCCGAACGGCAGAAGCTCGCCGCCCTCGTGAGCGCGCTCCTCGGAGAGGCGCTCCACACGGACTGACTCAAAGGCGGCGTGCGATAATGTGCGCCTCTCCAAGCAGTCCCGATCCATGACGCCCATCCCCGGCGAAATCCCCTACGTCTTTGCCGGCGCCGGCCTCGAGCGCTTGGCGGCGCGGCGTAAGGACGAGGAATGGCTGGCCGCGGCGATCGCCGCCGCCGACACCCGTTTCGTGCCCCTGCCGGGCGGCAACACCTTCGTGACGCAGGCGGACCGCGATCCGCACGCCTTGCTGCTCGACGCCGAAGAGGCGCGGCCGCTGCTCGCGGCGGCCGAATTCACCATCCTCCTGGGCGAGTTCGGCGGACGCGCCTGCTTCGCCCTGGGTCTGGCCGAGGACGCCGCCGTGCCGCGCGGCGCACCCGGCGACCTGCGCCAGCTCGGCGTGCTCATGCAGGACGGCGAGCTGGCGCTGCTGGGCTATGCCCGTGCGCTCGCCCACTGGCACCGCGAGCACCGCTACTGCAGCCGCTGCGGCAGCCGCACCGGGGTGACCCAGGCCGGTCACGAACGCGTCTGCCCCCGTTGCCAGGCACAGCATTTCCCGCGCCTCGACCCCGCCATCATCGTGCTCGTGACCCACGGCGAGCGCTGTCTCCTCGGCCGCCAGGCCGTCTGGCAACCGAGACGCTATGCCACCCTCGCCGGTTTCGTGGAACCGGGCGAGAGCCTCGAGGCCGCGGTGCGCCGCGAGGTGCTGGAGGAGACGGACGTGCGCGTGGGCCGCACGCTGTACCAGGCTTCGCAACCCTGGCCCTTCCCCAGCTCGCTGATGCTGGGTTTCCGCGCCGAGGCCGAGACCACCGCGATCCATTGCCGCGACGGCGAACTGGAGCACGCTGCCTGGTTCTCCCGCGACGAGCTGACCCGCCAGGTGAACGCCGGCGAGCTCCTGCTGTCGCCGAGCCGCTCCATCTCCTACCGGCTGATCCGCGGCTGGTTCGAGGAGCAGCCGGGCCGCTCCTTCACCGAGCTCCACTACGTGGATCCCTTCCTCATCGTCCGGTGAGTCCCATGCTTGAGACCCGCTTCAGCATCGGACGGCGCCGCCCTCGCGAACCGGCGGCGCAGGACAGCATGAGGGGATAGATATAATGAGCCCATGTGCCTGCTCGTCTTCGCTTGGAAAACCGATCCCGACCATCCCCTGATCTTCGCCGGCAACCGCGACGAGCGGCATGACCGTGCCGCCACGGCCGTCCACCTCTGGCCGGGCACGGAGGCGGTGCTCGCCGGCCGGGACCTGGAGGCGGGCGGCACCTGGCTCGGCGTGACCCTCTCGGGCCGCTTCGCGGTGGTCACCAACTACCGCGAAGGGCTCGATCCGCCGAAAGCCCCCCGCTCTCGTGGCGCACTCACCGCCGATTTCCTGCAAGGCGGTATGACGCCGGCCGCCTACCTGGAGGCGCTGCGTCCCCGCGCGCAGGACTACGGCGGCTTCAGCCTGCTGGTGGGCGACGGCGAGAGCCTGCATTACCATTCCAACCGCGGTGGCACGAGCGGGCCCGTGGCACCCGGCGTGCATGGCCTCAGCAACCATCTCCTGGATACACCCTGGCCCAAGGTGCAGTCGGCCAAGGCGCGCCTCGCGGCGCTCTTGGAGCAGAAGGCCTATCATGCCGATCCCTTGTTCCGCCTCCTGGCTGACCGCTCCCCGGCCGTGGACGCGGCCCTGCCGGATACCGGCATCGGCCTGGAACTGGAGCGCCGCGTCTCTTCCGCCTTCGTGCTGAACCCCGTCTACGGCACCCGCTGCTCCAGTGCGCTGCGCCTCGGAAGCGACGGCAGCCTGCATTTCGCCGAACGGCGCTTCACGCCGGCGGGCGAGAGCATCGAGACCCGCCATTTCCACGCGGCGGGCCACGGGCGATGAAGCTCCACCGGCCCTGCGGCAGCTGGCCCTCGCCCTTGAGCATCGCCGGTACCGCGGGCGCGCAGCGGCGCTACGGCCAACCGCGCATCGCCGCCGACGGCTGTTACTGGCTGGAGAGCCGCCCCCAGGAGAACGGCCGGGTGGTGCTGGTGCGGGCCGGGGCCGATGGCAGCCCCCGCGACCTCACGCCCGCGCCCTACAGCGTGCGCGACCGGGTGCACGAATACGGCGGCGGCGCCTATGCCGTGGCCGACGGCGAGGTCTTCTTCTGCAACGATGCGGACCAGTGCATATATAGGTTGCGGGACGGCACGGCGACCCGCCTCACCGCTCCCTCCCTGCGCCGCTACGCCGACCTCACGCTGGACCTGCCGCGCCGGCGCCTGATCTGCGTCTGCGAGGAGCACGGCGGCAACAGCTCGCCGCGCAACTTCCTGGCCGCCGTCTCCCTCGAGGATGGCGCGGTCACGGTGCTCGCCGAGGGCCACGACTTCTTCAGCTCGCCGGCGCTCGCGCCGGACGGCGCGAGCCTCGCCTGGCTCTCCTGGGATGCGCCGCGCATGCCCTGGGACGGCACCACGCTCTGGCTCGCGCGACTGGATGGCGGGCGCCTCAAGGAAGCGCGCGCCATCGCCGGCGGCGCCGAGGAGTCGGTGTTCCAACCCCGCTACTCGCCGGACGGCACGCTCCACTACGTCTCCGACAAGAGCGGCTACTGGAACATATATAGGTACGCGGACGGCCTCTCCCGGAATCTCACCCCGGAGGCCGCCGACTACGGCTACGCCCAGTGGAACTGCGGCATGTCCAGCTACGGCTTCGTGGCGCCACAGCAGCTGGTGGCGGTGCGGCTCTCCCAAGGGCGCGCCAAGGCAGTGCACCTCGACACCGCGAGCGGCGTCGCCACGCCCCTGCTCACGGGCTGCACCCACATCGAACACCTGGATGCGTCAGCGGGGCGCTACGTGCTCGTGGGAGGCGGCCCGGACACGGCGGTCACGGTGCTGGCCGGCGCGGGACAAGCGGTCCGCCCGCTGCGCGAACCCGGCTTCCGCCTGGAATCCGAGTTCAGGAGCCGCGCCGAGGCGCTGGACTTCCCCACCACCGGCGGCGAGCGCTCCAAAGCCTGGTATTACCCGCCCTGCCACCGCGATCTCGAGGTACCGGCCGGCGAGCGGCCGCCCCTCATCGTGCGTTGCCACGGCGGTCCCACCGCCATGAATGGTGACGCCCTGGACCCCCGCATCCAGTTCTGGACCAGCCGCGGCTTCGCCGTGGCGGACGTGAACTACCGCGGCAGCACCGGCTTCGGCCGCGCCTATCGCCGCAGCCTCAACGGCCAGTGGGGCGTGAAGGACGTGGATGACGCGGTGCATGCCCTGCAGCATCTCGCCTCCCGCGCGCTGGCGGATCCCAGGCGCGCCGCGGTGAGCGGCTCCAGCGCCGGCGGCTTCACGGCGCTCGCCACGCTCGCGTTCCGCGATGCGTTCCGCGCCGGCGCCGTGCATTACGGCATCGGCGAGCTCGAGAGCGCCATGACCGGCACCCACAAGTTCGAGGCCCATTACGGCGAGACCCTGCTCGGCCCCTGGCCCGCCTACCGGGAACTCTACCGGGCCCGCTCCCCGCTCTACGCCGCCGACCGCATCCGCGCACCGGTGATCTTCTTCCAGGGCCTCAAGGACACAGTGGTGCCGCCGGAACAGAGCGCGCGCATGCTGACGGCGTTGCGCGCCAAGCGGCTCCCCGCCGCCTGCCTCACTTTCGCCGAGGAAGGCCATGGCTTCCGTCGCGCTGAGACCCTGGAACAGGTGCTGGCGTCGGAACTCGCCTTCTACGCCCAGGTCTTCGGCCTCGCGCCCGCCGATCCCTTGCCGACCCTCGACCTGGAAGGCGCGACTTAGGATGGGTCAGTGATTCCCCAGTACGGACAACAACCAGGCCCGGATATGTAGTATCTCCTCGGTGGAGACGCTATGCGGCATGGGATACGTATGCCAGTTCAACATGCAGCCCTGCTGCGTCAGCCAGTTGCGGGTGTACTCCCCGAGCTGGAGAGGCACCACCGGATCCTGGGTGCCATGGCCGTAGAAGATCGGCAGGTGTGCGTTGGCCGGGGCGATGCGGACGTCGAAACCCTCGCCCACCGGCAGATACGTTGAGAGCGCCATGAGGCCGGCGAGGCGTTCGGGGTGCTGTAACCCGGCGTAGAGCGCCACCGCCCCGCCCTGGGAGAAGCCTGCCAACACCGTGCGCGAAGCGGGGACGCCCCGCTCCCGTTCCCGGGCCATCAGGGCCTCCACCGCCTGCCGGCTCGCCTCCATGCCCTGGAGGTCGCGCGGCTGCTGGAGGCCGATCTTCACGATGTCGAACCAGGCGCGCATGGGATAGCCGCCGTTCAGGGTCACGGGCCGCACCGGCGCGTGGGGGAACACGAAGCGCAGCGGCAGCTCCGGCGGCAGCCGCAGCTCTGGGACGATGGGCTCGAAATCGTGGCCGTCGGCACCGAGGCCATGCAGCCAGATGACGCTGGCCTGGGGCGACGGTCCCGTCTCCATTTCCACCGCCTGCAAGACCTGGTCCATGTCCGCTCCCGAGTCGTGGGCGGCGATTGTAGCAAAGGCGTTTTGCTATCATCCCGCGCAGCTCACTCCCCGGCGGTGCACCATGGATTTCCAGGGCCAGACGGTGCTGATCACGGGCGCGGCGCGCGGCATCGGCCGCGCCTCTGCCCTCGCCTTCGCAGGGCTCGGTGCGCGCGTCGCGGTGCATTACCGCTCGAGCCGCGCCGAGGCCGAAGCGCTGCTGGAAGAGCTGCCGGGCCGGGGACACCGTGCTTTCGCCGCGGACCTCACGGATCCCGCCGCCTGCGCGGCGCTCATCGACGCCGTGGCGGCGCAGTTCGGCGCGCTCCAGGTGCTGGTGAACAACGCGGGCATCTATGAACTCCGCCCCTTCGCGGACACCGACTACGCCGCCTGGCAGAAGAGCTGGGACGCCACCCTCGCCGCCAACCTCACGGCACCCGCGAACCTCTGCTTCCTGGCCGCCAAAACCATGGTGAGACAAGGCGGCGGCAAGATCATCAACATCTCCTCCCGTGGCGCCTTCCGCGGCGAGCCCGATGCACCGGCTTACGGCGCGAGCAAGGCGGGCTTGAACCAACTCTCCCAATCCCTGGCCTGGGCGCTCGCCCCCCATAACGTTTTCGTGGGCGTGGTGGCGCCGGGTTTCGTGCGCACCGACATGACCACGGCGATCCTCGATGGACCCGCGGGCGAGGCTATCCGCCGGCAGAGCCCGCTGGGCCGCGTGGCGACGCCGGAGGAAGTGGCAGAAGCGGTGCTGCGCCTCGCCGCCGAGGGCATGATGGCCGCCACGGGGTGCATCCTGGACGTCAACGGCGCCTCATACCTGCGCACATGAAAACCGAGCTTTTTGCCCGCTGGTGTCGTTAAAGCCGGCCTCGGAATGCTCACATACACGAAAAGTATGCTCCGCTTCCTCGGCCGTCTTTGCCTAACCATCGGAGCAAAAATCTCGGTTTTCAACTTTTCTAAATAGGCTTTTTGGATGGCCAGCGAACCGCTACCGATAATCCTGTCCTGGAGCGGCGGCAAGGACTCCGCCCTCGCCCTGTACGCCCTGAAGCGCGATCCGCGCTATCGGCTGCGGGGCCTGCTCACCAGCGTGAACCGGGACTACGGGCGCATCAGCATGCACGGGGTGCGGGAGGCCTTGCTGGATGCCCAGGCGGACGCCATCGGCCTGCCGCTGCACAAGGTCTGGCTCTCGGCCAGGTCCAGCAACGAGGAATACGAGACGGCCATGGCAGCGCAACTGGAGATATTCAAGCAGCAAGGCATCCGTCACGTGGCTTTCGGGGACCTCTTCCTGGAAGACATCCGCCGCTACCGGGAAGCGCAGCTCACCCGTGCCGGGATGGAGGCGGTGTTCCCGCTCTGGCTCAGGCCCACCCCGGCCCTCGCCGGAGAGTTCATCGCAGCGGGTTTCGGCGCCACGCTCTGCTGCGTGGACGGCGAGCAGCTGGGGCAGGAGTTCGCGGGGCGCGAGTTCGACAACGCGCTGTTAAGCAACTTGCCGATTGGCGTCGATCCCTGCGGGGAAAACGGCGAGTTCCACACCTTCGTGCACCATAGCCCCGACTTCCGCGCTCCCGTCCGCTACACGCTCGGAGAACGGGTCACCCGCGAGGGACGCTTCCACTACTGCGATCTCTTACCTGCGACCTGAGGGCAAGCCGTACCGTGGCTAGGGTCGGGGGCAGTAGACTTAAAGGACTGGCCTGGGCCGTCCAGGCGCCCGACCTTGGGGATCCGACGTCATGAGCATCTGGTTCAAGCCCATCAGCCTCGATGACCTCAATGCCTACCAGCAGCAGACCCTGGTGAGCCACCTCGGCATCCGCTACACCGGCATCGGCGACGATTGGCTGGCAGGCAGCATGCCCGTGGACGCGCGCACCAAGCAGCCGGCCGGAATCCTGCACGGCGGCGCCTCGGTGGCCCTGGCCGAGACGCTCGGCAGCACCGGTGCGAACCTGGTGGTGGACCGGGACAAGAAGCTCTGCGTGGGCCTCGAGATCAACGCCAACCACGTGCGCGCCATGCGCGAGGGCGAGGTGCAGGGCGTGGCGAAGCCGCTGCACATCGGCGGCGGCACCCAGGTGTGGGAGATCAGGATCAGCGATACGGAAGAACACCTCGTGTGCGTGTCCCGCATCACCATGGCGGTGCTGGACCGCGCGGCTATGCGCTGAAGCGCGGCTTCACTTGGGCTTGAGGCGGGAGAGGATGCGCCCGAAGCTCGATCCCCGCTTGCGGGTGCTGGGGTCGCTGTCGATGCTGAGGGCGCTCTTGGGACGGGTGCGCGAATCCGTGGTGTCGTCGCCCTCACAGGGCGAGAAATACACCACCACCGGCGGACGCTTGTCGTCGAAGGTGGAGTTGCCGGCGCGGTGCTCCAGCAGGGACTCGAGGCTCATCTCGCTGTCGTCGGCGATGCGCTGGGCTTCCTCCGCCGAGATCATGTTGAGGTCGAGGGTGATGACCCGGCCGGTGGAGCGGAACAGCTTCACGGCGGTGATCTCCACCAGGCGCTCGCGCTGCTGGCGGTCGAACACCGTCTTCTCGTCGTAGACGTAGAGGCGGTCACCGGATTGCACATCCGCGCCATAAGGACAGAACACGCACGTCGCGGTGGCGATGTCGCGGACGTAGTTCGGCAGGCTGTCAGGAATCTCGGCAGACTTGCGGCTGACCATCTCGCACCCCCATCCATAAAGCACGGCCGCACCCCTGCGGTCAGTCCATTATTTAACATAATAATTAACAGTCGTAAAGCCCTCACCAATGGCTGGCGGCCGCCTGGGCCGCGGGGTTGCTGGGCCGGGCCAGGAGCCCCGTGGGGCTCAGGGAGACGCTGTACTGGGCCCCATCGGCCATGGGCAGATAGGTAGCGCTGCCGTAGCTCGCATCCACCCAGGGCAGCCAGGACGCGTGATCCTGGGCCAGGCTCCAGAGATCGAACCCCTGTCCAGCCGACAGTTCCAGCACGCTGTGATAGTCATGGCTCTCCTGGGCGGCGCTGCGATAACGGCCCTCGAGCCGCTCCAGCCGGTAGAGGGGATCCAGGCCCAGGACCGTCGCGAAGCCCTTCCATTTCAGCACCCGGGCATCGAGCTGCCAGTCATCACCGCGCAGCTCCGCGGTGCGGATCAGGCCGTCCGCATCGGTGAGCGTGACCCGGAAGGCCTGGGGGCCGAGAGCGTGGAAGCTCAAGGTCGCCACCGGCTGTTCATAGCTGAGCCTCAAGTAGGTGCGCAGGTTCATGGCCACCGCGGCGCAGAAAGCGAACACGAAGAAGAGCAGCAAGCCGAACACCATGCGCCCACTGGCGGCGGCGAAGCGGCCGTGCAAGAGGCGCTTCAAACCGCCGAAGAAGCACACCACCCCCGCGATCCCCATGAGGACGATGACCGCGATCGTGCCCCATAGGGCGAGATGCATTTGACCGTTCATGGCAGCCTCCCGTGTCGCACTCCACTCTAGCACCGGGTCCCGGGAGCCGTGACATGAAGCGGCCCGGCGCGAGCGTTTATACTGCGGCCATGCGCTCCCTCTTAGCACCGCGACCCGTCCTTCCGGGCATGGCAGCCCTCGCCGCCTGCCTCGTGCTCGCCGGCTGCGGCCAGACGGGCTACCTCTACCTCGTCTATACACCCGTCCCGGTACCGCCGGTGACGGGCCATCAGCTACCCGTCCCCGACATCTCTGCCTTGCCCCAGGCGCCCTGCGTGCGCATCCCGGTGCCGGGCACCATCGTGGCACCGGTGGCGGCGCCCTTCCCCATCACCTCCCTGGAGCAGGTGCCCTACGCAGAACCGCAGCCGGGGCCGCCGGAACCGGCGCCTTCGTCCCTGACGGACGTGCTGCCGGCATGCTTCATCTTGCCGAGCAGGACGGCAGCGCCGAGACAAGTCACACCCCCAGGCACAGGATGGCCATGAGCAAGAAAACCGACAGCCGCCCGCTGGTGCTGGTGGACGGTTCCTCCTATCTATATCGCGCCTTCTTCGGCCTGCCGCCGCTCACCAGCCCCGAGGGCGAGCCCACCGGCGCCATCTATGGCGTGGCTAACATGCTGAAGCGCCTGGTGGCGGAGGAATCGCCCGAGCACGTGGCCGTGGTGTTCGACGCCAGCGGCAAGACCTTCCGCGACGAGTTGTTCGCGGAGTACAAGGCCCACCGCCCGCCCATGCCCGACGACCTGCGCTCCCAGATCGAACCCCTGCACGAGCTGGTGCAGGCCCTGGGGTTCCCGCTGCTGCAGGTGACCGGCGTCGAAGCGGATGACGTGATCGGCACCCTGGCGCGCCAGGGTGCCAAGGCCGGCATGCGCGTGCTCATCTCCACCGGCGACAAGGACATGGCCCAGCTCGTGGACGGGCAGAAGATCACGCTCGTGAACACCATGAACGACTCGCGCCTCGACCGGGACGGGGTGAAGCAGAAGTTCGAGGTGTGGCCCGAGCAGATCATCGACTACCTGGCGCTCGTGGGCGACAGTTCCGACAACATCCCCGGCGTACCCGGCATCGGCCCCAAGACCGCGGCGCCCTTGCTCGCCCACTTCGGCACCCTGGAAGCCCTCTACAAGCGGCTCAAGGAAGTGCCGGAGGTGGAGGTGCGCGGCGCGAAGCAGCTGCCCGCCAAGCTCGAGCAGAACAAGGAGGCGGCGTTCCTGTCCCAGAAGCTCGCCACCATCCGCTGCGACGTGGAGCTGCCCCTGGCCCCGAAGGAGCTGGGCATGCGGGAACCGGACAAGGAGCGCCTGCGGGAGCTCTATACCCGCTTCGGTTTCAAGAGCTGGCTGCGCAACCTGAACGATGGCATCGAGGAGATGCCGAACCCGGCCAAAGGCTCCGCCAAGGCAGTCCCGGCGGCACCGGCCAAGGCGGCGGCGCCCGCCCCGGCCGGCGAGTACACCGCGGTGTTGGACGAGAAGACCCTGGACGCCTGGATCGCGAAGCTCGAGGCCGCCGAGTACTTCGCCTTCGACACCGAGACCACCAGCCTCGAGTACATGCGCGCCGAGATCGTGGGCCTGTCCTTCGCGGTGAAGGCCGGCGAGGCGGCCTATGTGCCCGTGGCCCACAGCTACGCGGATGCGCCCAAACAGCTCGATCGGGAGCGGGTGCTGAAGCGCCTCAAGCCGCTATTGGAAGACCCGAAGCGCCTCAAGCTCGGCCACCACATCAAGTACGACGCCCACGTGCTCGCCAACTACGGCGTTGCGCTCGCGGGCCTGCGCTACGACTCCATGCTGGAGTCCTACGTGCTGGACAGCGTGGCGAGCCGCCACGACATGGACTCCCTGGCGGAGAAGTACCTGGACTACAAGACCGTCCACTACGAGGACGTGACCGGCAAGGGCGCGAAGCAGATCGGCTTCGCGGAGGTGCGGGTGGAGGATGCCACCCGCTACGCCGCCGAGGACGCGGACGTGACCCTGCGCCTGCACCAGGCGCTCTGGCCCAAGCTCAAATCCGTGCCGGCGCTCAAGAAGGTGTTCGACGAGATCGAGATGCCGCTGGTGCCGGTGCTGCTGAAGATGGAGCACGACGGCGTGCTCATCGACGCGGAGATGCTGAAGAAGCAGAGCGCCGAGATCGCGGCGAAGCTCGTCAAACTGCAGGAGCAGGCCCACAAGCTCGCGGGCGAGCCCTTCAACCTGGATTCACCCAAACAGCTGCAGAACATCCTGTTCACCAAGATGGGCATCCCGGTGAAGCGCAAGACCGCCGGCGGCCAGGCTTCCACGGCCGAGGACGTGCTGGAGGAGCTGGCGGAGGAATACCCGCTGCCGCGCCTGATCCTGGACTACCGCTCCCTCAACAAGCTGAAGTCCACCTACACCGACAAACTGCCGGAGCAGATCAACCCCGGGACGGGACGGGTGCACACCTCCTATCACCAGGCGGTGGCGGCCACCGGGCGGCTCTCCTCCATGGACCCCAACCTGCAGAACATCCCGGTGCGCACCGCGGAAGGGCGGCGTATCCGCCAGGCCTTCATCGCACCCAAGGGTCACGTGCTGCTGGCCGCGGACTATTCCCAGATCGAGCTGCGCATAATGGCGCACCTGTCCGGCGACACCGGCCTGCTCAAAGCCTTCGAGGGCGGCCTCGACATCCACCGCGCCACCGCCGCCGAGGTCTTCGGCCTGAAACCCGACGCGGTCACCGACGAGCGCCGTCGCGCCGCCAAGGCCATCAACTTCGGGCTCATCTACGGCATGTCCGCGTTCGGCCTCGCCAAACAACTCGGCATCGGCCGCACCGAAGCGCAGGAATACGTGGACCTCTACTTCAGCCGCTACCCGGGCGTGAAGCGTTTCATGGACGAGACGCGGCTCCTGGCGCGGGAGCAGGGCTACGTGGAGACGGTGTTCGGGCGGCGGCTGTATCTCCCCGACATCCGTTCCAGCAACCAGCAGGTACGCCAGTACGCGGAGCGCACCGCCATCAACGCGCCCATGCAGGGCACCGCGGCCGACATCATCAAGCGCGCCATGATCGGCGTGCACCGCTGGCTTAAGGAGAGCGGCGTGAAGGCGCGCATGGTCATGCAGGTGCATGACGAGCTGGTGTTCGAGGTGGCGAAGTCCGCCGTGGATACCTTGCAGGCCGAAATACCCAAGCTCATGAGCGCCGCCGCCAAGCTTAAGGTGCCCCTGGTGGTGGACGTGGGCACGGGATCCAACTGGGAAGAAGCCCACTAAGACGACGGAAAGGTGGATTTGGGCGGGTGAAGAGCTTCGTAATTAATCAATCATATGATTAATTAAAATATGCATCTATAACTGATTGTTAATTCTCACTTTTATATAAGCACATCGATATTTTTAGCTCTGGGCACGGAATTATTTCTCTTAGACCCGGTCTTAGCTTATGAACGCCGCAACGGTGTTCACTCCTGCTCACCTCCCTGAGCGGGACAGCAGCCCGGTCTCCCCAAGCCGGGTGTAGCGTTTAACCCCGGTGTTTTCCCCCTTTTGGCACCGGGGTTATTTTTTTTCCTCGAGCCACCCCGCCACCACGCCCTGCGCTTCTTCAACCCCCTCCCCCGATAACGACGAGAACAGCTGCACGCTGGCCCGGGCCATGAGGCCGCGCTTCACCGCCGCGAGGCTCTGCTGGCCGGCGCCGCGGCCGAGCTTGTCGGACTTGGAGAGCAGCACGTGCACCGGCAGCGAGAGGGGCCCCGCGTAGTCCAGGAGCTGACGGTCGAAATCCGTGAGCGGATGACGCACATCCATGATCACCACGAGTCCGGCGAGGCACTCTCGCGCCGAGAGGTAGGACTCGAGCATCTCGGCCCAGCGGGCCTGTTCTTCACGTGGCACCTTGGCGTAGCCGTAGCCCGGCAGGTCCACGAGCCTCAGGCCCTCCGCCACGCCGAACAGGTTGATGAGCCGGGTCCGGCCCGGAGTCTTGCTGACTCGCGCCAGCCCCGAGACGCCGGTGATGGTGTTCAGGGCGCTGGACTTGCCGGCGTTGGAGCGACCTGCGAAAGCCACTTCCCGGCCCCGGTCCGGCGGCAGATCGGCGAGACCGGCGGCGCTCTTCAGGAAGCGGCTGTGGCGGAAGTCCAGACGCATGGCGGGCCTTAGGTGGAGGGGGGGTGGGGGGTAGTGTAAAATCCTGCCCTCCCCGGCGGAGCGGCTAAGCAAGGTTTTTTGCCGGCCCGCGCCTTCAGCCCTATTTAGGAGCCTGGTCCATGAAGAAGCTCGCCACCCTCGCCCTGGTACTGGGCGTCAGCTTGTTCGCCCTCAACGCCACCGCCGACGGCGACGCCGCGGCCGGCAAGGGCAAGGCCGCCGTCTGCGGCGCCTGCCACGGCATGGACGGCAACAGCGCGAGCGGCCAGTTCCCCAAGCTCGCCGGCCAGAACGCGAGCTACATCGCCGAGCAGCTCTCGGACTTCAAGTCCGGCAAGCGCCAGAACCCGATCATGGCCGGCCAGGCCAAGGGCCTCTCGGACCAGGACATGCAGGACATCGCCGCCTACTTCGCCAGCCAGACCCGCCTCGTGGGCGAGGCCGACGCCGGCCAGGTGAAGCAGGGCGAATCCCTGTACCGCAACGGCAACAAGGACGACAACGTCCCCGCCTGCCTCGCTTGCCACAGCCCGGACGGCTCCGGCAACGCGCTCATGAAGGTGCCGGCCCTGGGCGGCCAGCATGCCTCCTATGTCGTGGCGCAGCTCCAGGCCTACGCCAGCGGCAGCCGCACCACCGATCCCAACAAGATGATGGAGACCATCGCCTCCCGGCTCACGCCGGCGGAGATGCAGGCGGTGGCGTCATACATCGAAGGCCTACACGCCGCCAAACTCACGCCCTGAGGGATTGAACTCCCGCCGGGCGTCCACCCTCCAAGGGCTTGGCGCGTTTGGGTATCCATAGAGCAAGTGAGGTCGGCATGAAGTCGCTATCCCTCCTGGCGTTCACCCTGCTGTTCGCGACCGTGGCGCAGGCCGCGGCCCCCGTCCCGGCCAAGCCCGCCACGCCCACCTACAAGGAAGGGACGAACTACCAGCCGGTGCTGCCAGCCCAGCCCACCTCCACCGACCCGGGCCAGATCGAGGTGCTGGATTTCTTCTGGTACGGCTGCCCGCACTGCAACGCCCTCGAGCCCTACCTCGAGACCTGGGAACGCAGCAAACCCGCCAACGTGGTGCTGCGCCGCGTGCCGGCCATCCTCGAGCCGGACTGGGAAGCGGGCGCCCGCGCCTACTACACCGCCGACGCCCTGGGTCTCCTGGCCCGCTCCCACATGGCCACCTTCAACGAGATCCACCAGAACAACCACCCGCTGCAGAACGAAGCCGACTTCCAGACCTTCTTCACCAAGGCCTTCGGCGTGGACGGCAAGAAGTTCGCCGACACCTGGTCCTCGCCCGCCGTGGACGCGAAGATCACCCAGGCCAAGGTGATGGCGGAGCGCTACGGCCTCGTGGACTACGGCGTGCCCACCCTCGTGGTGGACGGCAAATGGATCACGGGCGGCGGCTTCAACGTGCCCTATTCCCAGATCATGCTGATCGTGAATCAGCTGGTACAGCAGGAGCAGGCGGCGCTGCCGCCCAGCGTGAAATAACCCTGCGGCCCCCGGGCCGCTCGTCGAGAGGTGTGTGATGAAACGCAGTTGGTTGATCGTCCCTTTCCTGTTCCTGCTCTCCAGCGTCGCGTTCGCGGACGCGCCGCCGGCTTTCTCAGAAGGTAACAGCTACGATGTGGTGAACCCCGCCATGCCCACCGAGGCCAAGCCCGGTCAGGTGGAGGTGGTGGAATTCTTCTGGTACGGCTGCCCGCACTGCTTCGCCCTCGAACCCACCCTCGAGGCCTGGGTTAAGGCCAAGCCCAGGGACGTGCTGTTCCGCCGCGTCCCTGGTGCGTTCAAGGATTCCGAGTTCTACGTCGACGGCCAGGCCTTCTACACCGCCCAGGTGCTCGGCATCGGCGACAAGATCCATGAGCCGCTGTTCAACGCCATCCACCTGGGCAACCAGGACGCCTTGCGCACCGACGTCGATGCGTTGCGCACCTTCTTCGGCCAGTTCGGCGTGTCCCCCAAGGACTTCGACAACGCCTGGAACTCCTTCGCGGTGCAGACGCGCCTCTCGGAGGCGGCCGCCGTTGAGACCCGCTACAACATCATGTCAGTGCCCACCATTATGGTGGACGGCAAGTGGAAGACCGGCGCCGGCTACAAGACGGCGGATGGCCAGTACATGAACTCCCAGCAGATCATGCAGTGCGTGGACCACCTAGTGCAGATGGCGCGCGCCGACCACAAAAAGAAGTAAGCGCTGCTCTCCGTCGCTCACGACGCCCCTGCTCCGCAGGGGCGTCTTTTTTTGGTTCACCAAGCCCTCTCCAACCCCAGGAACAGCTCGCGCCCGTCGCCGGGGAAATAGCGGTAACGGCCCAGGTTGTAGTCGGCGTGTTCCGCGTAGGCCGTGTCCATGAGGTTCACGAGCCTCAGGCTCAAGGTGTAGCCGCCGCCGAGGTCCCGCTGGCCGTAGAAATCCACGAGATCCTGGCCGCCGTAGCGGTGCTGGTTGGATTCGTCCAGCCAGTAGCCCCCCTGGTGCAGGTACTGGAGTTCCAGGCGCGTGGCGCCGTCCGGCTGCCAGCGCAGGGCTAGGCTCCCCTGGCTACGGGGTGCATATTTCACGTCGTCGCCGTAGATGATCACCGCTCCCTGAGGGAGATTGGCGGCGAAGGCGTAACTATGCACGGCGTAGGTGCCTGCCAGCAGCAGGCTCCAGTGCACGTCCAGCGCCCAGTTCAGGGAGATCTCCAGGCCCCGGTGACGGGTGCGCCCGTCGCTCACGTTGAAGTCGTTCGCGTCCCGGAAGATGAAGTGGTCCTTGAGCATGTAGTAGACGTCGGCATCCCAGTCGAGGGAGGTGGTGCGGCCGCGCCAACCGAACTCGAAATTGTCGAGGGTCTCGGAGTGGAGGTCTGCCACGCTCTGCTGGGACTGCAGTTCGTAGAGCTCTTGGGTCTGGGGTGCTCGGGCGCCTCGGCCGATGTTGGCGTAGAAAGTCTCGCCCGGGGCGGCGAGCCAGCTCACGCCGAACTTCGGCAGCAGGTTCACGAACTCATCCCGCCGGTCCGCCGGCCGGTTGAACAGGCAGCCGCCGAAAGCGCAGGGTGTGCCGTCGGCGCGGGTGTCGCCCGTGAGCATCAGGTTCACGTAGCTGTATTGCACCCGCTCGAGACGCAGCCCCCCGTTGAAGAGCCAGGTGGGTGACCACTGCTGCACCAGGTTCACGTAGCCAGCCAGGGTGCGGCTGTCGGCAGTGTAGTCGTAGTGCAGGCCTTGGGGACGGATGGCATCCTGCATGGGGGTGCTGGTAGTGAGGGGGGAGGGTTGAAACTCCGTGAGCCATCCGTGAGTGTATTCGGTGTCGAGCCCGTAGATGATGCCTGTGTCCGGGGACAGACGTGAACGCAGGGCGAACTGGCCGCCGATGCTGTTCTGGGCGTCGCGCTGGATGGGTTCCGCCGGGATGTAATGCTCCGTGAACCCCATGCTGTTGCGGCGCACGTAGGGGCTGAGGTCCAGCTCGTCCCCGCCCGCGAGGGCGATCTGCCAGCGTTGGGCCAGGAGCCAGCTCTGGGAATCCCGGAACGCACCGGGCGTGGGGTTCGAGTCGCGCAAAGACTCATCCTGATAAGCGTTCTGGCCGTAGATATAGCCGGCCGTCTTCTGGTTCAAATTTGTGACGGCGAGCAGGGTCTCCTGGCTCGCGGCATCCGCCGCGCTGTCGTAGCGGAGCGTCAGCTTCTGCTGGTCGTAACCGGAGTCCGCCCGGAAGCCCCCGTCGTGGGCCGCGTTGGCGCTGGCCCGGAAGCCGCGCGTGCCGTCCCAAGATCCGAGACTCGCCTTCAGCCGGCTGTAGCCGTGGCTGCCGTGCTCGAGGCTCACACGTTCGGGCGGCTCCAGGTCCGCCGGCAGGGTGAACACGTTCACGATGCCGTGCAGGGCGTTGCCCCCGTAGAGCACCGAGCCCGGCCCGCGGATCACCTCCACCGCGTTCGCCTGCTCGGTGTCCAGCCAGAAGAGCGCGTTGTCGTCGCAGAAGCCGGCGGGCTGGATGGGCAGGCCGTCCTCCAGGAACAAGAAGGCGCCGCAGGCACCGACACCCGTGAGCAGAGGCGAGCGCAGGGAGACGAGGCTCTCCTGGCCGCCGTTGATGCTCACGTAGGCCCCGGGCACCGCGCCGAAGATCTGGGCGGGGTGCGTGGCGTCAATGAGGGAGAGGGGTAAAGCGTCAAGGCGCACCGTGTTATCCGGGGTGCGCAGGCGCGAGACCGGCGAGCCCGTGTCGGTCACCACCACCTGGCCCAGGTCCGCCGTGCTGTCGGCTCGGGCCGCGCCGGCGGCCAGGAGCCCGGCGAGGACGAACGCGGCCCGGAGCTTACTTGTCTTTGTCATAGGTGGTGAGCTCCGCGCCCGCGTCCGCCACGAACACCGCCAGCAGCTTGGCGGGCTCCGTGCCGCTCAGGTTCTCGGTGGAGAGATGCTCGGTGCCGGGGGTCTCCACGAAACATTCGCCGGCATGGAACACCTGCGGGTCCTTCCCCGCGAACCGCACCCGCACCGTGCCCGACACCACGTATACCAGCACCGTGCCGGCGTGATGGTGTTTCGCCGTTGACCTGGTGCCCGGGGCCGCCTCCAGCACCACGGCGGTGAGCGCCTTGCCGGGCACGTTGGCCAAGGGCGCGGCGTAGATCACCTGGCGCTGCACCGAAGGCTTGGGGGCGTCCGCCGCCCGGACCGCGCCGCCGAGCAGCATGAAACCTACGGACATCATCCCTAGCAGCTGTCTCATGACGCGCTCCTCATTGCGGCAGGGCGTAGGCGACCACGTAGTCCCCGCGGGTGCTGGCGTCCTTGTAGCCGCCGGCGGCGATCACGAGGTACTGGCGCCCGTCGATGGAGTAGGTCATGGGCGTGGCCTGGCCGCCCGCCGGGAGCTTCACCTCCCACAGCAGTTTGCCGGTCTCGGTGTCGAAGGCGCGCAGCCGGTCGTCCAGGCTCGCGGCGATGAACACGAGGCCCCCGGCGGTGACCATGGGACCGCCGAGGTTTGGCATCCCCAGGTTCATGTGGATGAAGGGCGTGTCGCCGAGCGGTATCTGCCAC
>DASSIS010000130.1:0-15057 GCA_035691665.1 Gammaproteobacteria bacterium | reverse complement strand
TGGATGTGGCGGTGCGCATCGGGGACTTGGCGGACTCCGGACTGCGCGCCCGGCGGGTGGGCACGGTCCACTGGTACACCGTCGCGAGTCCCGGCTATCTCGAGGCGGAGGGGGAGCCCCGCTATCCCGCCGAATTGTCGGAGCGGCCCACGATCGCGGAGACCTCCATGAGCGGACCGCCGCGCTGGCTCTATCCCATCGACGGCAAGGATCAGCCGATCCTGCTCGCGCCGCGCCTCGTGGCCAACGATATCGATGTACAGCTCGACTCGGCGCGGAAGGGGCGCGGCATCGCGCGGTTCCTCTCCTATCAGGTCGCCGCGGATCTCGGTTCAGGCGCCTTGGTGCGCATCTTGCGGCGCTACGAGCCGCGCGGGGTCCCGGTGCATATCGTCATGGCCGGCGGGCGGCACCTCCACGGCCGGACACGGGCACTCGCCGACCACCTGTTCACTCAGCTCAGGAAGACCTTGTCGGATATCGATTAAAGAGCGTGAGGGGTCAAACCTTGACTTGCTGACCGCTGGACACGAGAGGATCGAAGCACGGCAGCGAACGCTATGTCTTCAGGTATCGCGCCACCAGCCGGGTGATGTCGTCCACCAGGCGCTGGGCCTTGCGTCCGGTCAGCAGCTCCGGGTGATCCAGCACCGCGTCGTGGGTGAGGGATTCCACGGTGGTGACGCAGATGAAGGCGGCCACGTCCAGGTCTTCGATGGCGAGTTCGTTCCGGTGGGCTTCGAGATAGCGCCGGAGCAGCCCGTGGGCTTCACGCGTCAGGGCTTCGACGTTCTCCAGCCTGCCGGTGCGCGGCACCTGCTCGGCCAGCACGCGATGCAGCTCCGGGTCGATGCGATGGGCCTCGACCGAGAGCGTGACGAGCTCGCGGATGGCGGTCTCCACCGGACTCGTGGCGACCCGGGCGAAGGTCCGGCGGGCGAGGCCCATGGCCCGCTCGGCATGGCGCTCCGCCACGGCGGCGACCAGCGCCTCCTTGCTGGGGAAATATTGGTAGAGCGAACCGATGCTCACGCCTGCCCGCGCCGCGATCTTGTTGGTGCTGGCGCGGTCGTAACCCTCCTTGACCAGAATGCGAGCGGTGGCCTCCAGGAGCGCATCCACCGTGAGGCGTGAGCGCGCCTGAGAGGCGGTCTTTCTCGGCTGAGTCAGTGCCTTCCTGGGCATGGCGGCTCGCGGCGGGATTGCGAGTATACATTGTGAGCGATAGCTCATATATTCGCAAGCCTGGAAACTCAAGGAGCCGCTCATGACGGCGAGTCTGATACCCCTCTTCGTGGTGCAATGGCTGCATGTGATCGGCGGGCTCGTCTGGGCGGGCGGGGCCTTGGTGGGCGGCTATCTCCTGCCGCGCGCCATGGTCGACAAGCCGGCACCCGCGGGGCGGGCGGTCTATGATCCTTTCATCAAGACGGCGGGCCCCTTGATGGAGGCCGCCGGCATCACGGTGCTGCTGGCTGGCCTCTTGAGGGGCACCCTGTTCGGCCCGGTGCATTCCTTCGCCATCGCCTTCGGCACCGCCTACGGACTCACCTGGATAACGGCCTTGCTGTTCAGCATGGTCTTCGCCGGCCATTCGGGGCACTGGCACAAGCGCATGCCGGAACTCATCTGGAACGAGGAACTCAAGGGAGCCGAAGCGAAGCGGCTGATCGATCGCCACGGGCTCGTGAGCCTGGTGTTGTTCCTGGGGATCATCGCCTGCATGGTGTTGATGCGCTTAGGCCTGTGAGGCCGCGAGCGAAAGGGTCCAGGCCGGGTGGACGTGGTCGGCCACGCTCGCTTTTGGTCCACGGTCACGCACCCACCGTCGCGCGGTTTTAGGCCGATCCTGTATACCGGGGCGCTGTTGCCCACCTTGAGCCCGGTACGTCTTTCCTACTCCCTAGCTGAATTCCTATACTATCAAGCACATCTCGCCACGCGCTTTTGGCCGTGGCCTAGGGTTGGGAGAGATATGTGATGGGTAGAAACCGACAGCTGTTCATCGCCGCCGCCGCACTGCTGCTGGCGGGATGTGCCTCCACCCAGACCACGAGCCCGGACCTGACGGTCAATATCCCCTTGAGCGGCGATACCAAGTGGACCTTCGGCGCTCGCACCACGTGGGCTGACCCGGTACGCGTCGCCATATCCATCAACGGGAGCCCGCTCACGGGAGTGCTGGAGGTCAGCCCGGGCGACATCATCGGCGCCTACCAGGGCCACACCATCCGGGCCCAGTGCAAGACCGAGTGGACGAAGACCACCGCCTTCGGTTCCGGTAGCTGTTATATCTATGTGGATGGGGCCCAGACCGCGATCCTGATCCTCTAGCGAAGGCTCACTTCGGGGCGTTGACTGCCAGCTGCGCGGTGAAAGCCCGCTGGTAGGCTGGGCGCGCCTCGCCGCGGGCTACATAGGCGGCGAGCTTCGGGAACTCATCCAGGATGCCCGATGGCCTTAACCTGAGCAGCACCGAGACCATCATCAGGTCGCCCGCGCTGAACGCGCCATCCAGCCAATCGGCATCGCCCAGGCGGTCGGAGAGCTGGCGCAGCGGATCGCGGACGCGATCCTTCACCAGCGGCATGCGCTGCTCAGACCAGGGTTGGTCGCGTTCCAGGAGCCTGGCGTTGGCGAGTTCGAGGATGGGCGGCTCGATGGTGTTGAGCGCGGCGAACATCCAAGCGATGGCGCGCGTCCGGGCCTTGGCGTCTTTGGGCAGCAGACCCGCATGGCTCTCGGCGATATGCAGCACGATGGCCCCGGTCTCGAACAGCACGAGGCCGCCTTCCTCATAGGTGGGGATCTTGCCGAAGGGATGGAGCGCCCGATGCGCGGGTTCCTTCATGGCGCGGAACGAGAGGAGCCGGACCTCGTAGGGCCGGCCCACTTCCTCGAGCGCCCAGCGCACGCGCGTGTCGCGCGCCAGCCCCTTGCCACCGTCGGGTGAGCGATCGAAGGCGGTGATGGTGATGGTCATGGTGAGGTCCCTTCCGGGCGAGATCTGCGGCTGAAGAAGCGGGCTTGGATCTTATATTGACACAGGGTACCCATCGCCGGCGCCGGGAATAGCGGTGTTCACGATGTGTGCCATACTGAAACCCAAACCACAAAACTCCGGAGGTGCGTCATGCTGAACCGTTCCCTGATCGTCCTCGCGGCAGTCACGGCCCTGGCCGCCTGCTCCAGCATCGAGAATTCCATGGGCCAACTGACGGTGAAGAACTACACCGCCAAGACCGGCGAACGGGTGATGGCCGGACAGGCCGAGCCGAAGGCTGAATACGGCTGCACCAAGCTGGTCCAGGAGAAGGAAGACTTCGGCCTCAGCGGGAACATGGACAAGACCGCGGCGACGGAGCACATCACGGCGGTGGCGGTGGACAAGGCGCCCTCCAAGGGCGCGAACTACGCGGACGTCATGATCCCGAGCGACAGCAGCGTGATGGGCTTCAACGTCCACGCGTTCTCGGACGCCGAGGTGGGCTATTACAAGTGCACGAGCTTGCCGCCGGCCTGACCCCCTGATGCCCCGCACCGGGAAGGTGCGGGGCCCACGGGAAGGCGGGCTGTTGCGCCGATCTCCATATCCGACGAGGTGCCGGTCATGGTGAAGCTCAGCCCCTTCCTGCTCTTCGACGGCAACTGTGCCGAGGCCATGGTGTTCTACCGCTCCTGTCTCGGGGGCGAGCTCGAGCTCCTCAAGGTCGCCGATACCCCGATGAAGGCCCAGATCCCTCCCCCGCTCCATGGCAGGCTCGCCTACGCACACCTCCAGAGCGGCAGCGTCGAGATCTCCGCCACGGACTGGCTGCACCCGACGCGTAAGCCGAACCCCGGCAACACGGTCGCCCTCTATATCCACGACGGCAGCTTCAGCGAACTCAAGGCGATCTTCGACAAGCTCTCGGTGGGCGCGGACAAGGCTCTGCTCGATGAGCTGCGCGACATGCCTTTCGGGAGTTACGGGCACCTGGCCGACAAGTTCGGGGTCCATTGGTTCTTCCGTGGCGGGAAGCGGCAGGCGCACTGATCCTCCGATGCCGGGCTGAGAAGGGGAGAGCGCCGAGAGCAGCGCGGCGGCGCAAGAAAGCGACGCGGTCTGATCCTCTTCACGGGAGGTCTTCGATGAAACGCATCAAGACAAAGCTGCACAGCCTTGGATGGATGATCAGGGACAATCGACGGTTCTTGGATTCCGATGGTTAAGGCGGCTTAACCGGCGGTCACGCTGTCACAAAAAATACATATAGACTCCCCCCTCATCCCTCGCCGCTCCCGCAGATCCGGACTCGATGCCCGTCGCGCGGTCCCGGGCCCTCACGCGGCAGGGGGAGGGGGTACACATCCGGCCGGCGCTCGGGCAGCATCCCATCCTGCATTTGAGGCAGGGCTGGCATGGATGCCGCTCATTTCACCACGTACGACACCGGCACCCAGACCACGAGGCCCGCGCCATCGCCCGCGGTGATCTTGACCTGCAGGTCGTCGCCCTGGGTCATCAGGATGTCGGCCTGCGCGTCCTTGCCGAGGTCCACGCAGCCCTGCTCGTGGGCGTAGCCTTTGCCGCCCTCGTCCCTATGGGCGATGGCACCCACGTAGATGTCGAGCATGAGGCTCGTGAGGCAGGCAGGTGCGCCGCTCTTCACCGTGGCGGCGGAGACAGCGGGTGGAAGGGTGAGCAGCGCGAGCAACACGATCACTCGGAAGCGCATGGCCATACCTCCTAAAACGCCAGGCCGTTGCAGGTGATCTCGACCCGGTCGTCGTAGATGTCGAAGTTGATGGCGGGGATGTCGCCGCAGGTGCTGGCATCGAAGGATTCGGACACCTGGTAGCCGGCGGTGGCGTGGAACACCGCCGTATGGCGCCCGCTGCTCTTCTGCAGCGTCTGGCTGCAGTACTGCTTCATGGCGAGGGTACAGACGGTGTTCCCGTCCAGGATCACGGTGCCGGAGTCGCCGGCGTGGTTATAGAAGGTTACATCGTAGCTGTTGTCGTCTTCATCGTCCGCGGCGGTGGCGCCCGCGTAAAGCGCCCCGCTGCCGAGGATGAAGAAGATGGCCAGGAGATGACTGAACCGTGACATGGCGCACCCCTGAAACCTTCCGGAATCTTCACATCAAGTATAGGTGCAGTCTCCTGTGCGTCGAATAGCCTTTGGAAACCTTGGGCTTAGGGCCCTTGTCATGATCCGAGCGCGGGATTCCAGGCCGGTCTTAGACTGATTCTTGCCGGAAGTCCTGTAGTATCGAAGTGGTGTGAAGGGGAAACTCGAGGGGTCATCCATGCGTGCGTATGCCGTCTTAAGCGTGCTGATGCTGCTTTCCGCCTGTTCCACCGAGCCCGTGCTCACGGCCGCGGTGCCCGGCGATCCGCCCGAGGTCATCCAGGCGCGGCGCACCTTGAACGAGAAACTCAACCTCACGCCCTTCGTGAAGGACGTGGTGTTCGAAGTGAACCCCGGCGATGCGCGCGACATCGCCTATACCGACCCCCGCGACGGCGGGAAGTACTACGTCAGCCTGTTCACGCTCATCCCCAGTTCCATCAGCGTCGATTTCTCGCCCGGCTCCGTCAACGTCGAGAGCGCCTGGAAGGTGAGCTACACCGATTACGTGAAGATGGCACAGTACTTCTGGCTGTCTTCCAGCTGGTCCCAGACCGACGCCCAGGATGTCGCCCAGGCCTTGCGGATCCTGAGCCTGGATGCGCGGCAGGACCTGGTGAAGACCAACGACGCGGCCTTCGAGAAGTTCACGCAGGCCTGCGCGGCCTCGATCGCCCAGAAGACCTGGCCGCCCATGCCCGAGGAGGCCCGCGAGCACAAGGTGCTGGCGGAGAACGCCAGCCGCGAGAGCGACTTCGATAAGGCGCTCGATGAATATTCCGCCGCCCTCCAGACCTACCCGTGCTGGCCCGGGGGCTGGCGTCAGCGCGCCCTGATACAAGGTCAGGAGCATTACTACCTGGGTGCCTACAACAGCCTGCGGCACTATCTGGACCTCGCTCCCGACGCGCCGGATGCCAATGGCCTGCGCGACCAACTCCTCATCTGGCGCGACAAGGCCGGCATTTGACACTTACGGCTTGAGCCCATCGCACCGCGGCGGCTTGCCCCTGGGTCCCCGGGGGTAAGATATCCCCATGAAGTGCATCCGCATCGCGTCGGCCGTCATCCTGTGCATCGCTTGCATGGGAGCGGTAGCCGCAGCGCCCACCGAGATGCAGGAAGCGAGCGCCGTCGGCCAGAAAGGGAAGCCGGTCAGCCTCTACGGCGATCCCGGCAACACCTACCGCTTCACCCTGGGCAATACGGACCTCTCGGTCACCGACAACGGTGGTGGCGTGCAGACCGACGCGGCCGGCAGATCCAGGAAGCTGAAGCTCCCGGTCCCGTCCGGCATGTGGCTCGGGGGCCCCGTGTATTTCGCCCCGTACCAGCGGGACTTCCTGATCCAGTACGGCCTCAGCAGCGGCGAAGAGAGCTCGGCGAAGCTGCTGCGCCTGGATGGCCTGTCCCTGGACGTGAAGTGGGTGGTGGGCGGCGTGCCCTTCAACATGACGCCCGGCCTCATCCAGGGCGGCTTCCTCTATGTCACCGGCATCGGCTTCGTCGGCGCCATCGACCTCGACACCGGGCGCTATGCCTGGTGCGTACGCGACCTCGATAAGGGCGAGAACATCTTCGCCGCCTTCCAGGAACCCACGCTCGAGGGCGATACCCTCACCGCCCGGGACAAGCTGGTGGCGGCGCAGGGTGGCACGCCCTATTTCATCAAGGTGGACTGGAAGCACAGGAAAGTAGAGACCAACGCGCCTCTCCCCCAGCCCCCGCAGTTCCTCGTCGGCTGCCCGAAGCAGTAGCGAAGCCACAGGAAGGCGAGATCTGCGGATCCATCCTTGTCTGTGCTTCGACTGAATCCCTGGAACACCAAGCGCATTCCGACGGCGGTTGTCGGACGAAATGCACCTGCGGGAAGCATGGACCCGGTCCAAACTCCGCGTTGCATACCGAAGCCACGGCGGGTTTTCATATATGATGCCTTGTGGACCGGCCGCCGGCCTGATCATTGCCTCTCGGGCCTGCGAGGAGATCTATGACGAACGACGACAGCGTGACGGGATCGGCTGGTGCTCAGGGCCCGAAGAGCCGGCGCCCGAAGTTCGCCCCGGGGGACGAGTTCCAGCGCACCCTGCGCCGGCGGGTGGATGAGGTCATCGCCGCCGCGGGCCTGCGCCGCCGTGACGATCCGCGCATGTACCTCAAGATCGGCGTGATCCTCGCCGCCTTCGCGCTCTCCTATTGCCTGCTGGTGTTCGCGGCGCATGCCTGGTGGCAGGCCTTGCCGCTCGGCTTGCTATTGAGCTTCTCCATCGCCGGCATCGGTTTCGACATCCAGCACGACGGCGGCCACAAGGCCGTCTCGGACCGCCCCTGGGTCAACAAGCTCGCCGCCATGAGCCTCGACCTCGTGGGCGGCAGCTCCTACGTGTGGCGCTGGAAGCACGTGGTCTTCCACCACATGTACGTCAACATCCACGGCCACGACACCGACATCGAGCTCGGCATCTTCGGCCGCCTGTGCCCGGAGCAGCCGCGCCGTGCCGCCTACCGCTGGCAGCAGTGGTACCTGTGGCCGCTCTACGGCGTGATGACGGCCAAATGGCATTTCTACGACGATTACCGCGACGTGATCTTGGGACGCATGGGCGAGAACCGCTTCCCGCGGCCGCGCGGCTGGGAGCTCGCAGAGTTCCTGGGCGGCAAACTCGTCTTCATGACGCTGGCCTTCGGCATCCCGCTGCTGTTCCATCCCTTCTGGGTGGTGCTGCTGGGTTACCTGCTGGTGGCCTGGGTGGTGGGGCTGCTGCTGAGCGTGATATTCCAGCTGGCCCATGCGGTGGAGGAGGCGCGGTTCCCGGCGCTTCAAGCCGGGCATATCCGCGAGCCCTGGGCGGTGCACCAGGTGGGCGCGACGGTGGACTTCGCGCACTCGAACGGCTGGGTGTCCTGGATGGTGGGTGGGCTCAATTTCCAGATCGAGCACCACCTGTTCCCGACCCTGTGCCACCGCAACTATCCGGCCATCGCCGGTGTCGTGGAGCAGACCTGCCGGGATTTCGGCGTGCCTTATGCCGCGAACCCCAGTTTCGGCGCGGCCGTGGTCTCGCACTTCCGCTGGTTGAAGCGCATGGGCGCGACCGCCTGAAGCCGGCGCGCGGGGAGGGGGCTCCGCGTCTGCTGCCGTCGCGCTAGACTTCCCGGGTTGCCGCGCGTCCTTTCCGCGGATCGGGTGGGGAGCCATGAAACACTCACATATCGCTGCCGGGATCCTGATCTCAGGGCTGCTGATGGCACCCATGGGTGCCGGTGCGGCGAGCCCGGAATCCAAGTCTGCCCAGGCCTTCGTGCAGGACTTCTATACCTGGTACGGCCAGGAGGAGAAGAAAGAGCACGGCATGGCTCTCAGCGATTACGCCATCAAGACGAAGCCGCAGCTCTTCAGCACGGCGATCATCCAGGGGCTCGAGGAAGACGAAGCCGCCCAGGCCAAGGTGCCGGGCGAAGTGGTGGGCCTGGATTTCGATCCCATCCTCAATGCCCAGGACGATTGCGGGACCTATAAGGCCGGCAAGGTGAAGCTCGTGGACGACAGCTACCGGGTCGAGCTCTTCGACCATTGCTCCGATTCGAAACCGGCGCGGCCCGCGGTCATCGCCTCCGTCCAGAAGCAGAAAGGGTCCTGGGTGTTCGTGGATTTCATCTACCCCGGGTCCGGCGACCTGTTCTCGGAGCTGCAGGCCCTGAAGAAAGAGCGCGAGCGCTCAGGCAAGGGGAAATAAAGGAACAGCCGGCTGGAATGGGGGGAGGGTAGGCAGCGCCTCCCGCTTGTGGTTCCATGGGATCGGGAGTGGCTCGCGCAAGCGAGCTACCCTGCGTTGCAGCCCTGCGCCACCCGATGCACGGCTGTCACAAAAAATTCACATGAATTTTGAGCTATATATTTTGTCAAATGCGCGGTTCGCGGGCCCGGCCTCGTTCAATCCGCGTCGAGCGTGAAGCCCATGGGCTTGAACCAGAGCTGCTTCCAGCGCGCCACTTTCTCATCGGGGCTGAGCTTCTGGGGTGAGCCGGTCACTTCCTGGCCGAGCGTCACGCCATGGTCGATGATGCGGGCGTTCACCGCGGCATAGGTCTCCGTCCCCTCGCGGTAAGTCACGCCGATGAGCACGCCGCAGTTCCGGCAGAACAGGAAATCCGCCGTGTTGCTCCCTTGCCGGTAGGTCTTGAGCTGCCGCCGGTCCTTGATCTGCAGCGACAGGGAGCCGGCCGCATCGGAGATATACGCGGCAGCGTGCCGAGTGCAGAAGCTGCAATCGCAGGCGCGGGGTTGGTAGGCGCTGGGGTCTTTAGTTAGCCCCAGGACCACCCGCACGTTCCCGCAATGGCAGCCGCCCGTGATGCTGTTCATTAAGGTGCGCCAGCTTTAAGCCGCCCGACCCAAGGCCTCTGGATGGCGTAATGGGGCACGCTGGTGGCTGACTCGGTCTTCACGCTCAGGAGCCCGCGCCGTTTCAGGTGCGTCACCGCACGCTGCACCGAAGGTTTGGAGAGCCCGGTCTCCAGGGCCATGGTGGCGTAGCTCAGCTGCACGCTGCCGCGGGAGGTGAGCGAGAGACGGCGCCAGAGGTAGAGGTAGACCAGGAAGGCGGCGGGCGAGCGGTCATGCCCCACGAGGTCGGGCATGAGGATGTCGATGAAATGCGGATCGAAGGGGACGGCCATCTGTCATCACCATTACTATAGTCATCATGATAACAGTTGGTCCTGGGCGTGCCAAACTTCCCTTAGTACCTGCATCGCAGGCCAGAGGGCACCGCATGATCACCCACGTGAAGTTCGTCAGCATCCCGACCACGGACCAGGACCGGGCGCTCAGGTTCTACACCGAGCAGATGGGTTTCCGCCTGCTCACGGACCAGCCCTTCGACGGCAAGCAGCGCTGGATCGAGCTCGGCATCGGCGGCTCCGAGACCAGGTTCGTGCTCTTCACGCCGGACGACCAGCGCGACCGCATCGGCGGTTTCTTCGCCGGGGCACTCGCCTGCGACGACGTGGAAGCGACTTACCGGCAGCTCACGGCGAAGGGGGTGGATTTCGCGTCCCCGCCCCAGAAGCAGCCCTGGGGCGAGTTCGCCATAATGAAGGACCCGGACGGGAACCAGTTCGTGCTCTCCTCGAGGTGAGATCGTGGCATCCGGCATCTTCAAGAAGCTGAACCTCACGGACCAGAAGGGTATCTGCGTGCTCTATGCTCCGGATTCCTTCCGCAAAGAGCTGGCCTCCCTCAAGGGCGTGAAGGTGGCCGAGAGCCTCTCGGCCAGCGGCGAGCTGGTGTTCGCCCTGGCCTTCGTCACCCGCAAGGCCGAGGTGGACAAGGTATCGAAGGCCCTCGCCAAGAAGGCCAAGGGCGATGCCATCGTCTGGTTCGCCTACCCCAAGGGGACGTCCAAGAAGTACCGATGCGACTTCAACCGCGACTCCGGCTGGGATGTCCTTAAGAAAGGCGGTTTCGATACCGTGCGCCAGGTGGCCATAGACGAGGATTGGTCCGCCCTGAGGTTCCGCCGCACCGAGTTCATCGGCTCCCGCTGATACAGCCCGTCTTTAAGACCCCGTCCGGGCGTTTCCATAATGCGCCCCCAGGACTGTCATTTCCCCCGTGGCATAATCCAGGTAGCTTCGAGTCATGGCGAATAAGGAGAATCTCATGAGCATCAAGCCGCTTTTCACCGCCACCGCCACCTGCGTCGGCGGCCGCAACGGCCACAGCGAGGCTTCGGACAACTCGGTCTCGGTGGATCTCTCGGTCCCGAAGGCCATGGGCGGCCCGGGCAAGCCCCACACCACCACGCCCGAGCATCTCTTCGCCGCCGGCTACGCCGCCTGCTTCGGCGGTGCCCTGGACTACGTGGCCACCCAGCACAAGAAGAACGCCAAGGGCGCTGCCATCACCTGCAGCGTGACCATCGGCCCCCGCGACGCGGGCGGCTTCGGGCTCGCGGTGAAGCTGCACGTGAAGGACAAGAGCCTGCCCCAGGCCGAGCTCGCCGGCTACGCCAAGGAAGCCCACGAGAAGATCTGCCCGTATTCCCACGCCACCCGCAACAACGTGCAGGTGGACCTGGAGATAGAAGGGGCTTGAGCGGGCTCAGTACGCTTCGGGCGGCAGGTAGAGGGTGTAGAACATGGCTTCTTCCCGCTCCATGTCCTGGCTGAGCTTCTCGCTCACTGTCTCGATGTCGTGTTCGAACTGCGCGAGGCTGGACGCGTCCACCGGCTTGTCACGGTAACGATCGAGGAAGGTCGCTACGCTGCGCTGGGCGAGCGCTGAGCAGGCGTACATGTCTTTCAGCGTCTCCTCACCGTCGCCCCCTTTGATGTGTTCCGCCAGGTAGGGGTGCAGCCGGTCGCGCTCCTGCTTGAGGTGATCCTCCAGGGCAAACTCGAATTGCTCCAGCACCGAGCCGGCCTCGTCATAAGCCCCCAGCTGGGCGGCGCTGCTGGCTTCCACCAACAGCAGGTTGAGCGTGCGATGCTGGTGGGTGAGGGCCATGACCAGGGAAGGGTCGTAGCGCGTCTGGAAATAGCGCGGCGTCCGCCATTCTGCGGGTAGCTCATCCTGTTTCAGGAACTTGCCGAAGAACTTCTCGAGCATGGCGGTGGCTGTCCTAGCCCTGGCGGGTGATCTGGCTATTAGTAGTGTAGCCATCCTGGCGGGGAGTTATGTGAAGTCCGTCGCATGTCCTGATGATCTTAAGGCCAGGGCAAGCCTGGCCAGCCTCCAGGGGCCGGCCGGGTAGCCTCTTTCAGTGCGCCGGGGTAAAGGCCTGGGCGTAGCTGGCCTTGTCGTCCGCGTACACGATCCACACGAGGTGGGTGGCGGGGTCTACGGCCACGGAATGGGTGCCCTTGGGGATGGTCACCTCGCCCAGCACCGTGCCCTTGGCGGTATCCACCGCCACGAGCCGTCCGCTGCTCGGTATATAGAGCATCCCCGTGCCCGCGTCGAAGGCGATCTGGTCCACGCGGCCGTCGCCGATGTCGATGGCGGGCAGGCTCTTGCCCTCCGGTATCGAGAACACCGAGACCTTGGCGCTATGACCGGCCACGTAGAGCTTGCTGCCTTTGGTGTCGAGCGCGAGGCCGTGGGGCGAGTCCGTGGCCGGAGCGGGCCAGGTCGCGACCACCGCATCCTTCGTCAGGTCCAGCACCGCCACTTCGTTCTTGTCCTTGATGTTGAGGTAGAGCCGGTGCGCGGCGTCCATCCCCATGATCTCCGGCACGCCGGGGATATCGATGTGGCCGACGATGGCGTCCTTCCGGGCGTCGATCACCCAGAGCTCGGTGCCGTCGTCATGGGACACATACAGCTTGTGGCTGTCCGCATCGTAGGCCATGTCGTCGGTGGGGCCGGCGGTGGCGATGAACCCCGTCTTCTCCAGCGTCTTGCTGTCGATGACGGCGACACCCTGGATGCCGCCGGCGAAATACTTGCCGTCAGCCGTGTCCACGGCCACACCGGAGGTCTTCTCCACCGCCGGTATCTCGCGCAGCAGCTTGTCGCTGTCGAGATCGATGACGCTGAGGGTGCCTGCCTGGCTGTGGGCCGCCAGCAGGCGGTGCTTGGCCGTGTCCACGGTCACGAGGTCGAAACGCTTCGCTTCGGGAGACACCTGTACAGGGGTCTCGGCCGTGAGCGGCGCAGCGTCGGCTTGGAGGTTGATACAGCAGGCCGCGAGGGCCAGGGGAAGCAGGGGGAAGGTCTTGGCCTGCATGGGAAGCTCCTGTGGATGGGCCTGAGGGCTGTGGTGCGAGTATAGGGCAGGGCAGCACGGGACGCGTCAGGTTAACTATTCTTGACAGAAGTACGGTGCGGGTCGGCTAACGCTTCGCCTCCCGCTCCTGTTAGCCTGTTCCCCTGCGGCAAAGGAGGCTCTCCATGAAGATTTCCGGCAACACCCTGCTCATCACCGGCGGCACGTCCGGCATCGGCCGCGCGCTCGCGGAAGCTTTCCACGCCGAGGGCAACCAGGTGATCGTCGCCGGGCGCCGCCAGGCGCTCTTGGACGAAGTGACTAAAGCAAACCCCGGCATGAAGTCCGTGTTGCTGGACGTGGAGGACGCCGCTGCCATTAAACGCTCCGCAGCGAAGCTCCTCGAGGATTTCCCGGCGCTCAATGTGGTGATCCACAACGCCGGCATCATGCGCTCCGAGACGCTCGCCAAGGGCGAGCTCGCGGATGCGGAGGCCATCATCGCCACCAACCTCCTGGGGCCCATCCGCCTCACGGCCGCGCTCCTGCCCACGCTCCTGAAGCAGAAGCAGGCCACCATCATCATGGTGACTTCAGGCCTCGCCTTCGTGCCCCTGGCGCTCACGCCCAGCTACAGCGCCAGCAAAGCCGCCATCCATTCTTATACCCAGGCCATGCGTTACCAGCTCAAGGACACCCCAGTGCAGGTGATCGAGCTCGTCCCACCCTACGTGCAGACGGACCTGCAGGGTCCGCGCCAGGCTTCCGACCCCATGGCCATGCCCCTCAAGGACTTCATCGCCGAAGCGATGGGCCTGCTCAAGTCCTCCCCGGACGCCACCGAGATCCTGGTGGAGCGGGTGAAGGCCCAGCGCTTCGCCGAGGCGAGCGGCAGCTACGACGCCTTCTTCAAGATGATGAACGAGCGGGTCATCGCCGCCCGCAAGGATTGGCACTGAAAGGCTCCCGGCCGGCTTGCATCGAAATCGATATCCATCAGGCGCTTAGCACCTTGCCGGGGCCCGGCAGGCCTGGCCTCAGAGAATCCCTGAGCCCCTGACCAGGGTCGTCCCCTAGCCCTATTTCGGGGCACTCCCGATGGGGTTTCTTCTGCCCGAGGTGTCAACTGTGTCCAAGCGGATGCACATGGAAGTCGCCGCCTGCCAAGGAAACGACAGGCCAGCGCATGGGATGCCAAGCCGCGACACAAGGGTCACAGGTCTGGGACGGCCTGTGACCCAAGGAAGAGGTGAGCCGACATGGACGGGATATCTTCGAAGAAGGACGAACGGAGCCGCCGTCACGCCGCGAAGCACCGGCATGAGTGGGCCGTGGTGCAGGTCTACGCCATCAGCGGCGACACGGTCACCTCGGTCAATCACCACTGTCTCATCGCGGAACGCTCGCGGGTCGGCCTGCGCCTCATCTGCGAGGAGGCTTTGCCCGTGGGCGAGCGGATAGACATCACCGTCGACCTCGGGTTCAGCGACGGTTCCAGGACCTTCACGGGCATCCCCCGGAACCTGGCCGTGGCTTATGAAAGCAGCGGCTACTTGGTGGACGTGGAGCTGGTCTCCGACCACCGCACAGCCGCCTGGAGACAGCAGTTCCATTGACGGGGAGGGGGTATCGCCCCCGGAGCGGTGTCTCGGGCCGGAGCCTAGGTCATTTGCTGAAATCCACGGGTACGTACATGGCGGCGCCCACGATGCTCCGGTACTTGCTGAAGTCCGTGAACGCGGCGTCGGCCTTCTGGGGCGGCAGGGCTGCATCGTTCTGTGCCTGGATCTCCATGTCCCGCTGCTTGTCGGGATCGAGTCCCGCGAAGCTCTTGAAGTGCACGCAGAGCATGACGTTGGCGTAGCTGTCGCCGGTGTTGATGTTCACCATCACCTTGTAGTCGTCGATGAGACCGTGCTGCTTGTCGATCTCCCGGCCGGGCACCCAGATATCCTTCAGGCGGGTGATGTACTGGTCCGTGTAGTTCACGTCCACCTTCACGTAGGTGTATAGCCAGAAGCCCTTCTCGGGGGTGTAGTCCACCCAGGGCTTGGCCAGGACCGATGCGGCGCACAAGAGCGCCAGGGTGCTGGCGCTGCCGGACAGGAACATCTTCATGGATATCTCCCAGGGACGAGGTTGCTCGTGCTCGGGAAAGTACTGCATGCGGCCCGGGGCTCCTATGACCACTTCCGATCCCTTTGCAGGTTCCCGGGTATGGCCACCGGAAGG
>DASSIS010000129.1:0-5245 GCA_035691665.1 Gammaproteobacteria bacterium | reverse complement strand
GGATAAGGTGAAGAGCGAGGGGTGCTCGAACTTGTAGTTCAGACCGGGCATCTGGTTCAGGGTAGTGCGCAGCGCGGCCATCACCCGGTCCTCATCCCGGTGGCTGGTGCCGGGCTTCATGACCACGTTGAGGCTGGCGGTGTTCTCGCCGGCGTCCACCGGGTTCGCGTCCAGGCGGTTGCCGGTGCCGGCCACTGAATAGCTGGTGACCACCTGCGGCAGCTTTTCCGCCGCCGCCTGCACCTCGGCGATGGCCACGTCGCTGCTGGCGAGCGGTGTGCCGGGAGTCAGGGTCAGCTTCACCTGGAACTCGCCCTGGGAGAGCTGCGGGATGAGCTCGACACCGAGCGTCGGCAAGAGCAGCAGTGCCACCAGGAGCGAACCCGCCGCCACCCCGAGCACCTTGACCTTGTGGTCCAGCGCCCAGCGGATGAGCTTGGGATAACCTTCCTCGAGGCGGGTGTAGCCGCGGGTGAAGGCGTTCATGGCGGGCCGCAGCGCGAAACCGAGGGTCTTGCCGAGCACCATGGAGAGGGCGCCGAAGCCGATCACGCCCCACTTGAAGGCGAAGCTCACGCCGCGCGCGCCGCCGCGGGGGATGTGGTAGAGGAAGCGCGTCACCCGGTTACGCGGCTCGATCCGCGGGCGGTCCTCGCCGCTGCCGGTCACCTTGAGCGTGTTCTCCGACTTGACCCCGAGGTTGGCGAGCATGGGGATGAGCGTCAGCGCGGCGAACAGCGAGAACACCACCGAGTAGGTCACGGTGAGGGACTGGTCGCGGACCAGCTGGCCGGCGATGCCGGTGACGAACACCAGCGGGAAGAACACCGCGATGGTGGTGAGAGTGGCGGCGGTGATGGCGCCGCCCACCTCGCTCGTGCCCTCGCGCACCGCGGCGGTGGTGTCCTTGCCCATGTGGCGGTGGCGCGAGATGTTCTCCAACACCACGATGGAGCTGTCCACCAGCATGCCGATGGCGAGCGAGATACCGCCCAGCGACATCATGTTGAGGCTGATGTGGCCGGCATACATGGCGATGAAGGTCGCGATCACCGACACCGGGATGGCGATGCTCACGATCACCGTAGCCCAGAGGTTGCGCAGGAAGAAGAAGATCACGAGCGCGGCCAGGAGGCCGCCGATGATGGCGGCGTTGATCACGTCGCCGATCGCCTGGGAGATGAACACCGCCTGGTCGTATTCCTTCACCAGCTTGAGACCCGGCGGCAGGTGCTGCTGGATGTCGCCGATCTTGTTGGCCACGGCCTGCGACACGGAGACGGTGTTGGCGTCGCCGGCCTTGTAGATGGCGAGCTCCACCGATTCTTCGCCGTTGATGCGGGTGATGGCCTCGCGCTCCTTGTAGCCGCGCTCCACGCCGGCCACGTCCTTGAGGTAGATTGGTCGCCCGTCCTTGGTGGCGACCACGGAGTCGGCGATGTCGTCCAGGTTCTGGAACTCGTTGACGGTGCGCACCAAGAGCTTCTGGTTGCCCTGCTGCAGCAGGCCGCCGGAGAGGTTCACGTTCTCGGCCTTGAGACGGTCGCCCACCTCGGCGTTGGTGAGGTGCAGCTCGGCGAGCTTGCCCTGGTCCACGAACACGTGGATCTCGTCCTCCAGGCCGCCGCTCACCTTGACGGCGCCCACGCCGTCCACCGCTTCCAGCATCTTGGTCAGGTCCTGGTCGGCGTAGGTGCGCAGGTAGCGCAGCTGCTGCACCTTCGGGTCGATGCCGTCGGTGGGGGAGAGGTCCTTGGGGGTCCCGGTGAGGCCGTAGCGCAGCACCGGCTCGGTGGAGGGGTCGAAGTGCAGCAGCACCGGGCGCTTGGCCTCGGTGGGGAGTTCCAGCGCGTCGATCTTCTCGCGCACGTCCACGCCCGCGTAGTCCATGTCCGTGCCCCAGGTGAACTCCAGGGTCACGTCGGATTCGCCCGGCCGCGACACGGAGCGTACCGTGCGCACGTTCTTGATGACGCTCACCGCCTCCTCGATGGGCTTGGTGATGAGGTTCTCCACCTCCTCGGGCGCGGCGCCCGGCAGGTCGGTGCGCACCGTGAGCGAGGGGTAGGAGAGCTCCGGCAGCAGGTTGAGCTTCAGCCGTGAGAGCGACACGAAGCCGAACACGATCACCGCCAGGGTGAGCATGCCGATGGTGACGCGGCGCTCCGTGGCGAGCTTGACGATACCGAGGACCTTGGGGGCTTTCACAGGCTCAATCCTCGTGGTGGTCTGTGTGGCAGTCCTCGTCGGTGTCCTTGTGGATCACCGCGTAGGGCTTGAAGGCGGGGATCTCCACCGCGATCTCGTCCTGCAGGAGCTTCTGGGCCTTCACGTCCTTGCAGATCTCGGTCGCGGCCTGGTCCAGGGGCTCGGCCTTGCGGTTCATGTCCGCGTCCAGCTTCTTGTCGCCGTCGTCGTCGGTGAGCAGGTCGGTGACCAGGGTGCCGACCATGCCGCCCACCATGGCGACCGCCTGGCGGCCGATCTCCATGCCCTTGTGCTCGATCTCCACGATGCCCTGGGAGTACTGGCGCAGCAGCTGGCGCTGTCCGGCGGTCACGGCCACACGCTGGTCGCGGATGCTGAGGTCGCCGGCGGGGGTGATGCGGGCTTCGCTGTCGTCCCGCGCGACGATCACTACGTCGTCGCCGTGCATGACGATGTCGATGCCGTCGCTGTCGGTGTGACCGAAGGCATCCACGCGCACGTCGGCCCGGGCGGCGAGGGCGGTGATGGCGACGGCGCCGGCCAGGGCACCGATCAAGAGGCATTTACGTACGGTGTTCATGGCATCCCCTCCTGCGATGATGATGGGGTCGGGTCAGACGGAAGGCACGGTCTTGTCGGAGCGCACGGCGGTCGCTTTCTGGGGCGAGGGGTTCACCACCGCCACCTTGGTGCCGTCCTTGAGGCTGTTCTGGCCGAGCGTCACCACGCTGTCGCCGTTCTTGAGGCCGCGGGTGATCTCCACCTTGTCTCCCTCGGCGTAGCCGAGGCTCACCGGGACCCGGTGCGCCGTGCCGTCGCTCACCACGTAGACCGCGGATTCGCCGTCCTCGGTGATGATGGCGGCGCGCGGCACGGTGAGCGCGTCCTTGTGCACGTCATAGGTGATGTTCACGCGGCTGAACATGCCGGGCGCGAGGCCGCGTTCGCCGCGGTTCACTTCCACCGTCACCTTGAAGGTGCCGGTCTGGGGGTCCACCACCGGCGCGAGGCGTGCCACGCGGCCGGTGAAGGTCTGGCCGCCCAGGGCGTCGGCGCTCAAGGTGGCGGGCTGGCCGGGACGGATGCGGGCCAAGGCGTTCTCCGGCACGTAGAGCACCGCGAGCAGCGGGTTGAAGTTAGTCACCACGTAGACCGACTGGTTCGGGGTCAGGGTGTTGCCCACCTTGATGAGGCGCTTGGCCACCACCCCGTCGATGGGCGAGCGGATCACGGTGCGGTCCAGGTTGAGCTTGGCGATGTCGTAGGTGGCTTTCAGCACCGCGAGGTCGTACTTCACGCTGTCGAAGGCGTCGGTGCTGATGAGCTTGCGGTCGTAGAGCGCCTGGCTGCGGGCGAACTCCTGCTGCTTCTTCTCGAAGTTGGCCTGGGCCTCCTCGGCGTCGTAGCGCAGTTCCGTGTCGTCGAGCTGCGCCAGGGCGTCGCCGGCGCGCACCTGCCGGCCTTCCTCGGCGTAGATCTGGGCCACGGTGCCGCCCACCTTGGCCACCACCGAGGCTTCCTCGGCGGCTTCGAGGGTGGTGGTGCCGGAGTAGGTGGCGGCCACCTCGGCCCGCTGGGCCGTGGCGGTCTCCACTGGGATGGCCGGGGTGCTGTCCTTGGCGGTCTCCTTGGCCTGGGCGGCATCGCCGCCACAGCCGGCGAGGCTCAAGCTGAGGCCTGAGGCCAGGAGGGTCACGAAGAGGGTGCGGCGGAGGGTGGATTTCATGGCATGTGCCTCTTTTTAAAGGTCCGGTTCTTTGTAGGAAGGCCCCAGGAACAGTGTTATAGATGAGTATAACACTAGTTTTGATACATGCAAGTACATAGACCCCCCTGAAATCAGGGGGGGTCTATATATAAAGACGGTCCGGCGAGTCGGAGGGTTTAGTTTCTATCCGCCAGCGCCGAGGGCGGGGTGGCGTGGAAGAGCTTCTTCACGTCCATGTCGGCCACCACCTGGGCGGTCTCGTCCAGGAGCACGTCGGGCTCGATGCCGGGGTCATCCGTTCCATCCGGGTCGGTCGTGGCGGTCTTGGGGGTCTTCAGGGCTTCTTCCAGGGTGGCCGCGGGCGGGAGGCCCTCGAGCTTGCGCCAGGCATTGGCTAGCCCCAAGCGCTTCGCGTCGTCAGCGCCGCGCTCCTTCTGCCGCTCCGCCAGCACCAGGGAGACCGAGGTCTCGGCGCGTTCCGCCTCGAGGTCGTGCAGGGCGTCCATGAAGAGCTTCCAGTCCGGGTCCTTGGCCACGCGCTCTTCGTGGTCCTTGTTGAGCTGCGGCAGGGCCTTCTCCAGGCCGTCGTGCAGCACGGAGTAATCGGCGGGCGCGATCTCGTCCCAGGGCAGGGCGCTGTCGTTGGTGGATTCGCCCACGTCGGTGGGGTCCACCAGGGCGGGGAGGGCGATGTCCGGGGTCACGCCCTTGTTCTGGGTGCTGGAGCCGCTCACCCGGTAGAACTTGTCGATGGTGATCTTGAGCTGGCCCGAGTCGCTGTCACCGGGGATGTAGCGGTTGAGGTCCTCCAGGCCCTGCACCGTGCCCTTGCCGTAGGTGGTGGAGCCCACCACGGCGCCGCGCCGGTAGTCCTGGATGGCGGCCGCGAAGATCTCCGAGGCGGAAGCGGTGTAGCGGTTCACCAGCACCGCCAGCGGGCCGGCGTAGACCACGCCGTTGTCCGCATCCTCGCCTTCCACGTCGATCTTGCCGTTGTGGTGGCGGATCTGCACCACCGGGCCCTCGGGGATGAAGAGGCCGGTGAGGTCCTCGGCTTCCCGGAGCGAGCCGCCGCCGTTGTTGCGCAGGTCCATGACCACGCCGTCCACGTGCTGGGCCTTGAGTTCGGTGAGGAGCTTCGCCACGTCGCGGGTGGTGCTGTTGTAGTTCTTGTCGCCCTGCATGCGCGCCTGCAGGTCCTCGTAGAAACCGGGCACGGTGATCACCCCGACCTTGTAGCCATGGCCGCCGCGGGTCACGGTCACGACCTTCTTGTGGGCCGCCTGGGCCTCGAGCTTCACGTTGTCGCGGGTGAGCTCGAGGATCTTC
>DASSIS010000128.1:0-6542 GCA_035691665.1 Gammaproteobacteria bacterium | reverse complement strand
TGGCGCTGTTCTGGTTCGGCAGTGCTCTCAGCGAGGCGCTGGATGCGGTCTCGGAGCACGTCCGCACCTGAAGGTTTCCACAAGAACAAGAACAGTCGGTCGTCCAACTCGGGGGATGGGAAAAGGCAAGACCATGAAGACGTTCAATCGCAAAAACAACGGACTCTCGATCCTCCTCGCCCTCGCCCTGAGCCTCACCCTGTCCGCACCGATCACGGCCGATGCCCAGACAGGCATCGCCGTGGGTTACACCGGCATGCATGACAGCCAGCGCGGCCAGGTATATATGCTGGACTACCGGCCCGATGGCAAACCATGGGACTTCACCGCGGGCGCGATCCGCGGCACCCTCGACCGGGATACGTCCTTCGTCGCCGCTTCCTACGAGATCGTGGACCAGCATCTGTACGCAAGCTTCGGCCCGGCGCTCATCCGCCACCAGACCTCCACGCTCACCAGCCAGTACCAGTTCATGACCACTTTCGGCTTCCACCATGATGGTTGGTCGCTGGCGGTGCGGCACATGTCCAACGGCGGACTGCGCGGCAACAACATCGGCGAGAACGCGGTGATCCTGGAATGGGATTTCTGAACGGGGCCGCCTGAGATCTAACGGGTGCCTGGAGACGTGATGGCCTTGCGGATGGCGGCATCGGGAGCGGTGTCGTCGTAAACGACCTTGCCGTCCTCGAGCGACACCCCGAGCTTCTTCCAGAGGGCGGGCAAGTCCACCTGCACCGGCTTGTCCCGCCATTGGGCATAGAGTTCTTCCAGCACCGGCACCCCGACGGCCACATCGGCCACCCCGAAGGCGTGGTCCAGGGAGGAGCGGGTCTCCACGTTGCCCCCGGCCGCCACCACCGCCGCGAGCGCGTCCTGCAGCCCATAGCGGTTGTGGGTCCGCTCGCGGATCTGCACGTCCGCCATCAGGTAGAAGAGCGCGCCGCCCCAGTAGGTGCGCCCCCAGGTGGCGGTGCGGTCCAGGCCTTCATCGCCGGCCTCGGGCAGGCCCTTGGGCATGCCTTCGAGGGTCTCCTTCCAGAGGTAATCCACGCCGAGGTCGCCGATCTCGGCCCGGGCGATGGGTTCTATGTAGGTGGCCTGGCCTTCCTCGGCCCAGTGCTGGTTGTCCGCCAGCTGCGGGAAGGCGAGGTGCACCATCTCGTGGGTCATGACCCAGCTCGCCTGTAGATCCGCATCGCTCATCTCCTGGCCGATGCCGAGCTTGATGAGCGCGCCATCTTCGTCGCCATAGGTCACGCCGGACGGCCCACGACTGCCGGGTCTGGAATCCACCTCGATCACCACTTGCGCTACGGGATAACGGCCGTAGTAGTGCGTGACGGCCCTCTGGGCCGTATGTATCCACTGCAGCACTTCATCCTGGGTCACCGTGAGCCCGGTGGCCTTGAAGTCCACGTGCACAGGATCATCGTGGGTGACAGCGGCGGGAGCGTGCTCCGCCGCCATGGCCAGGCTCGGGAACGAGAGTAGCAGCAGGAACAGTCGGGTGCCGTGCATCGCTACCGGTCTACCGGGCATCGATACGGGTGATGAGACCGTCGGTCAGCCAGCGCTTCAGGTAACTCGCCGCCTGCATGGCGACCTCGGAAGACTCGTGCCAGCGGCACAGGCCTTCGCAGATCTCGCCGAAGCCCTTGCCCTCCCGGGCGGCATGGAGAGCCCAGATCTCACCCTCATCGAGCGAGCGCCAGTGAGTCTGCAGGTCTTTGCGCCACAAGAGCCAGGTGGCAGGAGCGTCTCCCTGGCGCAGTTCCGGCGCCTCATCGGCTTCGAGCACCTGCCAGGCGGCGGGTATGTTCCACTCCAAGCTCAGGACGCGCACCGATGGATGCAACCGGAAGCGCAACCCCGCCCAGGCGTCCGGCGGCACGACTGCCAGCACCTGGGCATCAGCTGCAGGGGCGTCGGCGGCGTCGAACACCAGTCCCTGGGCCCATTCGAACGCCGCCATCTCCGCAAGGTAAGGCTGGGCGTCGTACGGGGGGGTCCGCCGGAGGAAGTCCGCCAAGTGTTGGCTGAACCAGCGCACCGATGGACGGGTGGAGGGGTGGGCATCGATATAAGCCCGTCCCAGATGGTCGAAATCCTCGTCACCGAGGAGCGCATGCAGGCCTGAGAAGTTATCTTGCAGCACTTCCAGGAGCCTCAAGCGATAACCGTCCACGTAGACTTTAACCCGTTCCTCGGCGCCGGCGCGGGCGGTGCCCACCACCTGCCCGGCCATGTCCAGCCGGTCCTCGAGCATGCATCCCAGGAAGTCCCGTTCCAGCTTGATGAGCGCGCCCATCAGGCAGCCTGTCCTTTCAGGATGGGCTCGGCGATGCGCCGCGCCTGATCGAGTTCGGTCAGCAGCTCCGCCAGGGGCGGGATATTGGCGTCCCGTTCGATCATGGTGGATACCGGTCCGAAGTGGCGTACCGCCTCGGCATAGAGGCTCCAGACGTCGGGGATGATGGGCTGGTCGTGGGTGTCCACGATGATGTTGCCGTTGTGGGTGTGGCCCGCCAGGTGGAATTGCCTTACCCGAGCCGCCGGCACGCCGCGCAGGTATTCGCGCGGGTCGAACTCATGGTTATGGCTGCTCACGTAGATGTTGTTCACGTCGAGCAGGATGTGGCAGTCCGCTGTCTCGCAGATGGCGGTGAGGAACTCCCACTCGCTGATGGCCGACTGGGTGTAAGTGACGTAGCTGGAGACGTTCTCCAGCAGGATCTGCCGGCCGAGGTAGTCCTGCACCTGGCGCACCCGCTCCGCCACGTGACGCACCGCTTCCTCGGTATAGGGCAGGGGCATGAGGTCGTGCAGGTTCTTGCCAGCGATGCCGGTCCAGCACAGGTGGTCCGAGATCCAGCGCGGCTCGACGCGCGCCGCCAGCGCCTTGAGGCGCTTCAGGTAATCCTTGTCCAGAGCGTCGCCGCTGCCGATGGAGAGCGACACGCCGTGCATCACCATGGGGTAGAGAGCGCGGAACCGATCGAGGTAGTGCAGCGGTTTGCCGCCGTCCACCATGTAGTTCTCGGAGATGATCTCCAGCCAGTCGATCGGCGGCTTCTCCGCCAGGATCGATTCGTAGTGCTCGGTGCGCAGCCCCAGGCCGAAGCCGAGATAGGGGCCTGCCTGGGTGTGTGTCTTGGCGTTCACGATCCGATTCTACCCGTGCCTAAAAGGAAAGACCCGGCCGCCTGCGAGGGCGACCGGGTCGTTTCGCTCAAGCCTAGACGGAGCTGTTACTTGCCGCCGCCTTCGAACTTGCCGCCGGCCTTGTCGCAGTCAGCCTTGCTGACCACGGTGAAGCCCTTGCCCTTGCAGGAGTTCTGACCCTTGCAGGCATGGTCGGCGCTCTTGCAGGCGCTCTGGCCCTTGCAGGAGTTGCCGCCGACGCACTTGCCGGTGGCGGCGCTGTCGGCAGCGGTGGCGAGCGGGGCCAGCACGAACAGGCTGGCGGCGACGGCGGCGATGGCGATACCGGAGACTTTGGTCGTGTTCATGTTAGACGTCCTCATGTTGAGTGGTTTAAACCATGTGTTTGATACATGCCGGATGCGGATTCCTCGACGGACCGCCCGGAGAGCCCGTGCCCCGGAGGGTCCGGTTCGCCATGCGGGTTGTCCGCATCTCAGGCCGAGCCCTACAAGGTTGCCGGGTTCGTCCTAAGATACGGACCGTCGGGGAATCGAGATGCAGTTGGGAACCCCTGAATCTGCATCCGCATCCACAGGATGCTAGACCCGGCAGTGCGGTATTTATTACACAAGTGATAGTCCGACGCCAATATGACATTACCCGTCGGACATGCGGCCGCTATTATGTATACGGGGGTGCGGTGGCTCTGCCGTACCGGGAGTCTTACCTGAGCATATCACTCAGGATTAAACCGCTGGGGAGTCCAACATGCAGAAGCCTGCCGAACCCGCGCCTGACCGTTCCCGCTACTGGCTCTACGCCGGCATCGCGCTGCTTGTGATCGCGGTCGCCTACAGCGGGATCCTGCTGGTGCGAGCCCGCGCCAGATCCGCGGCGGACAGCGCGGCGGTGGAAGCCGCCGTCGCCGCCAACACCACCCAAGTGAAGTTCGTGCCGGAGGAAGACGCGGCGGTGGGCGTGAGCCTGGGCGCGGCGGATGCGCCGGTGGTGGTGCGTGAGTTCGCCGACTTCCAGTGTCCGGCCTGCGGCGCCTTCGAGCCCACCCTGGAGAAGATGCGCAAGGACTACGTGGACACGGGCATGGTGCGCTTCGTGTTCTTCGACTATCCGCTCGACATCCACAAGAACGCGATGTTGGCCGCCCAGGTGGCGCGCTGCGCCGGCAGCCAGGGCCATTACTGGTCCATGCACGACCTGCTCTACACGCATCAGCAGGACTGGGCGGAGCTGCCGGACCCGCTGCCTAAGCTCCAGTCCTATGCGCAGGAAGCCGGCGTGGATCCGGGTGCCTTGCTGCTCTGCATCCGGACCGGCACCACCCATGACGTGGTGATGCGCAGCCAGGGTTACGGTGACGCCTTGGGGATCAACTCGACGCCGAGCTACGGGGTGAACGGCGCGGGCTACGCCGGCGTCATGCCCTATGAGGACCTCAGGAAGCTGATCGAGCAGCAGTACGCCCTGGTCAGCAAGCCCGCGGCGGGCGGCAAACACTGAGGCTTCCATGGCCGAGTACCGCATGCAGGGCAGCGAGCTCTACGACCGGAACCGCAACCGGCTGGGTTACGCCCGCGACAACACGGTGTTCGATGCCGTGAACCGCCGCCTGGGCTACGTGCGCGGCAACGACATCTACGACTCCCTCAACCGGCGCATGGCCTTCGTGCGGGATGAGGCCGTCTACAGCTCCACCAACAACCGCATGGACAGCCTGGAGAACTTCCGCAAGCGCATCCAGGGCGCACCGGAGGGCCCGGTGGCGGCTGCGCTAGTGATGCTCCTGGCCAAGGCGCCGGAGAACAAGTAGTGCGGAGCGCTTTGCTGATAGTAGGGATGCTGGTGCTTACGGTCTCTGCACTCGCGGATACCGGAGCCGAAACGCCCAAGGCTTACTCCCAAGATGTATTGAAGTGGCATGACTGCTTGGATTTCGTGAGACATGGTAAGCACGAAGCTCACTTCAATTCACCGTGTTTCCCCGGCGACCCCGCAGTGCTCATTGGGCTGACTCGAACAGATGTCCATGTTCTCTTCGGCGAGCCGATTAGTTGTAGGGACGCTACCGATGATGGAGACGGCACCGATATAGAATGTGGACAGGCTGGCCAATGGTGGTACAGCTTCTACACATTGCCGGAAGGATATGTTGGCGGTGGACCGGAGTTGGCCCTGGTGTTCGGGCGTGATGATCGGGTAGTTCATACCCGTTGGTTCATGACGCAGTAGATTCAGCGAGACCGCTCTCTTACAAGCTTGAGATAGAGCTGTTCATCGGGCAGCCGGTTTTCCCGCTGCGCACGCCACAGCGCTTCCCCGAGGCATTCCAGCATGAGGTGTTCGGCCGCCATCACGTCGCGGGTCTTGGTGAGCAGGGCGTCGTAGGCTGCCTTGATGCCGGGCGGCCGGTCGATGGAGAGCTGCTCGCGAATGGCGATGTGCATCCCCATGTGCAGGAAGGGGTTGGTCTCGCCGCCTTCCGGCAACCAGTCCTTGTCCAGCACCTCCACGCCGCGGCCCAGCAGGGCGTGGTATTCCGGATGCAGGCGGATCACGTCGGCGATGATGCCCTCCAGGGCCGTCATGGGTGCAGCGGACTGCATCTTCTCCCACACTTCGAAGAAGGTCCGACGGGTGTCGTGGCGGCTGTCACCGTGGATGGGCATCAGCGTCTCGCCTTCTGCCTGGGCCGCTTCGCAGGCTGCTTCAAGGCAAGGGGCACCTTGGGGCCGGGCTTGGTCTTCTGCTTGAACTCACAGAGCTCCCGGATCACGCAGCGCGGGCATTCGGGCTTGCGCGCCTTGCAGACATAACGGCCGTGCAGGATGAGCCAATGGTGGGCGTCCTGCTTGAACTCGTCCGGCGTGAACTTGACGAGCCCATCCTCCACCTCGCGCACGTCCTTGCCGGGCGCGAGGCAGGTGCGGTTCGCCACCCGGAAGATGTGGGTGTCCACGGCGATGGTGGGTTCGCCGAAGGCGGTGTTGAGCACGACGTTGGCGGTCTTGCGGCCGACGCCGGGCAGGGCTTCCAGCGCTTCCCGGTCCTTGGGCACCTCGCCCCCATGCGATTCCAGGAGCATCTTGGCCGCGGCGATGACGTTCTTGGCCTTGGTGTTGTAGAGGCCGATGGTCTTGATGTATTCCTTCAGGCCCGTCTCTCCGAGAGCGAGCATGGCCGTCGGCGTGTTGGCTACCGGGAAGAGCTTGGCCGTGGCCAGGTTCACGCTCTTGTCCGTGGCCTGGGCCGAGAGGCTCACGGCCACCAGCAGTTCATAGGGGCTGTGGTAGTGGAGCTCGGTGGTGGGCTTGGGCGTAGCGGCCTTGAGCCGCCGGTAGATTTCGGCGCGTTTCGCGGGGTTCATGGCGGCGTCCCTC
>DASSIS010000127.1:0-18541 GCA_035691665.1 Gammaproteobacteria bacterium | reverse complement strand
GGCGACTTCACGGTGAACATCGCCCTGATCCAGGGCGGCGTGCCCGTGGTCGGCGTGGTGCACGTGCCCGCCGCCGGCCTCTCCTACTATGGCTGCGTGGGCGTGGGCGCCTTCCGCCGCGACCGGGACGGCCAGGCCTCGCCCATCAAGGCGCGCAAGCTCATCCCCGGCAAGCCGGTGAAGGTGGTGGCGAGCCGCTCCCACCGCGGCGAGCTCCTGGACGGCTACCTCGCGAAGCTCGGCCCCCATGAGACCGTCTCCCGGGGCAGCTCCCTCAAGTTCTGTCTGGTGGCGGAAGGCTCAGCCGACGTGTATCCGCGCCTCGGGCCCACCTCGGAGTGGGACACGGGCGCGGGCCATGCGGTGCTCGCGGCCGCCGGCGGCACGGTGGTGGCGGTGGACGGCGGGTCTTTACGCTATAACGCCAAGGAATCCCTGCTCAATCCGCACTTCATCGGCTACGCGGACTCCTCCTGTGATTGGCTGAGCTACCTTTAAGCGATTTCAAAGCTACTGCGCTTGGCATAGCTTCGTTGCGGTCCGGCTCGCAATCCTCACGTACATCAAGAGTACGCTCCGGTTGCTCGCCTCCCGCGCCTCGCTCTGTCTGCGCTCGTAACGCTTTGAAACCGCTTAAATTGAAGATGGAAATGCTCAACACACTTTAGAGTCGAACTTATGAACGATCAACGGCATCCGTTTCTGATTCGTTTTTATCCGGATTTTGATCGTATGACATCCTTGATTTGATTATTAGAACTATATCTTTTGTCGAATTTCGCGATACCACCCAAATCAGCCCCAATATCACAGCTCCAAGTAAAGCGCCTGCCGCCACAAGAGCAAAAACAAAAAACTGCCGATCAGAAGTTATAGATGTCGTTTCTAAAGCAATAATAAATGAAACTGCAATTGAGAAAAAAGCAAGCGCAAAATTCAGATAAATCCCGCCATCTCCGCCGCGTTTTAATGCCTCTAGTTCTTGATCAGTAACATCATATACGTCGATAGAATCCATTCTCCCGCGGCGGACAGTTATCGTATCCCTGCTACTTTTCCCTTTGCTGCTCATGGCTACAGATTCTTTTTGAGCCATTCGTTGCTGCACAATACATTACGCCATGCAGCAATTGCCCCCGAACGAACTACGAACAGTCTGCTACCTTTCGGAAGGTATCTTGCTAAATTATTTCTAATCTGAGTATGAGTATCATTTGTAACGATAGCCCATGTGGACTCAGTAATGTGGGCCCATGTTTTATAGCCCTTAATTGCAGCAATAAGCTCCGCATAGTCACCACCCTTGGCGACATCATAAGAGATGATATAGGACTGCCTCATAGGGTTAGCCCGAATTTACAAGTCGATATCAATTCTTGCCGAGCATCCCGTCCTTGAGAGCATCCGTAGGCGGATTCGGGCCCAGGAAGACCCGCAGCAGCGCCTTATGGAAGTCCTCGCCGGGGATGTTGCCGCGGAAGGCGCCGTTCCAGCTGATCTGCGTGCCCTGGCCCGGCACCCAGTCCATGGTCACCACGTCGTCCTTCTTGGAGTCGCTGAACCAGGCGATGAACTGCTCGATCGGATCGTGCAGCGCCTGGTACTGGTCCGGGTTGTTGGCCTTGAAGTCGTCGTGCCAGGCATCGGCGAACTGGTCCTTGTCCACGGAGTAGATCATGTGCATCAGGATACGGTCCGGCGTGGTGGAGGCGACGATGGCGTCGGCATCACCGCTCTTCTGGGGCAGGTACAGCCCGCCCACGTAGATCTTGACGAAGAACTTCTTGCGCAGGCCGATGCCGTTCAGCACCAGGTTGGTGTTGGCCACCTGGGCGGTGTCCGGCACCGAGACCCCGGCGAGGTCGGCGGCGGAAGCGGCGGCCACGAGGCCGAAGGCAAGCAGGAAGGTCGCGATGCGTCTCATGGTCAGCTCCCCGTTTTGGATATCCCTCGACCCAAGCCTAGCACCTCGAGGCACCCGGCCCCAACGCCTCACTCACTGGAGGTATTGTTTGAAGAACGCCACGGTACGCTGCCAGGCGTCCCTGGCGACCTCGGGCTTGTAGTTCTTGCCCGAGGGGTTAGCGAAGGCGTGGCCGGCCCCCGGATACTCGTGGATCTCGGCCTTGACCCCGGCCTGCTTGAGCGCATCCTGGAAGTTCAGCACGTCGGCCACGGTGATGCCCATGTCCTCTTCGCCGAAGAAGCCGATGAGCGGCATCTTGAGGGTGGCGAGAGTCTTCACATCCGTCACCGGCTGGCCGTAGTACATCACCGCCGCGTCCAGCTTGTCCGGGAACAGGAGCGCGGTCTGCAGCGACCAGCCGCCGCCGAAGCACCAGCCGATCACGCCCAGCTTGGTCGCATGCTCGTGGTCGTGGAGGTAAGAGTAGGCCTGCCTGAGATTGTCCTTGGCGGCGTCCTTGTCGCCCATGACACCCATCATGAGTTTCTTGGCCTCGTCCGGCGACTCGGCGGCGTGGCCGCCGTAGAGGTCCACGGCCAGGGCCTCGTAGCCCTCGCCCGCCAGGCGGTCGGTCATGCGGCGGATGTTGTCGTTGAGACCCCACCACTCGTGGATCACGATGATGCCGGGCAGCGGGCCTTTGGCGTTCGCCGGCTTGCTGAGATAGCCGTGGGTTTCCTGGCCGCCTGCGCTGGCGTAGACCACGTCCTGGCCGGTCACGGGCTGGGCGGGTTTCGCTACGGCGGCGGCGCTCGGCACCGGCATGTCGGAAGCGTGCATGCCGGCCATGGCCGCCATGTAGTCGGCGTCACTCATGGCATGGAGGCTGGGGCTGAGGAAGATGAGGACGAAGGACAAGACAGCGAGCGATACGGGACGCATGGGCATCTCCTTTTAGTCCCCTAGATAGGTGCACCCCGAAGTGCAGGTCTCGGCGATGACGACTTTCGACAGGCCCGGCAGCGTGGGCTTGAGCTTCTGCCAGATCCAGCGGGCCAGGTGCTCGCTGGTGGGGTTGTCCAAGCCCGGCACGTCGTTGAGATAACGGTGGTCCAGGGCCTCGAACGCCGGGTTGAAGGCGAGCTTCAGGTCCGCGAAGTCCATGATCCAACCGGTCTTGGGGTCCACTGGGCCCGCGACGTGGATCTCCACCCGGAAGGAGTGGCCGTGCAGGCGGCTGCACTTGTGGCTGGCCGGCAGGTTCGGCAAGCGGTGGGCCGCCTCGATGTGGAACACCTTGAATATCTCCATCGCCCATTATCGCCGCTGGGCCCTCTCCCGGGAAAGGGGCGTGCTACCCTTGTGGGCTGATAATCGGGGCGGCGCATGGATCAAGACCCGCGCAAGATAAGAGAGCAGATCATCCAGCTGAAGCTGGAGCACCACGACCTGGACGTGGCCATCGGCCGTCTGGCCGAGGACCCCACCAGCGACGAACTGCAGGTCTCGCGCATGAAAAAGCGCAAGCTGCAGCTCAAGGACTACATCGCGCGCCTGGAGAGCATGCTGATCCCGGACTTGGACGCGTGATCGACCTGCACACCCACTCCCGGGCCTCCGACGGCACCCTCTCCCCCGCCGAACTCGTCTCCCTGGCCGCGGGCCGCGGCGTGACGCTCCTGTCCCTGACGGACCACGACTGCCTGGATGGCGTGACCGAAGCACGCGCCGCCTGCTCCACCGCCGACATCCGCTTCCTGCCGGGCGTGGAGGTCTCCACCACCTGGGACAAGAAGACCCTGCACATCATCGGCCTGGGGGTGGACCCGGAGAACGCCGCGCTCCAGGCCGGCCTCGCGCGGCTGCAGGCGGTACGGGACACGCGCGGCGCCGAGATCGGCAAGCGCCTGGAAGCCAGGGGGATCGCCGGCGCCCATGCCGGGGCCGCGAAGATCGCCGGGGCCGCCCGCCTCACCCGTACCCATTACGCCCGCTTCCTCCTGGAGGCGGGGCACGTGAAGGAGCTGCAGCAGGCCTACCGGCGTTACCTCGGCCGGGGCAAGCCGGGGCATGTGTCGGTCGAATGGGCGAGTCTGGAAGAGACCCTGGCCTGGATACACGGCGCCGGGGGCCGGGGGGTGCTGGCCCACCCGTTGCGCTACGGCTTCACCCGAGCCTGGCTCGTGAAGATCCTCACCGCCTTCAAGCAGGCGGGGGGCGATGCCATGGAGATCGTGAGCGGCCGCAGCAATCCGGACGAGATCGCGGTCTCGGCGCACCTCGCGGGGCGCTTCGAACTCATGGGCTCGGTGGGATCGGATTTTCACGCCCCGTCGCCGTACCTGCAGCCTGGGGTCGAGATGCCGCTGCCGGCGGGGATCGAAGCAGTCTGGAAAGGCTTGAACGCCTAGTCTTCACCCGCGGCGGCCCGGGCCCGCGGCGTGGTCTTGAGCAGCTCGTCCACCGACACGCTGGCGACCAGCACGTCTTCACCTGCTTCTATGGGTTCCGATCCGAGCCAGTCGGTGCGCGGCGCCGCCCTGGCGCCTAGGGTCGCGAAGTCGAAGCGCCTCGGGTCCAGCAGATGCTCCGGCACCACGTCGCTCAAGGCCGCGAAGATGGAGTTGGTGCGGCCCGGGAACTCCCGCTCCCATCCCGACAGCATGCTCTTCACCACCTTGCGCTGCAGGTGCTCCTGGGAGCCACAGAGGTTGCAGGGGATGATGGGGAACTGCCTGAGGAGGGCGTAGCGGGCGATGTCCCGCTCCTCCACGTAGGCCAGGGGCCGGATCACCACGTGGCGGCCGTCGTCCGAGAGGAGCTTGGGCGGCATGGCCCGGAGCTTGCCGCCGTAGAACAGGTTCAGGAAGAAGGTCGCGATGATGTCGTCCCGGTGGTGGCCCAGGGCGATCTTGGTGATGCCGTTCTCGGCGGCGAACTTGTAGAGCGCCCCACGCCGCAGCCGCGAGCAGAGGCTGCACATGGTCTTGCCTTCCGGCACCACGCGCTTCACCACGCTGTAGGTGTCCTGCTCCAGGATGCGGAACGGTACACCCACGCGCGTGAGGTACTCCGGCAGCACCTGCTCCGGGAAATCCGGCTGCTTCTGGTCCAGGTTCACGGCCAGGAGCTCGAACTCGACAGGCGCGCTCTCCTTGAGCTTCAGCAGGATGTCGAGCAGGGTGTAGGAATCCTTGCCGCCCGAGAGGCAGACCATGACGCGGTCGCCCGCCTCGATCATGTTGAAATCTTGAATGGCTTTACCAACGGCATGTCGGAGCCGTTTTTCGAGTTTCCGTTGGTTCACAGACGGTTTCATCGTCGATATTCTACTCGACATGCTAAAAGCGCGTCTTTTGCTTCCTGGCGTCGTTGCGGCCGCCACTCGGAGTCCTCACGTACGACAAGAGTACGCTCCGGTCTCCTCGGAGCGGCCGCGCCTAGCCAGATAAGCAAAATCCATCGCTTTTAGCGCGGTGACGGTAATAAATCCGATAGACCAGGGTCTAAAATCTCGAATGAATCGGAGAATGGAAATGCGTTGGAGCACTGGGCTATCGCTTGCAATCAGCCTGGGTCTTTCGACCCATGCCCTGGCCGCGCCCCAGACGCTCACGAGCCCCGCCACCCGGGTGAACGTGATGGAGCTCTATACCTCGGAAGGCTGCGACGATTGCCCGCCGGCGGAAGCCTGGCTCTCCCAGTTCACGAGCGACAAGCGCCTATGGAAGGAACTCGTGCCCGTGGCCTTCCACGTGGACTACTGGGACAGCCCTGACTGGCGCGACCCCTTCGACAACTCCGCCTACACCGCGCGCCAGCATGCGATCTCCGCCCACGCCGGCGACACCACCATCTACACCCCCGAGTTCGTGGTGAACGGGCAAGAATGGCAGGGCTTCTTCAACCAGACGCCCTTCTACATGCCCGAGGAGCCCAAGGTGGGTGTGCTGAGCTTGAGGGCCGACGGCGGCCGCGTGAGCCTGCATTTCGCGCCGGGCACCGCCGCGGGCGTACGGCTCGAAGCCCATGCGGTGCTGCTCGCCTTCGGCGTGGACATCCACGTGGGCGGCGGCGAGAACAAGGGCGCGACCCTGCGCCATGATTTCCTAGTGGTGGCTTACGGCCATGCCGGCATGGGCGCGAAGGACGGCGGCTACGACGCGCAACTGATCCTCTCCCCTCTCAGGGTGAAGGCGGCGCGCTACGCGCTGGCGGCATGGGTGTCGGCGGCCGGGGACCCGATGCCCCTGCAGGCGGTGGGAGGCTGGGCGGCGGCGCCTTAATTCTTGGGGATGCAGACCTGTTGCTGGGCGGGATCGGGCGGGTTCAGAGGCTGCGCGACCGGGGTGCAGGTGTAGGTGCGGTCGGAACGGGTCTTGACGGTGTACCGGGAGAGAGCGAGCGTGTCGCCGCTCATCTCATAATCGCGGCTCACGATGATCACGTCGGCCGCCGGCAGACCGAGCGCCCGGGCCGCGTCGAAGCGCGTCGCGCCCATGGGACCCATGGAGGCACAGCCCGACATCGCCGTGACAGTGATGAGTAAGATGGCCTTGATGCTGTGGCGCACCCAAACCCCGGTGCGCCCCCGGAAAACCCCGAGATACTCCCTCACAGAAACCCCCATCCTTGTAGTGACTCAGATGATGCCCGAGCCCTGTTACGCTTCCATGAAGCCGGTCACAGTCTAGGCGGGGTCGCGCTCTGGGGTCAATGAATCTAGGGGGTGTATTCCCGACAAGGCGCGTAGGGATAGGCCCACAGGGGATCATTCGTGTGGGAAACACCCGCGTCTTGACCGAGTCTAAGGGGTGCCGCCGGGTACCGGCTGCAGCGCGGTGCTCCCTGCCCTCAGGTCAGCGCCGCTGCGGGTCTCGGGATAGGGTGCCGCCATGAGCCCCTGCCACACGATGCGGTTGAAGCCCACCGCATCCACCCGGTCCTCGCTGGAGAAATCCATACCGCGGGTCTTGGCAGCCCAGTAGGCACCGTCGTGGGTGGAGCGGATCGCGGCGCTCGTCTTCGCCGCGGCCGGCAGCGGCAGCTGCGTGCCCGCCAGCAGCGCCGAAGGCACGGCCTCGAAGCTCCAGTCCGCCTGCTTCAGGTCGAAGACGTCGGCCATGGGGCGGGCGTTGGCGTCGAACAGGCTGAGATGGTCGATGCCGAGCACGTCCTCGATGGTGCGCAGCATGTTCACGGTGGTGTAGTAGTCGCTCACCACCACGCCGTGCTTCACATAGGGGCCCACGATGTAGGCGGTGCTGCGGTGCGCGTCCACGTGGTCGGGGCCGTCCTGGGCGTCGTCCTCCAGGACGAAGATGAGCGTGTCCTCCTTGTAGCGGCTGGCGGCCACCGCCTGGATGAGCTTGCCGACCGCGTAGTCATTGTCCGCCTGCTGCCGCTCCGGCGTGTTCACGCCGTCGAGGGCATGGCCGAAATCGCCCATGTGGTCGCCCGGCAGCCACAGGAGCGAGAGGGCCGGCAGCTTGCCGTCCTTCTCGAAACCCGTGAACTCCCGCTGCCACTCCCGCTCCCGGTAGAAATCCGGGTAACCGGGATCGAAGCTGCGGTAATAGGGATCGCTGATGCTGAGGAGATCCGGGAACGCCGGGAACATCACCACCTGATGGTCCGCGTAGGGGGTCTTGTCCCGGGGCAAGGTGTTGGGGTCGTCCGGATCGTAGCGCGAGATGTCGGCTTCCATGCCGTAGTTGCGCACCGTGAGCCCGGCACGCCGCGCCGCGCTCCACAGGTAACCCTGCTGCACCTGCCCGCCAGGGCCGTCCACACCGGCCACGTCGCCGGTGCCAGGGAGTAGATCCGGGTCGTTGGGCGTGCTCGGCCAGGCGGCGCGCCGCTCCGCCAGGGTGGCGTAGGCCACGTTGACGCCGCGGTTGAGACCGGTGGTATCGCCCACCAAGCCGCGGTTCGCATAGACCTCGGGGATGGTCTTCACGCCCTGGTCGCTCTCCCGCGCCGCGGTGCTCCAGGGCCAGCCCTCGCTGCTCACCTCGCCGGAGACGTAGAAGTTGTCGAGATCCACGAACCCGCCCGCCACGGCGTGGAAGTTGGGGGTATTGGCGGCCCCGAACTCCGTGATCTTGGGATCGCCGTTGCCCTTGCCGAGATCCCCCAGGATCTGATCGTAGGTGCGGTTCTCCTTGATGATGTAGATCACGTGCTTGATCTTCTGGTGCAGCGCCGCCATGGTGGCCGCATCCGCGGCCGAAGCCGGGGCACCGAACCCGTCGTTGGCCAATACCTGCTGGGTCAGGGTCGCGAGTGCGGCGTTGCTGGGCACGGGCAGCGTCAGGAACCCCGCCTTCTCCAGCTGCAGGATGTAGTGGTTATGGGCCATGGACTCCTTGGGATGGCCGCGATGATTGGGGTTGTCCGGGTTCGGTCCCGGGTTGCTGCGGCTGTTCACTACGTAGAGCTGGTCCTGCAGGCGCCCGGTCACCACGTCCTCTGGATACCAGCCGGTGGGGATGAGGCCGACCACTTCCGGCGCAGGCTTGTCGAGGGCCACCACGGCCACGGCGTTGGCGCCGCCGTCGGTCACGTAGAGCCGCTTGCCGTCGGCGGAGAGCGCCAACGCATTGGGTGCCACGCCCCGGTAGGTGTAGGACGGGTTCACCAGGCCCGGCGGCGCGAGCGTGGAGAAGCTGTCCGTCACCTGCTGCTTCGCCGTGTCGATCACCGCCACCACGTCGCTGTTGTCGCAGGCCACGTAGAGGTGTGCTTGAGACGCGTCCAGCAGCATCTTCACCGGCGTGCCCTTGAGAGGGATGCGGCTCACGAGCTTGGGCGCCGTGCCTGTGATGTCCACCACGTCCACTTCCCGGTCCCGCTGGCTGCCTACGTAGGCCGTGTCGTTGCCTTTGACCGTCACCCAGAAGGGGTTCTCGCCGCCCGGCGTGCCGGTGGCACCGCCGGACTTGCCGGGACGCAGGTCGAGCTCACCGAGGACGGTACCAGCGTCCGGGTCGAGCACGGAGACGGAATCGTTGTAGTAGTTCGCCACCACCAGGCGCTTGCCGTCGGCGCTCACCGCCACTCCCGCCACGGCGGCCGGTGTCTGCACGCCGTTGCCGGCCGTGTGCCCGAGCTTGATGGGCGGACGGGGTTCCACCCAGGAGCCGCCGGCATATTCGAAGACATGTACGTCGTCGTCACCGTCGCCGGACACATAGAAACGGCCGCCGTCGGGTGCGAAGGCGAGACCCGCGAAACTGTTGGGTACCTGGATCACCTGGATCTGCCGCGGGGCCGCGCCGCCCACGTCATAGACGAACACGTATTCGTTGGAATCCAGCGGCGACTGCTTGCCCTCGGCGTTGTTCAGGACGTTGTAACCGCTCGTGAGTATCAGCAGCGTCTTGCCGTCGGGGCTCAGGGCCTCGCTCATGGCCTGGCCCACGGTGTAGTCCGGGAAGTCGCGCAGGTGGGGGTTGAGGGCCTGGAACGTGGACCCCGGCGCCGCCAACGGCGTGATGAACTGGCCGGTGGGTATATGGGTCTTAGCGTCGTCCGCATCGCCCCAGGCGGCGGAACAGGCCATGAATACCGTGGCGGTGGCCAAGAGGAAAGGCAGGCGGCTGTTCATGGCGGCGCTCCAGAAGTCCTAAGTCTTAGGAGACCCGGGTTTCACGCAGGAGTTCCGCCATTTTACCGGCGCGATTGTTTCAGGACGGCGAATCCGCGCGCAGCAGCTTTCAGGCGAGCTCCTTCATGGACTTGAACTGCGCCGGATCCGCCTTGTAGCCCAGCACGGCATCGAGCGGCGTGAACTTGTTGACGCCGGTGGAGAGCTCGATGTCCTTGGCCTGGAACTGGGCCGGATGCTCGTAGCCGGCGGTATGGGCCAGGGCCACGAGCTCCTTGCGGAAACCCTTGATGTAGTTGGCGGCGCGCTTGGATTTGTCGTCGATGTTGAGCCCCGCCTGGCGCCACTCGCTCATGGTGGTGACGCCCGTAGGGCAGTGGCCGGTGTGGCAGCTCTGGGACTGGATGCAGCCGATGGACATCATGGCCTCGCGCGCCACGTTCACGAGGTCGCAGCCCATGGCGAAGGCCACCACCGCCCGGTCGGGGAAGCCGAGCTTGCCGCTGCCGATCCACACCACGTCCTTGGAGACGCCGGCCTTCTGGAACACCTGGTAGACCCGCGCGAAGCCGATCTTGAAGGGCAGCGACACGTGGTCGGTGTAGGTCAGGGGCGCGGCGCCGGTACCGCCCTCGCCGCCGTCGATGGTGATATGGTCCGGGCCTTCCTTGCGCTTCTTCATGCGCTTGGCGAGCTCCTCCCAGAACACGAGCTCGCCGATGGCGGACTTGATGCCCACCGGCAGGCCGGTGCGGTCCGCGATCTTCTCGATGAAGTCGATCATGGAGTCCACGTCGTGGAACTCGCTGTGGGAGTTGGGCGAGATGCAATCCTTATAGGCCGGCACGTGGCGCGTGGCGGCGATCTCCGGCACCACCTTGGCGGCCGGCAGCACCCCGCCTTTGCCGGGCTTCGCCCCTTGGGAGAGCTTGATCTCGATGGCGCGGATCTGGGGGTACTTGGCGCACTTCTCGGCCAGCACGTCGAGCGAGAACTTGCCGTCCTTGCCCAGGACACCGAAGTAGCCGGTGCCGATCTCGAACACCACGTCGCCTCCCAGCAAATGATAGGGGCTCAAGCCCCCTTCGCCGGTGTTGTGGAAGCAGCCGGCCAGCTTGGCGCCGAGGTTGAGCGACGAGATGGCGTTGCGGCCCAGGGCGCCGAAGGACATGGCGGAGATGTTCACCACCGAGGTGGGGCGCCAGGCCTTCTTGCGCTTGTGGGTCTTGCCCAGCACCTTGAGGCAGGGCACGGCGCTCGGGTCGCCGCCCAAGTGCACCGCCTTGCTCTCCGGGAAAGGGAAGGTGGCGTTCTTGATGATGGGATAGCCGATGGAGTACTGCTGCTCCTCGGTGCCGAAGCCGAAGTAGTTGTTCTGGCCCTTGGCGGTGGCGTAGATCCAACTGCGCTCGCTGCGGTTGAAGGGCTGCTCTTCCTTGTCGTCCGCCACCCAGTACTGGCGCAGCTCCGGGCCGATGAACTCCATGAAGTAGCGCAGGTGGCCGATGACAGGGTAGTTGTGCACCACCGCGTGCCGGCTCTGCAGCACGTCGTGTATCGCCACCAGGAGGAGGAAAGCCAGGACGCCGCCGACGATGCACAGGAAGATCAGCATGGATCCGCTCCCTTGCGGTTCTTATTGGGGCTTAAGCATACGCCGAAAGGGACGCGCCGAGAGCGGCGAGTGCGAAGGCCGCCTCGCTCCATTTCGCTGCGCTATCCTGCTACGCGAAATGCGGGGTGGGCATCATGCCCACCCGCGCATCGCTGTGCGATGCGCCTTCGCTCGCGACGCTCTCGGTTAGGCTTTACTAGAACTCCCGTTTGAACACGATGCTCACACCCTGTCGTGCTCCCGACATGCCATAGAGGCCGACGGAACCGGTGCGGTCCAGGTAATAGACGATGCCCGCATAGGCGCCGGCCGGGTTTCCGGCCGTGAAGCGGCGGAACTGGTTGGCAGCGCCGCCGTCGGTCTCGTTGCCGTCGAAGGATTGGAGATAGCCGCCGGCGACGAAGCGCCAGGGCCCGGCGCTCAGCACCGGCCCCGCCTCGGCCCAGGTCTCGTACCACTGGATCTCGGAGGGCGCGAAGGCGCTCGCGCCGTTCACGTCATGCCAGGTGTAGCCGAGGGCCGCGGAGAAGTTGAGGTAATCCCCTTCCGTGGATTCATAGCGGCCCATGAGCCCGAGGAAGCGCCCACTGTAATCCTGGGCCGAGGCGATGGGGTCCCCGTCCACGCTCAGGGCGAGATAGCCGCCCACCAGCATGGCATGGAAGTCATCGCCCACGGGTTCCGCGAAGGTGAGCCCGTAACGGTCCACGTGGGCCTCGTGGTCGCCGTTAGGGTAGGAGAACGCGGTGCTGTAGTGCCCGAGGTCGAGCGCGGTGCTGCCACCCGCCATGAAGGGCGAGTCATCGTAGGCGTAGACGGAGCCTGCCCAGAGCATCACGCACAGGGCAGGAAGCAGATAACAGCAGCGCGGTGAAAACATGCGGCTTCCAGACTGGTGACCTGTAATCATATGCCCCGCCCTGCATAGACCACCCGCGTAGCGGTTATATTCCCTTCGGACTGCCACGAGTTACCATACGAAGACGATGACCCAGGTGCAAACGCAGAGACTGTCTTCCGGCGACCGAGACCTCGCCAGGAAGTTGTTCGTCATGATGGCGGCAGTGTTCGATGAAGAGCATAAGCCGCTTACCGATAGCTACCTTCACCGTCTGCTGAGCAAGCCGGATTTCTGGGCAATCGCTGCGTTTCGGGGGGTGGATATCATCGGTGGACTCACCGCTCACACGCTGCCCATGACCAGGATGGACTCATCGGAGATCTTCATCTATGACATCGCCGTGCGCGAAGACCATCGACGCCAAGGTGTCGGCAGAAAACTGGTGACTGCATTACGCGAGAGCGCGGATGCGAGTGGTATCCATGACATCTTTGTCCCTGCGGACAATGACGACAAACACGCCCTTGATTTCTACCGTGCTCTGGGCGGAGCGGCGTCTGCAGTGACTTTCTTCACCTTCACAGATCGTGAGAGATGACGTCGACTGCTCAAGGGCGCGTGTACACCAGCTTGCCGCCCACGATGGTGTAAGCGACCTGGGTCGCGGGGATATCGCCCTCCGGCACGGTCAGGATGTCCTGGGAGAGCACGGTGATGTCGGCGCGCTTGCCTATCTTGAGGGAGCCAAGCTCGTCCTCTTGGAACATGGCGTAGGCGTTGTTTGAGGTGTAGGAGCGCAGGGCTTCGTCCCGGGTCATGACCTGGGCCGGGAAGAAGGGCGTGCCGTCTTTCTTGGCGCGGCGCGTGACGGCACAGTAGAAGTTGGGGATGGGGTTCTCGTCTTCCACCGGCACGTCGGTGCCGTTCACGATCATGGCGCCCGAATCCATGAGCGCACGCCACATATAGGCCCCCTGCTCCGCCCGCTGCTCACCCAGGCGCTTCACCACGTAGGGCGCGTCGGAGCAGGCGTGGATGGACTGCATGGAGGCGATCACGTGCAGCTTGCCGAAGCGCGGGATATCGGTGGGATCGAGATGCTGGGCGTGCTCGATGCGCCAGCGCAGATCTTTCGCCTCGGGATGGGCCGCGAACTCCGCCTGGAACACGTCCAGCACCTCGCGGTTGGCCCGGTCGCCGATGGCGTGTACCGAGACCTGGTAGTGGTCCTTGATGGCGATGTCGGCGATGCGGCGGATGTCCGCCGGGGTGGTCACGTTCACGCCGGTGCTGGTGGGCAGGTCGTCGTAGGGTTTCAGGAACCAGGCGGTGTGGGTGCCGAGCGCCCCGTCGGAGGTGACCTCGCCGATGCCGCGCACGGTGTAGTGGTCGTCCGCGTAGCCCACGATGCGATGGCCGGGCAGGAAGCGGGTGAGCTGCTCGAAGCGGTCGAAGCGCCGGTAATGGTCGTAACCCGGCAGCCCCACGGCGAGCGACTCGCCGCGGCTCGCGTCCACCATCTCGTAGAGCCTAAGCGGCAGCGCGCCCTGGCCCGCGAGCCGCTTCAGCTCATCCAGCACCGCGAAGTCCTCGCCCTGGTCCACGAAACTGGTGATGCCTTTCGATACCGCGTCCTCCGCGGCGCGGTGCACGGTCTCCCGGAACGCGGCCCGGGCTTCCGCCGGCGTGCGCTTCGCGAGGTAAGCCGTGTAGGCGTCCTGGGCGGGCTGCATGGCGTTGTCCCGCAGGAAACCGATGGGGTCGCCGTCGGTGTCGTGCACGATCTCCCCACCCTGGGGATCGGGCGTGGCCTTGGTGATATTGGCGAGCTTCAGGACCAGCGCGTTCACGAACACGCCGTGGCCGCTGGCGTGGGAGAGCATCACCGGGTTATCCGGCGAGACCGCATCCAGGCTCGCATGCAGCGGCAGGCCATCCACGTTCGGGCCCGGCGGGTGCTCCCACTTCTCCTGGTGCCAGCCCCAACCCAGGATCCACTGGCCGGGCTTGGCCTGCTTCACCGCCTCCGCCACCTGGGCCAGGATGTCGTCCCAGGTCTTGGCGTGGGTGAGGTCCAGCTCCGTGAGCGTGCGGCCGAGCTCCATGAAGTGGCCGTGGCCCTCGATGAAGCCCGGCACCGCCAGCTTGCCGTGCAGATCGATCACCTGGGTGGATGGCCCCATATAGGTCTTGATGTCTTCGTCATCCCCCAGGGCGAGGATCTCGCCATCCCGCACCGCCACCGCCTGGGCTTCGGGCTGACTGGCCTCGAGGGTCACGATCTTGCCGTCGAGCAACACCAGATCCGCCGGACCGTTCGCGCGAGCTGCGGCATCGGTCACAGCAAACACCAGGAGGAAACTCAGGACAAAGGGATATCGCATAAGAGCCTCACGCTGGGTCGTGTTCGTAATCTTCTGGCGCGGTCGAGTCCGCGCCCTCCTCCGCCTTAACAGCACGCAGCACCCAGGTGAGCGCGATGGCCACGGCGAAGTTGAGCAGCAGGGTGTAGAACGCCGCATAGCCCGGCACCGTGAGGCCGGCGAGCGGCAAGGGATAGGTGGGCTTGAAGCCCTGGGACACCACCATCCAGGTGCCCACCGCCATGCCCACCGCCCAGCCGGCGGCGAGCGCCCAACGGTGCAGCCAGCGGGTGTAGAGCCCCACCACCACCGTGGGGAAGGTCTGGATGATCCACACTCCCCCTAGGAGCTGCAGGTTGATGGCGTACTGCGGCTTGGTGAAGAGGATGAAGGCGAGCGCCCCGAGCTTCACGATGAGCGACACCAGCTTCGCCATGCGCGCTTCGTCCGCGGCGCTCGCCTGGGGCTTCAGGTATTCCTTATATACGTTACGGGTGTAGAGGTTCGCCGCCGCGATGGACATGATGGCGGCCGGCACCAGGGCGCCGATGGCGATGGCCGCGAACATCACGCCCACGAACCAGTCGGGGAAATACTTCAGCATCAACGCCGGCACCGCGAAGTTGTTGCCGTATTGCCTGAAGTAGCCGGCGTAGGCCGGATCGTCGTGCACATGGGCCGCCACCGCCACGTAACCCAGGAACGCGAGCAGGGCCAGCGCCAGCGAATAGGCCGGCAAGAGGGCCATGTTGCGTTTGATGACGCCGCGGTTGCTGGAGGAGAGCAGCGCCGTGACGCAGTGGGGATACAGGAACAGCGCCAGCACCGAGCCCAGGGCGAGCGTCGCATAGGCGCCGTAGGCGCCGGTGTTGCCGGCGGTGGGCGGCGCCAGCAGGAGCTTGTCCGCCGGGATGCCGGCGAAGATGTGGCCGTAGCCGCCGAGGTGCAGGGGGATCACCGTCACCGCCGCGATCACCGTGATGTAGATGAGCAGGTCCTTCACCACGGCGATGAGCGCCGGGGCCCGGAGACCGCTGATGTAGGTGTAGGCCGCCAGCACCGCGAAGGCCACGATCAGGGGCAGGTCGCCCACGATGCCTTCACCGGTGAAACCCATGGCGGCGATCACCACCTGGATGCCCACGAGCTGCAGGGCGATGTAAGGCATGGTGGCGAGGATGCCGGTGACGGCCACCAGCAGCGCCAGCAGATGGCTGCCGTAGCGGCCGCGCACGAAGTCCGAGGCCGTCACGTAACCGTGCTTGCGGGCCACGGACCAGAGCCGCGGATAGACCACGTACACGAAGGGATAGAGCATCAGGGTGTAGGGCACGGCGAAGAAGCCGATGGCTCCGGCCCCGAACACCAGCGCCGGCACCGCCACGAAGGTGTAGGCGGTGTAGAGATCGCCGCCCAAGAGGAACCAGGTGACCACGGTGCCGAAGCGCCGACCGGCGAGGCCCCAAGCGTTGATGTGGTTGAGGTCCCCCGCCCGCCAGCGGGCGGCGATGAAGCCCAGCACCGTCACGAAGGCGAAGAGCAGGACGAAGACCGAGATAGCGACCCAGTTCATGCTCAGACCTTCGCCACGTAAGCGAGGCCTGTGACGACCGCGGCGACCACGATCCACAGGAACTGGAACCAATAGAAGAAGGGGATGCCGAACAGGGAAGGTTCGACGCGGTTGAAGAGCGGTACCCAGATGGCCACGAAGAAGGGGATGAAGAGGATCACGTACCAGACGGCGCGCTTGGCGCGGCTCATGGGTGCTCGGGCCATGGGAGGACTCCTGCTTCCTGGGGCGTGACCAACTTACTCAGGAGGGGGCGAATCTTCAAGCTCCGGGGGCGACGATTTCGGGTAGCCTTAAGGCCACTTCCAACTACTTGGAAACGGCCATGAATATCCTCCCCGAAGTGGCAGTCTTCCTCTGCGCCGCCTGCCTCGCCGTGCCCCTGTCCCGCAAATCCGGCTTCGGCTCGGTGCTCGGGTACCTCGTGGCCGGCGTGATCATCGGCCCCTTCGGCCTGAAGCTCATCAGCGACGTGCCCGTGATCCTGGGTTTCTCCCAGATCGGCGTGGTGCTGCTCTTGTTCATCATCGGCCTGGAGCTGCAGCCCTCGCGCCTGTGGATCATGCGCCGTTTCGTGTTCGGCATGGGCGCGGTGCAGGTGGCGGGCACCACCTTGCTGCTCGCCCTCGCCAGCCGCGCCCTCGGCCTCGCCTGGGGCCCGGCCCTGGTGGCGGGCTTCGGCCTTTCCTTATCTTCAACCGCATTTGTCCTGCAGATGCTGGGGGAGAAGCAGCAGCTCGCCATGCACCACGGCCGCGCCGCCTTCGGCATCCTGCTGTTCCAAGACATCGCCGCCATCCCGGTGCTGGCGGTGCTCGGGGTGTTCTACGGGGGCGGCAACCTGGACATGCACGCGGTGGGCAGGAAGCTCATCATCATCGCCGCCGTGCTGCTGCTCCTCGGCCTCACCAACCGCCTCATCCTGCGCACCCTCTTCCGCCTCGTCACCCGCTTCGGCAACCCGGAGATCTTCACCGCCTCGGCCCTGCTCATCGTCCTCGGCGCCGGGCTCCTGGCCAACTCCGTGGGGCTGTCCATGGGGCTCGGCGCCTTCATCGCCGGCGTGCTCTTGGCGGACTCCAGCTACCGCCACGAGTTCGAGGCCAACATCGAGCCCTTCAAGGGCCTCCTGCTGGGGCTGTTCTTCATGGCCGTTGGCATGTCCGTGAACCTCTCGCTCATCCGCGACGAGCCGCTCACGGTCTTGGGCGTGGTGGCCGGGCTCCTGGCGCTCAAGATGGGTGCGCTCTACGTCACCGGCAAGCTCTTCGCCCTGCCGGGCCCCTCCTCCCGCAACCTCGCCTTCGTGTTGCCGGCGGGCGGCGAGTTCGCCTTCGTGCTGTTCGACGCCGCGGCGGGCTACAAGCTCTTCGGCCAGGAACTCGCCGATCTGCTCAACCTGGCCGTGACGCTTTCCATGGCCGCCACCCCCTTCCTGGTGCTCGGCAACGAACGCCTGGTGCAGCACTTCCTCGACGAGCGCAAGGAGCCGGAGTTCGACCGCATCGACGAGCCCGGTAACCCGGTGATCATCGCGGGCTTCGGCCGCTTCGGCCAGATCGTGGGCCGCCTCTTGCGCATGAAGCAGATCGCCTTCACGGCCCTCGAGGCGGATGCCACCCAGATCGAGACCCTGCGGCGCTTCGGCAGCAAGGTGTACTACGGCGACGCCTCGCGCCTCGAGCTCTTGCGCGCCGCCAAGGCCGAGCAGTCCAGATTCCTGGTGCTGGCGGTGGACAGCGTCGAGGGCTCGGTGCGCACCGCCGAGATGGTGCGCAAGCATTTCCCCAACCTCACGGTCCTGGCCCGGGCCCGCAACCGCTACCACGCCCAGCTCCTGCGCGAGCAGGGCGTGAACATCGTGGTGCGGGAGACCTATTACTCCAGCATCAAGCTCAGCGAAGATCTGCTCCTGGCGCTCGGCCTCGCACCGGAAGACATCGCCCGCACCGTGGAGACCTTCGAGAAGCACGACGCGGCGCTCCTGGACCGGCAGTTCGCGGTGTTCCGGGACGAGGCCAAGCTGGCCCAGACCTCCAAAGAAGCGGCCGAGGAACTCCGGCAGCTGCTGCAGGATGACCGCAACGCCGACGCTGACGCCGCGGCCGCCAAATGAGCCCCATCATGAACGACCCGGAGCGGATGGCGCAGCGCCTGCGCAGGTTCAAGGCGGTCATCACCGCCGTGCTGCTGGCCGTGACCATCGCCGCCCTGTTCGTGAGCCAGGAGCAGCAGGACCACCCCGAGGCGCGCTGGCCGCGGGTGTTCTGGTTCCTGCTGGCCTGCTTCAGCGTGGGCTTAGGGCTGGCGGCGCCGCTCTTCCGGCGCTGGCTGCGCAAAGATTGACCACCGGGTGACCGGCGGCAGCGAGCGCCGGGCAGACGGCGCATGGGCCCGGTGCCGGGACCGCCTCAATCGTCTATGCTCGTCATAAGAACGACAACAACTGAGCGGCTGGAGCGAGGGTGAGGTCATTTAGCGTGCGAAGCATGGGGTTTCGCTCCGCGCTCCTGGGCAGCGTGCTCGCCGTCTGCATCCTGCACTTCTCCCCCGCCCTCGCGCTCGAGCCCGGCAAGGCCTTCCACGATTACGCCGCTGACACCTGGTCCGTGGAGCAGGGCCTGCCCCAGATCA
>DASSIS010000126.1:0-6236 GCA_035691665.1 Gammaproteobacteria bacterium | reverse complement strand
GTGCCGCGCATCGGTGACGGCTTCCACGTGGACACCGAGAAAGTGGTGGCCCTGAAGCCGGACCTGGTGCTGGCTTGGGCCGGCGGCACGCCCCAACAGCTCGTGGCGAAGCTGCGCAGCCTGGGCCTGCCGGTACTCGCCATCGGCACCCACGACATCACCGACATCGCCGCTAACCTCGAGACCTTGGGGGAAGCCACGGGCCGTGAGGCGCAGGCGCAGCAGGCGGCCGATGCGTTCCGGGCGCGGCTCGCGGCCTTCAAGGCCCGCTACGCCCACGAGACCCCCATCCGGGTGTTCTACGAGATCAGCGCCGAACCGCTCTATACCGTCGGCGGCGCCCAGAGCATCAGCCGGCTCATGGCCATCTGCGGCGGGAAGAATATCTTCGCGGACCTGACCGAGCTCGCGCCGGTGGTGGGCTTGGAAGCGGTGCTGGCGCGGGACCCTCAAGCCATCGTCACCGGCAACGGGGAAGGGGACGTGGCGGAACGCTTCAAGCTCTGGCAGAAATGGCCGCAGCTCTCGGCGGTGCGCGCCGGGAACCTCTACGCCATGAACGACGACACCATCTCACGCGCCACGCCGCGCATCCTGGATGCGGGCGAGCAACTCTGTGAAGATTTAGATCAAGCCAGGGCGAATCTGGCGAAGCAGAAGTAAGGTCTCAGCTCTTCTTTCTTTCGTGGTTCCAGAGCACTTCCGCGCCTTTGTCCTGGCGCGAGATCACCCGTGCCAGCACGAACAGCAGGTCCGACAAGCGGTTTAGGTAGTGCAGGGCTTCCGGATTGATCGTGGCCTGCTTCGCCAGCGTCCAGCTGCGGCGCTCCGCGCGCCGGCACACGGTGCGGGCGAGATGGCAGGCCGCTGCCGCGCGGCTGCCGCCCGGCAGGATGAACTCCTTGAGGGGCGGGAGCGCATCGTTGAAGCCGTCCAGCTCCTGCTCGAGGCGCGCCACCTGGGTCTCGCCGATGGCGATATGGCCGGGGATGCAGAGCTCGCCGCCGAGGTCCAAGAGCTCGTGCTGGATGCGCCCGAGGCAGGCATCGATGTCCGGCGCGGAGATCTCGGCACGCAGCATCCCGATGACGCTGTTGAGTTCGTCCACCGTGCCGTAGGCTTCGACCCGCAGGTCGTCCTTGGGCACGCGGCTGCCGTCGCCCAGGCCCGTAGTGCCGTCGTCGCCGGTCTTGGTGTAGATCTTGCTGAGGCGGTTGCCCATGGGTCTTATCCCTGAGTTTCTTTATCGATGAAAGCAGCTAAGCGATGACGGATAAGAAACAGGAATGAGCCAGAGATAATCTGAATAATGCCCCATATCGCGAGCTGATATGTGAAGGCATAAACCCATCTTGCGTAATTGCTGAACGGTCCGATTGCCAAGATGAATGCTACTAAAGCCAACACTGTAAACAAGCAACCCAATATAAAGAGGATTGCTGCATAGGCTCGGACCATGGTGTGGACGGCTTGTTTCGTTTCCATGTGCCAGCGCTCCTTCGGTCAATTCTAATATGACTACGGCATCCCTGCCTTTTTCCGCGCCGTCCCACGGCGCGGGCGACTTTTGTCGCGGCAAAAGTCGCCAAAACCGCTCTCCCGGAGCGCGGGCCGCGAAGCGCGGCTACCCTGTGCTTCTCGCTCGCTACGGAGCCGCGCTCACGGCACATCCCTGTGCCTTCGCGCGGGCTCGTCATCCTGACTTCGCCCCTGCGGGCTGACCTTGCTCGCTGCGATGCTCGGCGCGCGCTACGGGATTAAGAGAAGAATTCTATTTCTGACAATCCGGGCAGTAATACGTTGAGCGCTGGCCCGTGACTTTCGCGACGACGGTGCCGCCGCAGCGGTAGCAGACCTGGCCGTCGCGGCCGTAGACCCGGAGCCGTTGCAGGAAGTAGCCCGGTTCCCCGTCCTCCCGGGTGAAGTCCCGGAGCGTGGTGCCGCCCGCCTTGATGGAGGCGGTGAGCACTTTCTTGATGCCCTTGGCGAGGGCCGCGTATTCCTCGCGGCTGACGCGTCCAGCGGCGCGCCCGGGGCGGAGGCGCGCGAGGTACAGGCTCTCGCTGGCGTAGATGTTGCCCACGCCCACCACGATCCGGCTGTTCATGATGAAGAGCTTCACAGCGAGCTTGCGCCTCCGGGAGCGTTCGAAGAGGTGGTCGCCGTCGAAATCCTCACCCAGGGGTTCGGGCCCCAAGGCGCGCAACAGCGGATGCGCGGCCGGATCGTCCCGGGTCCAGAGCAGGGTGCCGAAGCGGCGCGGGTCCCGGAGGCGCAGCGCCTGGCCGCTGTCCATCACGAGGTCCACGTGGTCGTGCTTCTGGGGCGGAGTGTCTTTAGGGCAAACGCGCAGGCTCCCGGACATGCCGAGGTGCAGGATGGCGGTGCCGGTCTTGCTCTTGAGCAGCAGGTACTTGCCGCGCCGTGACACGGCTTCGATGCGCTGCCCGGTGAGCTCGCGGGCGAGCGCGGGCGGCACCGGCCAGCGCAGGCGCCGGTCCCGCACCGTAACGGTCGCCACGCGCCGCCCCTTGAGGTACGGTTCGATGCCGCGCCGCGCGGTCTCGACTTCAGGGAGTTCGGGCATGACGGGCCCTCACCGGGTCTTGGTGGCAGGCGCCGCGTGCGTCACCTGCAGCAGCGTGTCCTTGAGGCTCTCGTCCAGGTCGTACTGCAGCCCCAGGTCCGGGCGCGCCAGTACCAGGAAGTCCGGGTCCTTGAGGATGGCGAAGCGCAGCGGCGCTTTCTGCCCGGCGATGGACACGGCCACCTCACCCTGGGGCGCGCCCTTGCCGAGGGGCGCCACGCTGATGGCGAGGTTCTCCTGCCAGGCATCGATGAAGCGCTGGATGTCGTCGGCCGAGACCTTGGGGTCGGCCGGGGCGAGCTGCCAGATGCCGTCCTTGTCGCGGCTGAGGGTCGCCTCCGGCAGCTGCAGGGCGGTGACGTGGGCGCCCGGGGGTAGGAGCCCCTTGTCTATCCACCAATAGGGGTCGTGGGCGATGCGGTAGAAGAGCGCGCCGTCCACGAGGTGGATAGTGCCGTCCGCGAGCAGGTACTGCTCGTTGCTCACCGGCTGGAAGCCGCCGAAGCTGTACTCCGCGCCGTTGAGCCAGAGCTCGGCCTTGGGTTTGTCCAGGCCGTATTGGGCGAGGTCATGGCCGGCCGCGGAGAAATGGTCGCGGCTCGGGACGTCGAGGTAGTCGAGCAGCGTCTTCACCAGGTTCGGGTCCGCGGGCAGGGTGAAAGGTGCGGTGATCTGCCAGCCGAAGCTCCCGAACTTGAGGTCCGTGGTCTTCTGTCCCGCCACGGCGATGCGGATCTCGCGCACGGCGCCGGTCTTGATGTCGATGGCGCGCACCGTAGCCGCGGGTCGCAGCGTGCCGGGCTTGAAGTAGCTCAGGGCGGCGAGCGCCCCCACCACCGCCACCAGCGCGATGTTGAGCCCGGTGCGGCTATTCACGGCGGCTCACCGGCGCCGCCGGCGGACCCAGACGCCGATGCCGGAGAACAGGAAGATGAGCGGCAGCGCCAGCAGGAAACCGAAACCGATCAGGCCTTGCTGCTGGGGCGTGAGGATCAGGCTCAGGTCCGGTGCCGGACGTGGGTCGATGCTGATGTAGCTGTCGTCGTGGGCCAGCCAGTTGAAGATGTTGAGGCCGAGCGTCAGGTTGCCGCCGTTGCCCAGGTACTGGTTGGAGAGGAAGTCGCCGTCACCCGTGACCACCACCCGTTGTTCACCCTGGTTGTCGCCGCCCTTGAGGGCGCGTGTAAGGGAGAGGCCGATGCTCAAGGGGCCGAGCTTGTCGCCGCGCTTCGGGTCGTAGCTCACGTTGCCTTCCAACGGGCCTGTCTCCAGCCAGCTGCGGGGCAGGGTGCTGAGGAAGGGCTGCGCCTGCCAGCCGCTGTCCGGGTCTGCGTCCACGGAGGTGGCGGCCGGGAACAGGGTCGCGGTGGAGAAGTCCTTGGTGATGGTGCTGTCGTCGCTGTACTTCGGCACCAAGAGGATCTTGGGGTCGTTGATGCCGAAGAGCTGGGACTCGGGGTCGACGATCGTGCCCTTGCCGAAGTGGAGCCCCAAGTCCTCGGCCAGGGGCTCCAGGCCGTAGAGGGAGCCCGGGTCCGCGAGCCACAGCAGGTTGCCGCCGTGCTTCACGTAGTTGCGCACGATGGTGACCATGCCGGGCAAGAGCTTCGCCTGGGGGCCGGCGATCACCAGCACCGAGGTGTTGCTCGGGATCGTGGGGTTGGCGGCGAGGCTCAAGGTCTCCACCTTGATGCCCTTGTCCTGGAGCTGCTTGCCGAACTCGCCCAGGTCGAAGTTGTGTTGGCCGAGCGGGTCGCGCTCGCCGTCGCCAGCGAGGAACACCACGTAGCGCTCCGAGGAGCGCGCCAGGCTCTCGATGGCGTTGGCCACCGCGCTCTCGTTGATCTGCTGCAGGTTCTGGCTGCGGCCGGCATAGCCGACGCTGAGCTCCCCGTCCACGGTGACGCCGGCGCTACGCGCGGCCTCCGGGTCCTTGTCCGTGTCCACGAAGTCGAGGGTCGCGTCCTTCTTCACCCGCTGATAGTTGGAGACGAAGCGGGTCAGGGGGTCTTTCAGGGGCGAGCCGTCGCGCACGTAGGCGGTGAAGCTGAGCGGCTTGTCCAGGGTCTTGAGCAGTTTCACGCTCGCCGGCGAGAGCGAATTGCGGTCGCCGTAGGTCCAGTCCGCCTGGTAGACGTACTGGGTGCTGAGCTTGGCGAGCACGCCGATGGCGGCCAGGAACAGCACCAGGAACACGGTGCCCTGGATCACCACTTGGCGGCGGGATTTGCGGGTCACGAGCATCGGGCCCTCCTCAGTGTTGCAGCCGGTGCCCGTCCAGGCGCCGGATGCTCAGGACGAGGAAGGTGAGGATGAACAGCAGGTAGTAGATGACGTCGCTGCTGTCGAAGGAGCCGCGCAGCAGGGTGCTGTAGTGGTCCACCAGGGACAGGTAGTGCAGCACCGCGCTGTAGCGGGCGTCGCCCTGGCTCAGCCAGTTGATGATCCACAGGAACAGCAAGAGGCCGAAGCTCGACACCGCGGCCACTACCGGCTGGCGGGTGAGGGTGGACATATAGAGGCCCGCCGCCGCGAAGGCGCCTACCAGCAGCAGGAGGCCCAGCACGTCAGCGGCGAGTTTGCCGTAGTCGAGGCGGGTGCCGAGGGCCAGCGACAGGGGCATGAGGGTGATGAGTCCCACCATGATGGCCAGGAATCCGAACAGCCCCAGGTACTTGCCGAGCACGATCTCGGTCATCCGCACCGGCGCGGAGAGCAGCAGCGCCAAGCTGCCGCTGCGCCGCTCCTCGGCTACGAGCCGCATGGAGAGCAGCGGCACCACGAGCAAGAGCACGATGCTGGAGATGCTGAAGAGCCCGGCCCCCACCACGTCGGTCACCCCTGCGACCCCGGTGGTGTTGCCCCGGAAGCCTTCCACCGAGGCCAGGAACATCCAGGACAGGATGAACTGCACCACCGCCAACACGCACCAGGCGAGCGGGGAGAGGAACAGATTGCGCAGCTCGCGCCAGGCGATCTTGAAGGTCATCATGCCGCGGTCTCCAGGCTGCCCTCGTCGGAGGCCGTGAGTTCCACGAACACCTGCTCCAGGGACTTGTATTCCGGGGTGAGGGCGCGCAGGCCCCACTTGCCGCGCACCGCGAGGGCGGCGATGTCCTCCACCGGGTCGCTGCCCGCGGCGTAGCGCAGGCGGAAGCGTCCAGTGCCGAGCTTCTCCACCGCCTCGATGCCGGCCACGGCCTTGAGGTCCTTGACGGTCGGCGGCTCGCGGCACTCGAGCAGGAGGCTCGTGACCTGCATGCGCGCGTTGAGGTCCGCGAGCGTGTCGCTGAACACCAGACGGCCCTTGTGGATGATCTGCACGCGGCTGCAGACCGCCTGCACCTCGGGAAGGATGTGGGTGGAGAGCATCACGCCGTGCTCGCGGCCGAGCTCGCCGATGAGCGCGCGGATCTCGCGGATCTGGATGGGGTCGAGACCCACGGTGGGTTCGTCCAGGATCACCACCTTGGGCGCGTGCACGATGGCTTGGGCGATGCCGACCCGCTGCTGGTAGCCCTTGGAGAGGTTGCCGATGAGCCGGCCACCCGTGTCCTTGAGGCCGCAGCGCTCCTTGGCGCTGGCGCAGGCGGCGCGGATGCGTTTCTTGGGCACGCGGTGCAGCTCGGCGCAGTAGACGAGGTATTCG
>DASSIS010000125.1:0-2472 GCA_035691665.1 Gammaproteobacteria bacterium | reverse complement strand
GAAGTCGCCGGACGTGCCCTCCATGCTCATCGAGACCAACTACATCACCAACCCGCGCACCGCCAAGCTGCTGACCTCGTCCGACTACCAGCAAGAGCTCGCCAAGGCCATCTTCACCGGCGTGGACGACTATTTCGACCGTTATCCGCCGCCCGGCACCCAGCTCGCCGTGCTGAAACGCCAGCAGGACGGTCTGTCCTCGGACGCCGTCACCGGCAGCCTGGGTTACGCTGGCAACCCACGCCGGTAGCCCCTCCGCGCTTGATTCCGGGCCGTAAGGCCACATCTCCCATGGGGTAAGCTAGGCCACTTCCAGGCCTTAAGACCGCCATGCCCATCCGCGAACTCCCGCCCCAGCTCGTGAACCAGATCGCCGCCGGCGAGGTGGTGGAGCGCCCCGCTTCCGTGATGAAGGAGCTCCTGGAGAATGCCCTGGATGCCGGCGCCAAGCGCGTCGAGCTCGAGGTGGAAGCGGGCGGCGTGAAACTGATCCGCGTGCGAGACGACGGCGGCGGCATCCCGGTGGAGGATCTGCCGCTCGCCGTGGCGCGCCACGCCACCAGCAAGATCGGCAGTCTCGAGGACCTGGAGCGGGTCGGTACCCTGGGCTTCCGCGGCGAAGCCCTGCCCAGCATCGGCTCGGTGGCGCGCCTCGCGCTCACCACCCGCAGCACCGGCGCCGAGCACGGCTGGCGCATAGAAGGCGACGGCAACGGCCACTATGCGGCACCCGCGCCGGCGGCCCACGCCCAGGGCACCAGCGTCGAGGTGCGGGACCTGTTCTTCAACACCCCGGCGCGCCGCAAGTTCCTGAAGAGCGAACAGACGGAGTTCGGCCACCTGGACACGGTGGTGCGGCGCATCGGTCTCGCACGCCACGACCTCGACCTCACCCTGCGCCATAACGGCAGGGCGGTGCTGGCCCTGCGGGGCGCTTCGGACCGGACCGGCATCGAACGGCGCCTGCAGGAGCTCGTGGGACCGGAGTTCATCCAGAGCGCCTTCCACATCAGCCAGGATTCCGCCGGCCTGCGTCTCACGGGCTGGCTGGCGCGTCCCACCTTCTCCCGCAGCCAGGCGGACCTGCAGTACTTCTACGTCAACGGCCGCGCCGTACGCGACAAGCTCCTGGCCCACGCGGTCAGGCTGGGGTTCCAGGACGTGTTGTTCCATGGCCGGCATCCGGCCTACGTGCTCTATCTCGAGCTCGACCCGTCGCGGGTGGATGTGAACGCCCATCCGGCGAAACACGAAGTGCGCTTCCGCGACAGCCGTCTGGTGCACGACTTCGTGTTCCGCACCGTGGAGGAGGCGCTCGCCGGCACCACGCCGAGCGGTGCGCAGACTCCGGGTCTCATGCCGCAGTTCGTCGGCAGTGGTTACGCCGCGCCGGCCGCCCCCGGCTACCGGCCCTCAGGGCTCGAACCGCGGCAGATGCCCATGCAGGTATCCGAGCAGCTCGCGCGTTACACCGAATTGCATGGGAGCGGGGCCCTGGATCTTCCGCCGCCGTCGCCCGATTCCGGGGTGCCGCCCTTGGGGTTCGCGCTGGCCCAGTTGCACGGCATCTACATCCTGGCCGCCTCCCCCGAGGGCCTCATCCTGGTGGACATGCACGCGGCCCACGAGCGCGTCACCTACGAACACATGAAAGCCTCGCTGCAGCAGGGCAGGGTGGTGAGCCAGCCGCTGCTCGTACCTGTATCCGTGGCCGTGAGCCGGCGCGAGGCGGACCTGGCCGATACGGAGGCCGAGGCGCTCGCCGCCGGCGGTTTCGTGGTGGAACGGCGCGGTCCCGAGCACCTCTCCATCCGCGAAGTCCCGGCGCTGCTGGCCCGCGAGGATGTGGTGAAGCTGCTGCGGGACCTGCTCGCGGATCTCGCGGAGCACGGCGAGAGCCGCCGCGTGGACGAGTCCCTGGAGCGGGTGCTCGCCACCTCCGCCTGCCATACTTCGATCCGCGCTCACCGGGAACTCACGCTCGCCGAGATGAACGCGCTGCTGCGTGACATGGAGCGCACACCCCGGGCCGACCAGTGCAACCACGGCCGTCCTACTTGGACGCGGCTCACGCTGCCGGAACTCGACCGTCTCTTCCTACGCGGAAGATGAAAGTCATCTCAAAAGCTGCTGCGCTTGGCATGGCTGCGTTGCACGTCGGTTCGGAATCCTCATGTACACCAAGAGTACACTCCGGTTCCTCACCTCCGCGCGCCTTGCCCTGCCGGCGCTCGCGACGCTTTTGAGATGACTTTTGTGACTACTTCGAAGCCAATTGCAATTTTGCTGATGGGGCCGACCGCTTCGGGGAAGACGGCGCTCGCGGTGGAGCTCGTGAAGCGCTTCGGCTGCGGCATCGTGAGCGTGGACTCCGCCATGATCTACCGCGGGATGGACGTGGGCACCGCGAAGCCGGGCCGCGACGTCCTCGACGTGGCGCCGCACAAGCTCATCGACATCCTGGATCCCGCC
>DASSIS010000124.1:0-31167 GCA_035691665.1 Gammaproteobacteria bacterium | reverse complement strand
CATGGGCCGCCATGCGGGTTGGATAGCGGCGGCCGGTGGGTTGGCGGCAGAACGGCCCGGCGATGCGCCCCACATCATCCTGTTCCCGGAACTCAAGTTCGACCAGGCCGCGTTCCTGGCGCGCGTGAAGGAATGTGTGGAGCAATACGGCTACTGCGTGGTGGTGGCCTCCGAGGGGGTGCGCAACCCGGACGGGACCTTCCTTGCCGAAGCCGGCACCCGCGACGCCTTCGGCCACGCGCAGCTCGGCGGCGTGGCGCCGACGCTCGCCGCCATGGTGAAGGCGGAACACAAGTACAAGTACCACTGGGCGCTGGCCGACTACTTGCAGCGTGCCGCCCGCCACGTGGCGAGCAAGGTGGACGTGGAACAGTCCTACGCCGTGGGCAAGGCCGCGGTGGAGCTGGCCGTCAAGGGCCACAACGCTGTGATGCCCGCCATCCAGCGCAAGTCCGCCAAACCTTACAAGTGGGGCATCAAGGTGGCGAAGCTCGCGGAGGTGGCCAACCGGGAGAAGTTCATGCCCCGGGAGTTCATCACCGAGGACGGCTTCGGCATCACCCCCGCCTGCCGCCGCTACCTTGCGCCGCTCATCCAGGGAGAGGATTATCCGCCCTACAAAAACGGCGTACCCGACTACGCCAGGCTCAAGAACCTGGCGGTGAAGCGCAAGCTCAAGACCGATTTCAAGCTGTAAAACGACCGGCCTCGCGGCCGACTATCCATGAGCCTCTAGGGAGACCCCGATGTTCCATCAATATATGTTGTTCGCGCTGGGCTGTGCGGTCCTCGCGATCGTCTACGGCGCCGTCTCGGTGCGCTGGATCCTGGCCCAGCCGGCCGGCAACGAGCGCATGCAGGAGATCGCGGCAGCCGTGCAGGAAGGCGCCCGCGCCTACCTGAACCGCCAGTACACCACCATCGGCCTGGTCGGGGCGGTGCTGTTCCTGGCCATCGGCTTCGCCCTCAACTGGTACACCGCCGTCGGCTTCGCCATCGGTGCAGTGCTCTCCGGCGCCACGGGCTACATCGGCATGAACATCTCGGTGCGCGCCAACGTGCGCACCGCCGAGGCTGCCCGTAAGGGCATGAATGCCGCCCTCGCCGTCGCCTTCCGCGGCGGCGCCATCACCGGGATGCTGGTGGTGGGCCTGGGGCTCCTGGGTGTCACCGGCTATTACCTCATCGCCAACCACCTGAGCGGCAACCCGGAGACGGCGCTGCACGCCCTCGTGGGCCTGGCTTTCGGCGGCTCGCTCATCTCCATCTTCGCGCGCTTGGGCGGCGGCATCTTCACCAAGGGCGCGGACGTGGGCGCCGACCTCGTGGGCAAGGTGGAAGCCGGCATCCCCGAGGATGACCCCCGCAACCCGGCGGTGATCGCCGACAACGTGGGCGACAACGTGGGTGACTGCGCCGGCATGGCGGCGGACCTGTTCGAGACCTACGCCGTGACCGTGGTCGCCACCATGGTGCTGGGCGGCCTGCTCACCGAGCAGTACGGCCAATATGCGACCCTCTATCCGCTGGCCCTGGGCGGAGCCTCCATCGTCGCTTCCATCATCGGCACCTTCTTCGTGAAGACGAAGGAAGGCGGCAAGATCATGAACGCGCTCTATATGGGTGTAATCGTGGCGGGTGTGCTGGCGGCGGCCGCATTCTACCCCATCACCAAGCAGCTCATGGGCGAGAACGCCATGAACCTCTACGGCTGCGCACTGATCGGCCTCTTGCTCACGGGCGTGATCGTGTGGATCACTGAGTACTACACCGGCACCCAGTTCGCCCCGGTGCGGCACGTGGCCTCCGCCTCCCAGACGGGGCACGCCACCAACATCATCGCCGGCCTCGGCATCTCCATGAAGGCCACGGCACTGCCGGTCTTGGCGGTGTGCGCCAGCATCTACGGCGCCTATAACCTGTCGGGCCTATACGGCATCGCGGTGGCGGCCACCGCCATGCTCTCCATGACGGGCGTGATCGTGGCGCTCGACGCCTACGGCCCCATCACCGACAACGCCGGCGGCATCGCCGAGATGGCAGGCCTGCCGAAGGAAGTGCGCAACATCACCGATCCGCTGGACGCCGTGGGCAACACCACCAAGGCGGTGACCAAAGGTTATGCCATCGGCTCCGCCGGCTTGGCGGCCCTGGTGCTGTTCGCGGACTACACCCACACCTTGAGCGCCCAGAACCACGGCAACGTGACGGCCTTCGACCTCTCCGACCACATGGTCATCATCGGCCTGTTCATCGGCGGCCTCGTGCCCTACCTCTTCGGCGCCATGGCGATGGAAGCGGTGGGCCGCGCCGCGGGCGCGGTGGTGAACGAGGTGCGCCGGCAGTTCAAGGAGATCGCCGGCATCATGGAGGGCAAGGCCAAGCCGGACTACTCCCGCGCTGTGGACATGCTCACCCGCGCGGCCATCAAGGAGATGATCATCCCCTCGTTGCTGCCGATCCTGGTGCCGGTGGTGGTGGGCGTGACCCTGGGACCGAAAGCCCTGGGTGGCGTGCTCATCGGCACCATCGTCACCGGCCTTTTCGTGGCCATCTCCATGACCACGGGCGGCGGCGCCTGGGACAACGCCAAGAAGTACATCGAGGACGGCAACTTCGGCGGCAAGGGTTCGGACACCCATAAAGCGGCCGTGACCGGCGACACCGTGGGCGACCCCTACAAGGACACCGCGGGTCCGGCCATCAATCCTCTCATCAAGATCATCAACATCGTCGCGCTGTTGATAGTGCCGCTGCTGGCCCACGGCGGATAAGCTAAAGCTATAGGCATGAATGAGAAGCCGCCCATCAGGGCGGCTTCTTTTTTGTCTGCCATCAGCCGGACTCAGTTCAAGAACTGGTTCACGGTGTTCACGAAGTTGTGGAACACCACGCCCGGCCACACGCTGCCGGTGCGCTCACGCAACCAAGCCAACACCACGCCCGTGAGGGCCGGGAAGATCATGCCCATCCACGCGATCTGGACCTTGCCCACGGACGGAGCATCCACCCCGTGCAGGATCCCGAACAGGGCGCTGACGATGATGAAGCCCCACCCGAACTGTATCCCGGCGAGCTTCCAGGGCCGGCCGAAGGCCTCGTTCAATACCATCAGCATCAGGCCGCGGTACATGATCTCCTCGCCCAGGCCCGGCATGGTGGCCTCGTAGGCGTAGGTGGGTGCATCGGCCGTCAGGCCGAAAAGGGCGCCCATGAGCAGGATCAGGGGCACTCCGACGACCAGGTACAGCACACAGGTGAGCCCGGTCTCGCGCCAGCTGCGCTTGCTCTCCGGCAGCCGGAGCCCCATGCGCTTGGCGCCGAAGGCGGCGGGCAGCGCGAGCGCCAGGAGCACCGGGAAGCCCGCCTCCAGCACCTTGCCCTGCCAGTTCCAATGGCCCCAAGCGGGGATGAAGACCACTATCTTCATGAGCCAGATGCAGGCGTTGTCCAGCAGCACGAAGGCGGCGAACAGCAGCACCGCGTTCAGCGCGACCTTACCTTTGCGGGAGGTGATGAAGGCCAGCACTATGAACGGCAGGACCAAGGCGAGACTGATCGCCGTGGTCAGCAGCACGCGCTCGAGATAGCTTTCCATCGAGTTCCCCCTTTAGAGAGATCTAGAACCAATCCACCGGTATCTTGAGGTAGACCGTGCCGTTCGCCTCCGGTTCCGGCAAGCGGCCGGCACGGATGTTCACCTGGATGGCAGGCAAGAGCAAGGCAGGCACCGGCAAGGTGGCGTCCCGCTCGCGGCGCAGCTTGACGTATTCGCCCCGGGAGATCCCGTCCTTGACGTGGATGTTGGTGCGGCGCTCCTCACCCACGGTGGTCTCGTGGAGCCTGGCGCGCCCGCCCTGGCCGTAGTCGTGGCAGACGAAGAGCCGCGTGGCCTCGGGCAGGGACAACAGCTTGTGGATGGAGTCGTAGAGCGTGCCCGCGTCGCCGCCCGGGAAGTCGCAGCGGGCGCTGCCCGAATCCGGCATGAACAGGCTGTCGCCGGTGAACACCGCGTCACCGATGTGATAGGCGACGCTGTCGCTGGTGTGGCCCGGCACGGACATGACGCGCCCTTCGAGTCCGCCGACGGCGAAGCGTTCGCCGTCCTCGAAGAGATGGTCGAACTGGCTGCCGTCAGGCTCGAACCCTTCGCCCAGGTTGTAGAGGGCCTTGAAGGTGCGCTGCACCTCGCGGATGCCTGCGCCGATGGCCACCCTGCCGCCGAGTTCCTGCTTCACGAACTGCGCCGCGGAGAGATGGTCCGCGTGGGCATGGGTCTCCAGGATCCAATCGAGGCCATAGCCCTGGCCGCGCACATGGTCCACCAGGGCCTGGACGGAGGCGTTGCCGGTGCGGCCCGAGGCGGCGTCATAGTCCAGGGCCGGATCGATGATCGCGGCGCGGCGCGTCTTTGCGTCGGCCACCACATAACTCCAGGTGGACGAGCCCGGATGCAGGAATGGCACGATCTGCATGGAAAGCTTCCCTCCCCCCGGACGATGGGCTTAGTCTATCCGGATGCGGGCCCGAGCGGCGTCGAGACCTGATGCGCCAACACGCACCTGACCACGGTCCGCGGCACCGCCGCAGACGGGCAGGCAGGGCTGAAACGCAGCTTTCAGCGGGCTATCAAGGACGATAGCCCTGGACCAAACCTGGAGCAGGATGCGTAAGGTTTGGCCTGCCCCGTCCCTTATGGCGAAGCAGGAAGCGCAGCCGGAAGACCGCCTGCCAACTAGACTGGCGAGCCCCTGAAGATATGCATAGTCACGCACCCGATCACAATCATACTCATGCGCACAGCCAGCGGCATTTCTGGCTGGCCTTCCTCGTCACCCTGGGTTTCGCGGCGGTGGAATCGTCGGCAGGGGTCTTCAGTCATTCCCTGACCCTGCTCGGCGATGCGGGACACATGGCCACCGACAGCGCCGCTCTCGCCCTCGCCGGCATCGCCGGCTGGGTGGCGGGACGCCCCGCCTCGGACCGGCACTCCTACGGCCTCGGGCGGGTGGAGGTGATCGCGGCGCTCGTGAACACGCTGCTCATGCTCGCCATCGTCGCGGGCATCGTCGTGGAAGCGGTCGTGCGGCTGCGGCACCCCGCCGCGGTGAGCGCCCCGCTCGTGATCCTGGTGGGCGCGCTGGGGCTCGCGGTGAACCTGGCCGTCTACCGGGTACTAGCCCACGGCCACGCGAGCCTCAACACCCGCGCCTCGCTGCTGCATGTGCTAGGCGACCTGCTGGGCTCCGCCGCGGCCCTGCTCTCGGGCCTCGTGATCTGGGCGACGGGCTGGCTGCCGGCGGATCCGCTGCTCTCGCTCTTCATCGCGCTGCTCATCCTGCTCTCGAGCCTGAGGCTGCTCATGGACGCGGCCCATGTGCTGCTGGAAGGCGTGCCGCGGGGCATGGACCTGGCGGGCATCGGCCGCGGCATGGCAGCGGTCGAAGGGGTGAGTTCGGTGCACGACCTGCACGTGTGGAGCGTGTCCTCCGGCGAGGTGGCGCTCTCGGCCCACGTGGTGATCCAGGACCTGGGGATGTGGGAAGCGGTGTACCTGGGCCTGAAGACGCACCTGCACGTCGCCTACGGCATCGAGCACATCACCCTGCAGCCGGAGCCGCAGGTGAAAGCGCGCATCTCTGTCGAGGAAATCAGGCGTCGCTGATCAGCGGATCGCCAGGATCAGCAACACCACCAGGATCACGGCGGCCGCGAGCAGCAGCCACTTGTGGCGCTTGAAGAAGGAGCCTCGGCTGGCTTCCATGCTCCTCTGGGGCGGCGCGTTCACCTTGCCGGCGCGGGGCGTGGTGGAATCCACGCTGAAGTCCCGGTAGGTCTCCATGGCGACCTGCTGGGTCTGGTAGAGCTTGCGCACGTCCGGCGGCATCTTGTCCAGGCCTTCGTATTCCTGGCCGTTGAACACGATCTTGAGCCGGTCGTGGTCCTCGCCCTCTCTCTTGGCGGCCACGGCGAGGTCGTATACGCGGCGCACTTCCGCCGGCATCTCCTCGATGCTGTTGTAGCTCCTGCCGGCCACTACGATGGGTTTCTTGCTCACGGTCTTCCCGCCTTTATCCTTGCGCCAGCGCGTCCGCGAACCCGAGCCACAGGATCAGCAACACCAGGTTGCTCGCCGCGTAGCTCGAGAAACGATGCATTATCTTGTTGTATGTCAGGTGGACGAAAGTATGAACGATGCGCAGGGCCACGTACAACCAGGCGAGCGCCAGCAGCCAGGGCGCGACCGTATGTGTCACATAAGCGCTGATGCAGAATGTATAAAAAAGTACCGGCGCTTCCAAGAGGTTCATGAAGTTGCGGTTGGCTACCGCCACGTCCGACGGCACGTTGGCGGTCTCGCCGTAGCGGAAATCCCCGGCCCGCACCCGGCCGGCGAAGCCGGCGGAAAAGCGCTTGTAGCCGGTATAGCCCAGCACGCCCAGGGTGAGCAGCACCAGGGCGATGACGGGTGCGAAGATCGCTTCCGGCCGCATGCGTGACGCCCCTGCCTATATATGGGATCGAGTGTAGCTCGCCAAACCTCATTTAGCATGCGAAACGGGAGGAAACTGTGACGGCCATCGCGCCGGCGCAGCCTGCTTGAGGGCTCAGGTCCCAAGCATGGCGTAGGCCCGCACCGGGAAGGTGCCCAAACCCTTCACCTTCACCGGTGCGGCATGGAAGCGGAAGCCCCGGTCAGGCAAGGCGTCCAAATTGCACATGTGCTCACAGATGGGGATGCCGGCGCCGAGCAGCAGGGTATGCACCGGCCGATAACCCGTGTCTACGCCATCTATATTGAGGGAATCGATCCCGACGAAGGCTGCGCCGCGGTCCTTGAGCCTGATCGCTGCGGCTTCCGTGAGATAGGGATGACCCTCGAAGTACCGGTCCGTGCCCCAATGGCGGCTCCAGCCGGTGTGCACCAGCACCGCCCTGCCTCTCAGCTCCGCGTTCCCGAAGAGCTCCGGCCCCAGGGCCTGTTGCCCTGGCTTGGCGCGGAACACGAGGCCCTCCAGGTCCACCAGGGACTCCAGCGGCAACTCCGACATGTCTTTGCCGTGTTCGTATCTATGGAACGGCGCATCCACATAGGTCCCGGTGTTGGCCACCATCTCGATCTTGCCGATCTGGAAGGTGGTCTCGTCGTTGTAGTTCTTCTTGGAAGCCTCCCTTTCGAGGAAGTCGCAGATGATGGGTGCCGGCAGGCCCTTGTAGGTGATCATGCCGTGTTCTACGGTGTGGCTCAGATCGATCAGCATCGGCATGGACCCTCATCTCCGGAACGGACGTCGCCAATCATGGCGGAGCCCCGCCTACATGGCGCGGCCCTGGCAGAAATCGTGGGGTCTTTGGCATCCCGCCACAAGGCCCGGGACCTAAAGTACCTCCATCTGCGGTCCTTACGGGAGTATGTACCATGAAATTTTCGGCCCTGTGCGCGATCCTCTCCTGCCTCGTCAGCGTCGGTGCCAGCGCCGACGCCACCCTTCCCCTGCCTCATGCCAGACCCATCAAGGTGGCGTTCGTGCTGAGCGAGGGCGCCACGGTCATCGATTTCGCCGGCCCCTGGGAAGTGTTCCAGGACGTGATGCTGGACGAGCACGGCAACATGGTCATGCCCTTCGATCTCTATACAGTGGCTCCCTCCAAGGACCCGTTGCACACCAGCGGTGGCGCCGTCCATCCGGGTCTGGACATCACTCCCGACTACAGTTTCGCAGATGCCCCCGAGCCGGACGTGGTGGTGATCGGCGCCCAGTCCGGCGGTCCGGGCCTGAGCGCCTGGCTGCAGAAGCTGCATGCAGACCATAAGATCATGTTCTCGGTGTGCACCGGAGCCTTCAAGCTTGCCCAGGCGGGACTCCTGGACGGCAAGCCCGCCACCACCCACCACTGGTTCTACGACCAGTTCAGCCAAAAGTTCCCGGACGTGAAACTGCAGCGCTCCGTGCGTTACGTCCAAGCGGACCCGCTCACCCTGACCGCCGGCGGTCTCACTTCGGGTGTGGACCTGGCACTGCACGTGGTGGCCGAGTTATACGGCGACGAGGTGGCGCAGAGGACCGCAGACTACATGGAATACCAGAGCACCGGCTGGAAGACCAACCAGGGCATCGCCGCGGGGAACATCCCGGTGTGGCGCCAGGAGTGGGCCGGTGAGATCGCACCGGGGGTACGGATTTTGGTGCACATCGCGACCCGGGGTGTGGATACGGCGATCACCGCGGACATCCCGAGCCGCAAGCTCGCCTCGATGCCCGTCACCCTACAGGACGATGGCGACAAAGTAGAGCTCGCCTTCGCCATAGCTGGGCATCCCGCCAGCTTCAGCGGTCAGCCGGACGCAGCCCATGACAAGATCACTGGTACCTATACCCAGGACGGCAAGTCGAGCCCACTGACCCTCACGCAGCTGCCCGACGCCAAGGAGTGAGGCTCAGGCGGCCGCGCTACGGAACCTCTCGCGGTAGTCGCGCGGGGAGACCCCGAGCTCGGTGACGAAGGTCCGGCGCATGGTCTCGTGGGTGCCGAAGCCGCAGCGGCGCGCCACCTGCGAGACCTGCATGTCGTTCTCCTCCAGCTTGCGCCGCGCCGCTTCCAGGCGGATCTTCGAGACGTACTGGGCCGGCGTCACCCCCACGGAGGCGGTGAAGCGGCGCGCGAAGTTGCGTTCGCTCATGGCCATGCGCACCGCGAGCCGCGGTACCGACAGATCCTGGTCCAGGTGATCCATCATCCAGAGCTGGAGTTCCCGGAGCTTGTCGTCCTCGCTGAACTGGGCCGCGAGCTGTGCACTGAACTGCGACTGCCCCCCGGGGCGCTTCAGGAACATCACCAGCGCCTGGGCCACCGCCAGCGCCACCCGCTGACCCCAGTCCTCCTCCACCATGGCGAGCGCCATATCCATGCCGGCGGTGACGCCGGCCGAAGTGTAGAGGCGGCCGTCGCGTACATAGATGGCGTCGCGCTGCACCCGTATCCGCGGCCCGATGCTCTCCAGTTCCGCGATGTCGTCCCAGTGGGTGGTGGCGGAACGACCGTCCAAGAGGCCCGCCTTGGCCAAGATCAGCGCTCCGTTGCAGACCGAGCCCAGGCGGCTGACCCGCGGCGCCATGCGCCGCAGCCATTGCAGCACGTCTGCATCCTCCTGGATGGGGCGATAGCCGTAGCCTCCCGCCATCAGCAGGATGTCGGCGCGGCTCACCTCACGATAGCCGCGCTCCGCCAGGAGCTTCACGCCGGAAGACACCGGGAAGAGTCCCGGCTTGAGCGATACGAGTTCGGTGCTATAGGCAGCTTCGCGGCTGAGGCCGTGGTCTTGCAGCCAACGAGCGGTGCGGGCGAACACCTCCAGGGGCCCCATGACATCCAGGGTCTGGGCGTTGGCATAACCGAACATCACCACCCGCTGCGGGGCGGAAGCACGTGGGCGCGGCAGAGCGCGGGGTCGGGCATGGCGCATGGGCTTACCTTAGGCGGAGGCGGGATAGCCGGAATGACAACTATCCCACAGATCCTGCCAAAGCGGCGGAATCAGCCCTGCTTGTAGACCTCGGCACCCTGCGCGAGGAACTCCTTCGACTTCTCTGCCATGCCCTTCTCCGCGTACTCCCGCACGTCCTGGGTGATCTTCATGGAGCAGAAGTGCGGGCCGCACATGGAGCAGAAGTGGGCCAGCTTGGCGGCTTCCTTAGGGAGAGTCTCGTCGTGGAATTCCTTGGCCTTCTCGGGATCCAGCCCCAGGTTGAACTGGTCTTCCCAGCGGAACTCGAAGCGGGCCTTCGATAGGGCATTGTCCCGTACCTGGGCGCCGGGATGACCCTTGGCGAGGTCCGCTGCGTGGGCGGCGATCTTGTACGCGATGATCCCATCCCGCACGTCTTGCCGGTCCGGCAGGCCGAGATGCTCCTTGGGGGTCACGTAGCAGAGCATCGCCGTGCCGAACCAACCGATCATGGCGGCACCGATGGCGCTGGTGATGTGATCGTAGCCCGGGGCGATGTCGGTGGTGAGCGGGCCCAAGGTATAGAACGGGGCCTCGTGGCAGACCTTGAGCTGCCGGTCCATGTTCTCCTTGATGAGCTGCATGGGGACGTGGCCCGGGCCCTCGATCATGGTCTGCACGTCGTGCTTCCAGGCGATCTGGGTGAGCTCGCCTAAGGTGTCGAGCTCGGCGAACTGAGCCTCGTCGTTGGCATCGGCGATGGAGCCGGGGCGCAGCCCGTCGCCCAGGGAGAAGGCCACGTCGTAGGCCTTCATGATGTCGCAGATCTCCTCGAAGTGGGTGTAGAGGAAGTTCTCCTCATGGTGCGCCAGGCACCACTTGGCGAGGATGGAACCGCCGCGGGAGACGATGCCCGTGACGCGCCTGGCGGTGAGCGGCACGTAGGCGAGCCTGACGCCCGCGTGGATGGTGAAGTAATCCACCCCCTGCTCCGCCTGCTCGATGAGCGTGTCCCGGAATATCTCCCAGGTCAGTTCCTCGGCCTTGCCGTCCACCTTCTCCAGGGCCTGGTAGATGGGTACGGTGCCGATGGGGATCGGGGCGTTGCGGATGATCCACTCGCGGGTCTCGTGGATGTGCTTGCCGGTGGAGAGGTCCATGAGCGTGTCGGCGCCCCAGCGGGTGGCCCACACGAGCTTCTCCACTTCCTCGGCGATGCTGGAGGTCACCGCCGAGTTGCCGATGTTGGCGTTGATCTTCACCAGGAAGTTGCGCCCGATGATCATGGGCTCGCTCTCCGGGTGGTTGATGTTGCAGGGGATGATGGCCCGTCCCATAGCCACTTCCGCGCGCACGAACTCGGGGGTTATCAGGTCGGGAATCCGGGCACCAAAACCTTCACCTGGGTGGCGGAATGAACCGCTGGTTCGAGCCCCAGCCTGCGCGAGCTTCTCGCGCAGGCAATTCTCACGGACTGCGATGAACTCCATCTCGGGCGTGACGATCCCCCTGCGCGCGTAATGCATCTGGCTCACGTTGGCGCCGGCCCGGGCGCGGCGCACCGGCCGTGGCCGTTCGAAACGCAGGGAGGCGAGCTTGGGATCCGCCTCGCGGCGGCGCATGAACTCGGAACTCGGCTGGGCGAGCGCCTCGGAATCACCCCGCTCCTCTATCCAACGGGCGCGCAGAGGCGCCAAGCCCTTCAGGAGGTCGATCTTCGCCGCCGGGTCGGTGTAAGGACCCGAAGTGTCGTAGACGTGGTGGGCGGGGTTCTGCTCGGCGCCGAAGAGCGCCGGGGTGTCGGTGAGGCCGATCTCGCGCATGGGCACCCTGAGATCAGGCCGGCTGCCTTGAACATATATCTTGCGGGAGCGGGCGAAAGGCCGGGTGGCCTCCTCGGCCAGGGCCTCGGTGCGGCGGACGAACTCTTCCGGGACTGCGCTCATGTCATTCCTCGCTTGAGGCGCGGGAATGCTCTGGCCTTGCTTGCCGAAGCATTCCCTCGCCGGTGCTGTCCGGGTGGTGTCCGGATTACCGTCCGGTGACCACCCGCCTCATCGGGCCAGGTTCCAAGGGTGTGTTCTCAGCCCCCACCGTGTCGATTCGGGGGGCACCCCCAGCTTCCGCGCGCTGTCCGCGCGCCGGACAGGATTATACGCCCCGGGCCTGCTGACAACTCCGCCTGACATTTGTAAGCCGCGTGCAGTGACACATCGCCTTGCCAAGGGGGCTTTAACCGCTTAACCTTTGCGGCCACTCCGCATTTTTTCCCGTGAAAAACCATGGATATGCAATCCGCCCGCCGCCAGATGGTCCACCAGCAGATCCGCGCCTGGGACGTGCTGGACCTCGGTATCCTCTCGGTGTTCGAGGCCCTGCCGCGGGAGAAGTTCGTGCCCGAGGCGTATCGCAATGCGGCCTACGGCGACCTGGAAGTCCCCCTACCCCATGGCGAACGCATGCTGGCCCCGAAGCTCGAAGGCCGCTTCCTGCAGGCGCTGGACCCGAAGCCGCAGGAGAGCGTGCTTGAGATCGGCACCGGCAGCGGATACTTCGCCGCCTGCCTCGCCAAGCTCGTGCGCGAGGTGCTGAGCGTGGACATCCACCCGGATTTCGTGGAAGCCGCAGGCAAGACCCTGAAGAACATCGGCCTCAAGAACGTGCAGCTCGAGACCCGCGACGGCACCCGCCTCGAGTGGGTCAGCTCCTGCTATGACGTCATCGCCGTCACGGGCTCCCTGCCCGCCTACGATCCCGCCTACGAGCAACGTTTGAACGTCGGCGGACGTCTAATGGTGGTGGTGGGGAAAGCCCCGCTGATGGAGGCCATGCTCGTGACCCGTACCGCCGAGGACGCCTGGACCCGGGTGAGCCTGTTCGAGACCTCGCTGCCCGCGCTCAAGAACGCGCCGGCGCCGCGGGTCTTCAGCTTCTGACGCTCCCGGGCCCCGAGGCCATGAGCAGCATCCCCCAACTCTCTCCGGCCGATGCCCGGGCCTTCCTGGCGGAGCAGGGTGACAGGGCCGTGCTGCTGGACGTGCGTGAACCCTGGGAATACGCCTTGGCGCACGTGGAGGGGTCGCTGCACATCCCCATGGGAGAAGTGCAGGACAAGCTTGAGGAATTGAACTCCGACCGCATGTACGTGGTCATGTGCCATCACGGCCGTCGCAGCCAGCAGGTGGCCGACTACCTCGCTGCCAAAGGCTTCCGGCAGGTCTCGAACCTGGCCGGGGGGATTGATGCCTGGGCCGAGGACCTGGACCCCGATTTGCCCCGGTACTAAGGCCTTCGAGGCCCTGTAACGGACCTTGTCAGACTAGAGATATGGTGTTATACTTAACCATAACACTTGCCCACGAACCCTACTGATATGGAAGGGATTATGCGTAAGACCACACTCGCCCTCGCTATCGCCGCCGCCTTGGGTGTCGCCACCCAGACCCAGGCCGCAGACCTCTGGGATACCTACCAGCTGGCTGTGAACAACGACCCGACCTACCTGCAGGCCGAGGCCAACTACGAGGCCGCCATCGAGGCCAAACCCATCGCCAGGGCCGGCTATCTGCCCAACATCACCTTCACGGGCACCCGCTACCGCAGCGAGTCGGGCGGTGACCAGATCGGGGTGAGCAACACCACGCCGCCCACCATCGGGCTGCAGAACTTCACGTCCACCACCTACCAAACCCAGTACCAGTTCCAACTGACACAGCCGATCTTCAACTGGGCGGCCTGGCAGACCATCGACCAGGCCGATGCGAGCGCGGCACAGGCCGAAGCGAACTGGGTAGTGGCCCAGCAGTCGCTGATCCTGCGCACCGCCACCGCTTACTTCAATGTGCTCAACGCCCGCGACACCCTGGCCGCCGACCACGCTGCCACCGAAGCCAACAGCAAGCAGCTGGAACAGGCCAAGGAGAAGTACGACGTGGGCATGAGCGCCATCACCGACGTGCAGGAGGCCCAGGCCGCCTACGACCAGTCGGTGGCGAACGAGATCAATGCCCAGCAGCAGGTCACCAACGCCGAGGAAAGCCTGCGCGCCATCACCGGCCAGCCGGTGGGCGACTTGCTGGAACCCTCCCCCGACATGCCGCTGAGGTCGCCGGAACCGGGCAATGCCCAGCAGTGGGTGGATCAGGCCCTGAAGCAGAACCCGAATCTGCTCGCGGCACAATCGGCGGCTGACGCCGCGGATGCCAACGTAGGCATCAAACGCGCCGGCCATTTCCCGACCTTGAATGCCATCGCCCAGCACACCAAGACAGACGACACCGGCAACAACATCTTCGACCTGAGCCACACCACGGGCAACTTCGTGGAACTGCAGCTGTCGGTGCCCATCTTCTCCGGTGGCGGCGTATGGGCGCAGGTGAACCAGGCCCAGCGCCAGTACGACGCGGCCGTGGACAACGTGAAGCTCGTGACCCGCCAGACGGAGCAGCAGGCGCGCACCGCCTACCTCGGGGTGCTCACGGGCATCTCGCAGGTGAACGCCCTGAAGCAATCGGTGAAGTCGAACCAGACCTCCATGGACGCGACCGAGACCGGCATGCAGGTGGGCACCCGCACCATCGTGGACGTGCTCACCGCGCGCCAGAACCTGCTCACCGCCCAGACGAACTTCGCCAACGCCCGCTATACCTACCTGGAAAACGTGCTGCAGCTGAAGCAGGCAGCCGGCAACCTCAACGAGGGCGATCTGAAGCAGATGAACGTGGTGCTGCAGGTCAAGGCCCCCGGTGACAGCATGGGCACGGACACGACCACCCTCGAGAACGGCACCGAAATGGCGCCGGCTGCGGGCACCTCCGCCATCCCTGCCGCGGCCGCTCCGGCTCCGTCGGCGGCTCCTGCCGCGGGCACCACGACCCCGCCGGCGAGCACCCCTCCCAAGCGCTAAGACAGACCAGGAAGTGGAAATGGAACGCCCGGCTCAGGCCGGGCGTTTTTTATGGACCGCCGCCGAAGAACCTAGCGCCGGGGAAGGCTCGCCTTCACCAGAGCCAGCGCACGGTCCAGGGCGCCGCGGTTCTCCAGCACCTTCTCCCGGGCGACACGCCCTATGCTCTCACGGGTGGAATCATTGCCCAAGAGCCAGACGGCAGCGGCGGCCAGGGAATCGGGGTCCTGCACCACCGTGAGCGCCCCGGCTTCGCGCATCATCTCCGCCACGTCTTTCACGTTCTCGAGGTACGGACCCACCAGCACCGGCAGACCCAGGGCCGCCGGTTCGAGCAGGTTGTGGCCGCCGACGGGCACGAGCGTGCCGCCGATGAACGCCACATCTCCAGCGGCGAAGAACTTCATGAGCTGGCCGAGGAGGTCCAACAACAACACTTCGCCAGGACCTACCGGCGTGTCGCCGGCGCTACGGCGGCGGAAAGCGAAGCCGGCGCTGCTGATCATGGCGGCCACGGCCGTGGCCCGTTCCGGATGGCGCGGTGCCAGCACCAGCACGCTCTCGGGCTGTCGCAGCAGCAGCTTGCGGAAGGCATCGAGCAGCAGGGGCTCCTCCCCCTCCCGGGTGCTGCCCGCCACCAGCACCTTGCGGCGCCCGAAGAGCTTCTCCCGCAGGGCCTTGCCGGAAGCCAGCGTCTCGTCGGTGACGCTGATGTCGAACTTGAGGTTGCCCATGACCGCGAGCGTGGATTCCTCGGCGCCGAGCGCCCGGAACCGCTCCAGGTCCGCGGGGCCCTGCACGGCGATGGCGCTGGCGCATCGCAGGGCGCCGCGCACCAGGGAAGCGTAGCGCTGGTAGCGCAGGTAAGCCCGCTCGGACATGCGCGCGCTCACCAGCAGCAAGGGGATGCGGCGCTTGGCGCAGGCGGCGTAGAGGTTAGGCCAGATCTCCGTCTCCATGATCACCGCCAGGGCCGGCCGGGTGCAGTTGAGCCAGCGGCTCACGAAGAACGGCAGGTCGTAAGGCAAGAGCGAGACCATCACCTTGTCGCCGAAGAGCTGCCGCGCATGGCGGCGCCCCGTGGCACTGAAAGTGGTGACCACGATGGGACGATCTGGATGGCTGCGGTGCAGAGACTGCACCAGAGGCGTGGCGGCACGGATCTCCCCCACCGACGCGCCATGCACCCAGATGGCGGTGCCCGGCTGGAGCAACGGTGAACTGCCGAGGCGCTCGCCCCAGCTGTCCATACGGCCCGTCTGGCGCAAGCTCCGCCAGGCCAGCCACGGGAAGACCACGGGCGCGAGGCAGAGGAGGACGAGCGTGTAGAGGAAGCGCACGAGACCTAAGGTCTCTTCTTGATGGCGTTGATCACATTGGTGGTAGAGAGGCCTTCCACGAAGGGCAGGATCTCCACCTTTCCGCCGTTCCGGGTGACACATTTGTACCCGGCCACGTCCTCGGCCCGGTAATCGCCGCCCTTCACCAGCACGTCCGGCAGGAGCTTGCAGATCAGCCGCTCGGGGGTGTCCTCCGAGAAAGGCGTGACCCAGTCCACGCAGGACAGGGCGGAGAGCACCTTCATGCGGTCCGTGAGCTTGTTCACCGGCCGGCTCTCGCCCTTGAGGCGCTTCACGGAAGCATCGTCGTTCACCGCCACGATGAGACGGTCGCCGAGCCGGCGCGCAGCCTCCAGGTAAGTGACATGACCCGCGTGCAGGATGTCGAACACGCCGTTGGTCATGATGATGCGCTCGCCCTGGCTGCGGGCATGGGCCACGGCATCGGCCACGGCCGCTTCCGAGAGCACGCCGCTGCCGCTGCGGCTGTGGGCGGCGAGCCTGAGCTCGGTGGAAGTGACGGTGGCGGCACCGAGCTTCCCCACCACGATGCCGGCCGCCAGGTTGGAGAGGGCCGCGGCAGCGGCGAAATCGAGGCCGGCACCCAGACCCGCCGCCAAGACGGCGATCACGGTGTCGCCGGCGCCAGTCACGTCCGAGACCTCCAGCGCCTGGGTGGGCAGGTGCAGCGGCGGCTTGCCGGCCTCGAGCAGGGTCATGCCGTGCTCGCTGCGGGTAACCAGCAGCGCCTGCAGGCCCAGTTCGTCCCGGAGCTTCGACCCCATGGCGATGATGGCAGCCTCGTCCGGGCACTCGCCCACCACCGCCTCCAGCTCCGAGAGGTTGGGAGTGATGAGGCTCGCCCCCTTGTACTTGCCGAAGTCCCGGCCTTTCGGGTCCACGAGTACGGGCTTGCCGGCGGCTCGGGCGGCGGCGATCAAGTCCTGCACCGCCGAGAGGCTGCCCTTGCCGTAATCCGAGAGCACCACCACCTGGGTATCCTTGAGCTCCGCCTTGAAGGCCGGCAACAGCGGCGCGCCGTCGAAGCGACCGAAGCTCTCCTCGAAGTCGAGGCGGATGAGTTGCTGATGCCGCGAGAGCACCCTGAGCTTGGTGATGGTGGAAGTCTGTTTCAGGCGCGTGAAGCGGCAGTGCACGCCGCGCCGCTCCATGACGGCCGCCAGGTTGTCGGCGATGGGATCGTCGCCGGTGATGCCGAGCACGCTGCAATGCACGCCCAGGCTCGCCAGGTTCACCGCCACGTTGCCGGCGCCGCCGGGCCGCTCCTCGGTGTCGCGCACATGCACCACCGGCACCGGCGCCTCCGGGGAGATGCGCTGGGTGACGCCGAACCAGTAGCGGTCGAGCATCACATCGCCCGCCACCAGGACGCGCACACCATCGAACTGCGGGACACTGAGCTGCATGCAAACCCCGGAAACGGCGTGGAAAACCGCGGAGAATCATAGCATGCGAGACATAGAACCCTGTACCGCGGCGCGGCGCGCCAGTACACTGAAGCGATGAACACAGCTGAACGCGACGCATGAAGCGCGACCTGTTCCATCCCCGCTATTGGCCCACCTGGCTGCTGCTGGGCTTCATGCGCGTCGCCATCTTCTTGCCGCTCAGGGCGCAGCTCGCCATCGGCCGCGTCGTAGGGCAGGCGCTCAGGCTCCTGGCTCGGCGCCGATGGCAGATCGCCCTCGTGAACCTGGAACGCTGCTTCCCGGAGCTGGACGCCAGGGCACGTCGGGAACTAGCCTTGCGGCATTTCGATTCCCTGGGGATGGCCTTCATGGAGTTCGGGCTCTGCTGGTGGGCGAGCCGGGAACGTCTCGAGCGCTGGTGCGCCATCGAAGGCATCGAGCATCTGCAGGCGGCCCGCGCCGAAGGCCGCGGCGTGATTCTGTTAAGTGCGCACTTCACCACTCTGGAAGTCTGCGGCCGGCTGCTCGGCATGCATACGGACCTGCACCTCATGTACCGGCCCATCCAGAACCCGGTGATCGAGCACGTGATGCGGGTGAGCCGGGAGAAGCTCTTTGAACGCGCCATCCCCCGCAACGAGGTGCGTCAACTCCTGAAGAGCCTCAAGGAAGGCAAACCCGTGTGGTATGCGACCGACCAGGGCTACCGTGGTAAGGACAGCCGCATGGTGCCGTTCTTCGGCATCCCCGCCCCCACCAACATCGTGCTCACGCGTCTCGCCAAGACCAGCGGTGCACCGGTGGTGCCCTTCTTCGGCCAGCGGCTGCCGGGTACCCGGGGTTATCGCCTCAAGTTGGGGCCGGTGCTGAAAGGCATCCCTTCCGACGACCCCGAAGCGGACGCGTTCAAGGTCAATGCCTGGCTCGAGCGTTGCATCCGTGAAGCCCCTGAGCAGTATCTCTGGATACACGACCGCTTCAAGATCGTGCCGCGGGACTGAGCCACGCTCAGCCGTCGCCGCAGTCGTCCTTGTTCTTGCGCTTCCTCTTTTTCTTCTTGCCCTTGCACACGTCCTTGTCCGGTTTGTCCTGCTGATCGCGCTTCAGCCGCTTCTCGCCACCGGCCTTCCCAGCCTGACGCTCCTCGCGCTTCTGCTGGAACCGTTGTAGTTGTTCCTGGCGGCGCTCCTGGCGTGACTCGGGGGCGGCTTGCTGCTGCCGATCCTGTCGCTGGGGCTGTTCGGTACGCTCTGGCCGTTGCCCGCCCCCGGCCCCGGGCCGCCGGTTCTCCTGTTCACGTTGCTGGCGCGCGTTCTCCTTGCGCTCCTGCCGCTGCTCCATGCGCTGCTGCCGGCGTTCGGCCGGGGGCTCTGCCTGCTTGCCGGCAGGCGGTACCTTGGCCTGTTCCGGTTTCCGGACCTCGGGTTTTAGTTTGCCGGCCGCCTGCTGGCGGCGCTGTTCCAGCACCTGCTGCCGGCGTGCCTGGCGCTTCTGCTGTATGACCTGGCGGTTCTTATCGGCACGGGCCTTGAGCGCGGGCGGCAGGGACATGTGCCGCAGAGCGCGTGGAGCATGATCCATGCGCTGCGCCACGGCTTTGCGCGTCTGCACAAAGCTGTATTCGCCGGCCTTCGTCACGGTCTCGCCGCCGTCGTTCTTGACGGCGATGGAACCGTCGCTCACCGCGGTGTAGAGACCGTTCTGGGGTGCGCCGGTGGCGTCCGCTTCATCCTTACAGTCGTCGCCGCAGTAACGTACGTCGAAGGCGGTGCCGCGCACGCCGATGGTGGCCACGGGCGTGTTGATGCCGTAATTCTGCGGGTGGCTCTGGCCGATGAACCCGTCCACCGCGCGCAAGCCGCCTTTCACCAGCTTGAAGAAGGCGTTCTCCGGCTGCTGCTGGGAGGTGGCGAGCAGGGGTTGTTCCCCGGCGGCGGGATGCGCGTCCGGATCGAAATGGTATTCCTGGATCTGGAAACTCGTGTCCGGACGCAGCAGGATGCGGCCACCGTCCTCGAGATCCAGATCGAGGTAGCTATCGTCGCCCAGGGTGAAGGAATCACCCGGATACACCACGTCGCCGTCCTTGAGCTGCCGGCTGCCTCCATCGGTGGCCTGGTCCGTGACGCTACCCTGGGCGAGTGCGACGCTGCCGGCGTGTTCCGGACCCGCCGTGGTCGCACCCGCAGGGGCGGCGACCGTGCTGGCGGCGGCGGCTGAAGTCGCGGCCGGGACCGATGCTGCCGGAGCAGCGGGCTTGGTGGAGACCGCCGGCACAGCAGTCGCAGGCTGAGCAGCGGGAGAAGTCACCGCCGCCGGGGCCGGAGCTGGCGGCTCCGAATGTCCGCATGCAGCGAGCGCCGCTGAGGCCGCCAAGATCAACCACGGCGCGATACGCATCCCGGAGGTTCCCCATTTTACCATCCGCATCATCATGCTACCCCTGGGCTGCATACCCATCCAACAACGCGGCCCAAGCCTTCTGGAGTACAGTGGGGTCGGTACCTAATTTCCGCAAGGAACGTTTCAGGCGGTCCATGTTCGTCTGACGCCAGTGGCCGTAATCGGTGCGCCACTCGCCGCGGTCGAAGTCGATTATCCAGACGAGACCCGCCTGGTCTACTAGGATGTTATGGGCGTTCAAGTCCGCGTGCCAGACGCCAGCCTGGTGCAGGCGGCAGATACATACCCCCACTTCCTTCCAGGGGATGGCATCATGCCTCGCCGCGAGCAGTTCGCCCAGGGGACGGGCGCCGGGGATACGCCGGGTGATGAGGTCGCCGCGATACCCCAGACCCTTGTGCTGCACCCGTGCTGCCACCGGCCGCGGCACCGGCAGACCCCGGGAATGCAGTTCCGCGAGGAGCCGCCACTCGCGCCAGGGGCGGGTACGCTCGAGCCCCCTCCATATATAGGTATCGGCCACGAACCGTGCTGGCAGCCCGCCGCGCCGGTAGTGGCGCAGCACCCAGTCTTCCTCGCTGCCCCTGATGATCCAGGCCGCACCGCGACCGCCGACCGCCACCGCGTGCTCCGCCGGCATGAACAACGCGTCATCCGCGTGGCTTACCAGGGTGTCATCGTATAGGATGGTCGTCGGTCCCGCCGACAGAGTTCGCGCTGTCATCCCACCAACCCCGACATGGTCAAGGTAACCACTCCCGCGCCCGAATCGCTCTGCGTACTACGCCTCTCGGCGGTGGGCGACGTGTGCCACACACTGCCGGTGGTGCGCACGCTGCAGGCCGCCTGGCCCACCACGCGCATCACCTGGATCATCGGCAAGCTCGAGGCGAGCCTCGTGGGCGACATACCGGGCATCGAGTTTATCATCTTCGACAAATCCAAAGGCCTGGGCGCCTACACGGCACTGCGCCGCGAGCTCAAGGGCCGGCGCTTCAACCTGCTGCTGCACATGCAGATGTCCCTGCGTGCCAGCATGGCGAGCCTGGCGGTGAAGGCACCGGTGCGCCTGGGCTTCGACCGGCAGCGCGCCCACGACTTCCAGTGGCTGTTCACCAACAAGCGCATCTGGTACAAGCCGCGCCAGCACGTGATGGACAGCCTCTTCGGTTTCTCCGAGGCGCTCGGCATCGCCGAGCGCCACCTGCGTTGGGATATCCCGGTGCTCGACGAAGCCCGCGCCTTCGCCAAGGAGCAGATACCGGACGGTACCGCGGCGCTCATCATCAGCCCCTGCGCCAACCCGCGCTTCCGCAACTGGCGCAGCTGGCAGCCGGAGTACTACGCGGCCGTGGCCGAGCACGCGGCCGATAAGCACGGCCTCAAGGTGCTGGTGACGGGCGGCCCGAGTGAGATCGAGAAGGCTTACGGCGAGCGCATTACGGCCCTGTCCAAGGCGCCGGTGACGAACCTCGTGGGCAAGACGAGCTTGAAACAGCTCATAGGGCTCCTGGGCCGGGGGACGGTGCTTGTGTCGCCGGACTCGGGGCCGGTGCACATGGGCACAGCCGCCGGCATCCCGGTGATCGGCCTCTACGCCACCACCAACCCTGACCGGGCCGGTCCCTACATGAGCCAGCGCTGGCGCGTGGACCGCTATCCCGACGCCCTCGCCCGCTTCAACCACGAGACACCGGACGCGGCTTCCTGGGGCACACGGGTGCGGGATCCCGCCGCCATGGACTGCATCGCCGTGGCGGACGTGACCGGGAAGCTGGACGAGTTGATGGCCGCGAAGTCCCGCGGCGAAAGCCTGGTTCAGGATTCCTGAGTGCCCGGCAGGGTGAGAACCGCTTCCAGCCCGCCTTCGGGATGGTTGCGCAGCAGCAGACTGCCGCCGTGGAGTTCCGCGATGTTGCGGGCGATACTCAAGCCCAGCCCCGTGCCACCGCCCTCGCGGCTGCGCGCCCCTTCCAGCCGGTAGTAAGGCTCGAACACCTTCTCCAGCTCCGCCGCGGGGATGCCCGGCCCCCGGTCCCGCACGCAGATCATCGCGCCTCGCCCTTTCGCCTCCACCGACACTGTCACCATGCCGCCGCCGTAGCGCACGGCGTTGGTGACCAGGTTGTCGAGGCAGCGGCGCAGCGCCCGCGGCCGGAGCAGCACCGGCCGCTCGAGGCGGCCCTCGAGCTTCACGTCATAGCCCATGTCCAGGGAATCGGTCTGCAGGCTCTCGAGCAAGGCCATGACATCCACGCTCTGCACCGCTTCCCGTTCCTCGAAGCCCCGCAGGAAGGCGAGCGTGGCGCTGGTCATGCTCTCCATCTCCTGCAGGTCATGCACGAACTTGGTCTTCAGGGCCTCGTCGCCCAGGAGCTCGGCCCGCAGACGCAGGCGGGTGATGGGGGTACGCAGGTCGTGGGACACGGCGGTGAGGATGCGGGTGCGCTCATATATATAGTCGCGCAGGCGCGCCTGCATGGTGTTGAAGGCCGCGATGGCGGCGCGCACTTCCAGTGGCCCCTGCTCCGGCAAGGGCGGTCGGTCCAGGTCCCGGCCCAGGGCGTCGGCGGCGTTGGCGAGGAGCGAGAGCGGTCGGGTGAGGCGCCGCACCGCCAGGAAGGAGAGCAGCAGTACCGCACCGAGCAGCACGGCGAGGCCGTATAGCATCCGGTAAGGCCGCTGACCCACGCTCCAGGGGCGCGGATGGTCGAAGCTTACCCAGCTGCCGTCCGTGAGCCGCACCTGGGTGATGACGTGCTCACTGCGGGCGACGCGCGGCGCATCCAGAGTCGCCGGCACGCCGGCCACCGCCTCCTGGGGGGTGCGCTCGGCATGCACCACCCGGACTTCGTGGGTGTCGCCGAAGAGCTCCTTGAGGCTCGCCAGGTAATCCTCGGATTGGGGATCGGGCTCCCCCTGTACCGGCGGATCCTTGCTCAGGCTCACCAGCAAGCGCGGGGTGGTGACGATGCTGGCGATGCGCTGGCGCTCGGGGCCGTCCAGGGAATCCATGAGCCGCACCGTCTGGGCGATGCGCTGCGCCCATTGGGCGTCGCTGAAGTGGAACAGGGCCTCGTCGCGTTCGGACAGGGTGATGGCGGCGCTGATGAGCTGCGCCAGGATGAGCCCCGTGGCCAGCACCAGGCTTAGGCGGCCGAACAGCGAGCGCGGCCAGAGCCGGATCACGCCTGCACGTCCACCGGGATCGCGAACAGGTATCCCTCGCCGCGCACGGTGCGGATCAGCGCCGGCACCCGGCCGTCGTCGCCCAGACGCTGGCGCAACCGGCTCACCTGCACGTCGATGCTGCGGTCGAAGGGCATGTGGCTGCCGCGGCCGCGGATGATCTCGGTGAGCCGGTCGCGGCTCAGCACCTCGCCCGCGTGGTGCAGGAAGGTCAGCAGCAGGCGGTACTCGGCCCCGGAGAGCGGCACCACCACCTCGGTGGGCGACAGCAGCTGGCGCGTGGCGGTATCGAGGTGCCAGCCGGCGAAACTGAAACGCCGTGCCTGCTCCGGCGTGAGGTTCTCGGGCAGGGTACGGGCCCGGCGCAGCACGCTCTGGATGCGGACCAGGAGCTCACGTGGATTGAAGGGCTTGGGCAGGTAATCGTCGGCGCCGGTCTCGAGACCGGTGATGCGGTCGGCCTCCTCGCCACGGGCGGTGAGCATGATCACGGGCAGGATGGACTTGGCGCGCAGGCGGCGGCAGAGGGAGATGCCGTCCTCGCCGGGCAGCATCAGGTCCAACACCACGAGGTCGAAACGCTGGTCCTCCAGGGCCTCGTCCATGGCGCGCCCGTCCGGCACCGTGGTCACCTTGTAACCCTCACGGGTGAGGTATTCGGAGAGCAACGCGCGGATCTCCGCGTCGTCGTCCACCACCAGGATGTTGTCGGCCGCTGTCATGTTTGCGACATGGGTCTCGGGCTTTTTCCGGTGAAGATTCTATCCGGCGCTCCGGGCTTGCGCGCGTGCAGAGTGGCCGGTTTTGTATCAAAGTGTAACGTCGAGACAGCACCCACGATGAGATGGGAAAATAGCCGTCCAAACAACGTAGTGAACTTCCACCGCGTTTCCGCATCTCAGAGTGACGCCCGATGAACACCCCACGAACGCCATCCCGACCTGCACCATGGCTCTGACCAGGATCGCCTCCGCCGTGGCTGGCTGCCTGCTGGCCGCTCCCGCCCTCGCGGCCGGGACGGTACCGCATTTCGATCAACCTCTGACCCTGGTGCGGCTTACTGACCTTGCGCTCTCCAACAACCCCTCCACCCAGATCGCTTGGGCCGAGATCCGCAGCAGTGAGGCGGGTTTGGAACTGGCCCGGGCCGGTTACTGGCCGCAGCTGACGCTCGCCTATGGTATCCAGCGTACCCACAGTGCCACCTCCACGGGCGTGCTCGGCCCCTACGAGACCGACTACGGCCCGAGCCTGTCCTTAAGCTGGTTGCTATGGGATTTCGGCACCCGCTCAGGCTCCGTGGACGCCGCCAAGTTCTCGCTCACGGCGGCACAGCTCTCCTCGAACCAGACCATGCAGGACCTCATCCTCACCGTGGAACAGGACTACTACCAGGTGCTGGGCCTCCAGGCCCTGGTGGAGGCGGACAGCGAGAGCGTGCAGGACGCCAGCGCGAGCCTGGATGCCGCCCAGAAGCGCAAGGATTCCGGTCTTGCCACCATCGGCGACGTCTACCAGGCGGAGGCGGCACTCGCGGGAGCCAAGCTCAACCTGCAGACCGCTCAGGGTCAGTCCGCCGTGGCCCAGGGCCAACTGGCGGTGGCGGTGGGCTATGACGCCGACACGGACCTGCCGCTCGCCAGCCTGGAGAAGCAGGTGACGGCGACGATGCCCGCGGCGGGCGTGCACGAGCTGCTCGAGAAGGCCGCGCAAGCGCGGCCGGAGTTGCTCGCCTCCAAAGCCCAGGAACAAGCGGCGGTGGCCGGCCTGGAAGCGGCAGAAGGCCAGGGCCTGCCCTCCCTGAGCTTGAGCGGCAGCGCGGGCCGGGATACCACCGAGATCGGCGGCCAGAAGAACACCGCCAACACCTATGACGCCGGGCTCAGCTTGAGCTTCCCGCTGTTCTCCGGATTCGCGAACCAGGCCGCGAATCGCAAGGCCCAGGCCGCGGTGGACGTGGCCCAGGCCAGCACCCAGCAGTTGGTACAGCAGGTGCAGCTCGAGGTGTGGCAGGCTTATCAGAACATGCATACCGCCGTCGCCAGCCTGGACACGGCGGAGACGCAGCTCAAGAGCGCACAGCAGGCCGCGGACGTGGCCAATGCCCGTTACAAGACCGGCCTTGACAGCATCCTCGACGTGCTGAGCGCGCAGGCGACCCTCGCCAACGCGCGTGTGCAGGAGGTCCAGGCCCGGCTCAATTGGTTCGCCGCCCAGGCGGCGATGGGACATGCAGTGGGCGGCCTCGACGCCCCCAAAGAAACGACGGAGTCGCCGTGACGGCTAAACGCAAGACCTTCTGGATCATCGGCGGCGCGAGCGCCGTGTTGTTGTTGCTCGTGGTGCTACGGGTGGTGAGCAACGCCCGCGCCAGCCGCCGCCACGACGACGTGGACAACCTCACCGTGGCCATGACCAAGGTGCAGGTGAAGTCCATGCCCATGACGCTCTCGGCCGTGGGGCAGGTGCTGCCGCTGCACACAGTGCAGATCAGGCCGCAAGTATCCGGGATGCTGAAGGAGGTGTACTTCACGGAAGGCCAGTACGTGACCCAAGGGCAACGCCTGTTCCTCATCGACCAGGCACCCTTCCAGGCGGCGCTAGCCTCCGCCAAGGCAGCCTGGGAGAACGCCAAGGCCAACGCCGACCGGCTGGCGCCGCTCGCCAAGCAGGATTACGCCACCCAGCAGGAACTGGACGACGCTCAGGCCACCGCCGACCAGGATCAGGCCGCCTATCAGCAGGCCCAGATCAACCTAGGCTACACCGACATCCGCGCGCCCATCTCCGGCCGCACCGGCAGCCTGGCGGTGAAGTCCGGCAACATCCTGGCCGTCACCGACACCAACCCGCTCGTGGTCATCAACCAGATGCAGCCCATCCAGGTGCAGTTCAACCTGGCGCAGCAGTTCCTGCCCCAGATCCGAGAATACGACGCCAAGCACGCGCTCAAGGTGCTCATCACCCGCGAGGACGGCAGCGGCAACCTGGACCAGGGCAGCCTGGTGTTCATCGATAACGCCATCAACACCAGCACCGGGACGGTGATGTTCAAAGCCAGCCTGCCGAACCAGCATGAGCAGCTCTGGCCGGGCCAGTATGTGGGCGTGACCCTGCAGCTCGCGGTGCAGGCCGACGCGGTGGTGGTGCCCCAGAGCGCCGTGCTCACTGGCCAGGACGGCAACTACGTGTACCTGGTGGAGGACGGCAAGGCCGAACAACAAGACATCAAGATAGACCGGCAGATCGACGACCTGGCCGTGGTCTCCTCCGGCCTCAAGGGCGGTGAGACCGTCATCACCCGGGTGCCGCGCAACCTGCGCGCCGGCATGACCGTGACCGCGGGAACCGATGAGGCGCCTCCCGCCCCCATCGTCTCGCTGCCCGGCTCGCAATGAACATCTCCGCACCCTTCATCCATCGCCCTGTCATGACCACGGTCGTGATGGCGGCGCTGCTGGTCTTCGGCATGTTCGCCTACACCGCGTTGCCGGTGAGCGAGCTCCCGAGCGTGGACTTCCCCACCATCAACGTATCGGCGAGCCTGCCGGGCGCCAACCCGGAGACCATGGCCTCCTCCGTGGCGACGCCGCTGGAGCGCCAGTTCAGCACCATCGCCGGCGTGACGTCGATGAACTCGACCAACACCACCGGCAACACCAACATCACGATCCAGTTCGACCTGTCGCGCAACATCGACGCCGCGGCCCAGGACGTACAGACCGCCATCTCCCAGAGCATCCGCCAACTACCGGTCAACATGCCGACGCCGCCCACGCTGCGCAAGGTGAACCCGGCCGACTACGGCATCATCTACCTGGCGCTCACCGGCAACAGCATCCCACTCACCAAGCTGGACGAGTACGCGGAGACGCGCGTCGCCGAGGAACTCTCACAGATCAACGGCGTAGCCCAGGTGCTGGTGTTCGGCTCCTACCAGTACGCGGCGCGCATCTATATCAACCCCTATGCGCTCTCGGCCCGCGGCCTGTCGCTGGACACGGTGGCGAGCGCCATCCAGACCAACAACACCAACCTGCCCTCCGGCACCCTCTACGGCAGCGCCCACACCTATACGGTACAGAGCAACGGCCAGCTCATGGACGCCGCCGCCTACAACCACATGATCGTGGCCTACCAGAACGGCGCACCGGTGCACCTCTCGGACATCGGCTACGCCCGGGACGGTATCCAACAGGACAAGCAGCTCACCACCTATTCGAACGCGAACGACGACCAGGGCAAGCTTAGGCCGGCGGTGGTGCTGGCGGTCAAGCGCCAGCCTGGCGCCAACACCGTGGCGGTCACCAACGCGGTGAAGGCGCTGCTGCCTGCACTCACCCGCGAGGCCCCCGGCGACACCGTCATCCACGTGCTCTACAACCGCGCCGATTTCATCCAGGGATCCATCAGCGACGTTCGCACCACGCTGCTCTTGGCCATCGTGCTGGTGATCGGCGTCATCTTCATGTTCCTGCGCAACCTGCGCGCCACCCTCATCAGCGCCCTGGCCTTACCCACCTCGATCATCGGCACCTTCGCCATCATGCAGTTGGCGGGTTTCAGCCTGGACAACCTCTCGCTCATGGCGCTCACCCTGGCGGTGGGTTTCGTGGTGGACGACGCCATCGTGGTATTGGAGAACATCGTGCGCTACCGGGAGCATGGTGAGCCCAGCATGCGCGCCGCCCTGCTCGGCAGCCAGGAGATCGGCTTCACGGTGGTGTCCATGACCCTGTCGCTGGTGGCGGTGTTCATCCCCATCCTGTTCATGGGCGGCATCGTCGGGCGCCTGTTCAGCGAATTCGCCATGACGGTGGGCATCGCCATCCTGATCTCGGGGTTCGTGTCGCTCACCCTCACGCCCATGCTGTGCAGCCGCTTCCTCAAGGACAGCGAGCGCCACGGCAAGCTCTACACCCTCCTCGAGAAGGGCTTCGACCGGGCCCGCGACACCTACCGCACCGGGCTCACCTGGTCGGTGGATCATTGGCGCACCATGCTGGGGGTGGCAGGCCTGCTGCTGGTCATCACCTTCGCATTGTTCGCCGTGGTGCCCAAGGGTTTCATCCCCAGCGAGGACACGGGCCAGGTGCTCGCCAACACCCAGGCTCCCGAGGGCATCACCTTCGACGAACTGAACGGCATGGAACAGGCGGTGGCCCGCATCACCCAGGAGAACCCCGGGGTGCAGGCAATGATGTCCAGCGCCGGCCAGGGTTTCGGCGGTTCTGCCGGCACCAACGTGGGCCGCCTGTTCATCGGGCTGAAACCCATGGGCCAGCGCCAGAAGGCGGATGACATCCTGGAAGAGCTGCGCAAGGCCGTGGCGCCTATCCACGACATGCAGGTGTACTTCCAGAATCCGCCAGCGGTGAACGTCGGGTCCATCGGCAGCAACGCCGAGTACCAATACGTGCTGCAAGGCCCGGACATCGACGGCCTGTATGCCGCCGCGCCCAAGTTCGAGAAGGAACTCGACAAGGTCCCGGGCATCGAGGATGTGAGCAGCGACCTGCAGCTCGACAACCCCCAGATCAACGTGAGCATCAACCGCGAGGCTTCCTCGACCCTCGGCGTGACGCCGCAGGAGATCCAGACGGTGCTGTACAACGCCTATGGTGGCCAGCAGGTGAGTACCATCTACGGCGCCACCAACGAGTATTGGGTGATGATGCAGCTCGCACCCCAATACCAGACCGACATCAGCGCCCTGAACGCCTTATATGTGCGCGGGGCGAACAACAATCTGGTGCCACTGCGGGCCGTGGCTGACATCACCCCCAGCGTGGGTCCGTTGCAGGTGAGCCATTTCGCGCAACTGCCCTCGGTCACCATGTCCTTCGACCTGGCTCCCGGCATCTCCCTCGGCACCGTGACTTCGCGCATCGAGGCCTTGGGGCGCAGTACCCTGCCCTCCGACATCACCGGCAGCTTCGCCGGCAATGCCCAGACCTTCAAGCAATCCATGGTGGACCTGCCGATCCTGCTGCTGATCACCATCCTAGTGATCTACATGGTGCTCGCCATCCTGTACGAACACTTCATCCATCCCATCACCATCCTCACGGCACTGCCGCTCGCCATGGTGGGCGCGCTGCTGTCGCTGCTGCTGTTCGGCCAGGAACTCAACATCTTCAGCTTCGTGGGCCTCATCATGCTGGTGGGCCTGGTCAAGAAGAACGGCATCATCATGGTGGACTTTGCCCTGCAGCTGCGGCGCGAGCAGGGTCTCTCGGCCCGCGATGCCATCATCGAGGCCTGCGTGGTGCGCTTCCGCCCCATCATGATGACCACCCTCGCCGCCATCCTCGGCACCCTGCCGATCGCCCTCGGCATGGGTATGGGTGCCGAAGCGCGCCGGCCGCTGGGTATCGCCACGGTCGGCGGGCTCATCTTCTCCCAGATGCTCACCCTGTTCGTGACGCCCGCCTTCTACGTGGCCATGGAGCACCTGTCGGAACGCCTGCGCCGCCATCCCGAGGAGAGCGGTGAGCGCGAACCCGCCGCCGTGCTGGATAAATAGAAAACCTGGAGGACCCCATGCACGAGCAAAACAACGCAGAAATCGCTCCAGGCCTCGAGGGTTACGTGTCCTTCCCCAGGGGCAAAGGCCCCTTCCCTGGCGTATTAGTCTTCATGGAGGCTTACGGCGTGACCGGCCATATCCGCGGCGCCTGCGCCCGGTTGGCGGACGCGGGCTTCGCCGCCCTGGCGCCGGATTTCTTCCGCGGCGAGCTCATCCCCTACACCGATGGCCAGGCCGCCGTGGCGAAGATCGCCACCCTGAAGGACGAGACCTTGCTCAAAGAGTCGCTGGCGGGTCTCGACTGGCTGGGAAAGCAGTCTCAGGTGAGCGCCGACGCCTTGGGTGTCATCGGCTTCTGCATGGGCGGGCGCCTGGCTTATCTCATCAACTGCCGCCATCCAGCGCGTATCAAGGCGGCGGTGGGTTTCTACGGCGGGTCCATCGCCCCGGAAGCGGCAGGTCTGGACCGCTTCGGTCGTACCCCACCCATCGGCGAGACGGTGCAGATGCAGGCACCCCTGTTCCTGGGATATGGCGCGGATGACCAAGGCATCACGGCCGCCGAACATGGGCGGGTGGTGGCTGCGCTATCGGCCGCCAAGAAGCGCTACACCCTGAACGTATATCCCGGCGCCGGCCATGCTTTCTTGTGCGAGGAAAGGGCCAACTACGCACCGGCAGCCGCGGCGCTGGGCTGGCGCGACGCCATCGCCTTCCTCAAGGCGAATCTGACCTGAATCCATGACCGGATAGCACGGCGCAGGATGCGCCGCGGAAAAATATACGCATTCAGACCGAAGGGACGGCGAGTCCGGACATGTGCCGGACTCGCCGAACCTGAAAAATACAGGGAGGTATTTTTCAGGAGTGATCAGGGGCTCTGTATCAATCGGGTGTCAAAACGCCCGATTGATACAGAGCCGCGTCAGATGCTCGTGCAGGGCTGCGGCGTCCTGATCCAGCAACTGGTCCGAAGGTTTCGCCGCGCGCAGCAGCATCACCGCGCTCTTCTCGTTGATGAGGAACACTTCTCCCGCCTGACCCTGGGATGGGGCGATCTCCCAACCCGGGACTGCCACCACTGGCAGTACATGGATGCGATGGCTCAAGCCTTTGGCGGTGGCATCCGTAAGGGCGCGGGCGCCCCGCTCCGCTAGGGCGAGCGTGTCCAGTAGCGCATGACCGTCCTGGAACTCGATGGAACGGCCGTTGATGCGCACTACGTTGCCGAGTTTCCCGCTCCGCCGCGCCACCAGGGTGATAGCGAAGACCCCGAGCTTGCCCATGACCACATGGTCCACGGTGAGGCCTCCGCAGGGCACGTCGTGGAACACCCGGTGCCCCTGCAGGGCGAGGCGCCCGAGGGCGCCGGCCAGGGCGATGCTCGAGCGGGCCGCGTAGCGGCGCAGGCGCCAGGCCATGAAACCGCGCACCAGGAACACCCACCAGGCCGCGATGAGCGCACAGGCGAGGCCGAACAGGACCCACATCCAGAGGCCGGAAAGACGCGGTGCACCCAGCAGTCCGAGTGCGAAAACAGTAGTGAGTGCCATGGCAGCGGCGGCAGCCAGGAGCAGCAAGTCCCGCTCCGTGGCGCGCAGCTCAGTGCGGGCCCTTTCACCGGCGGCATTCTGGGTGAGCTCGGGAAAGGCCCCCTTGAAGCGGAGGTAAGGGGCGACACGCGTCAACGCCCATAGGATAGCCCAGGCGACGGCTACAGCGAACACGGCGCCGACGATCAGGTTCAGCACGAAAGCCAGTGGCATGGCGTCAGCTTGTCTTTTACCCCATCCGAGGGGGCATTATGCCGCGCCGCAAGCGGCACGCCCAGGAACGAGCTGCGAAACGTTAAATCAGCTTATGGCAGAAAAGTAGAGGCCAAAGGATCCGGGCAGCTCCCGCCGCCCGGCTCCCCGGTGTTC
>DASSIS010000123.1:0-11119 GCA_035691665.1 Gammaproteobacteria bacterium | reverse complement strand
AGAACATCTGCATTAACGCTGTTGATGCTGAGCCCACCATTCCTTCGCTAAATGCTGGGCCTCACCGATTTGAGCGGGAGACATTTGTTTCTCAATCTCGGAAAGCGACTCTGTAGCGCCTTCACCTCCGCCGGCTTTGGCAAGAATTAGCCATTTTGCTGCCGCAACTGAGTCTTGAGGCAGACCTATGCCGTTTGCATATAACCCACCCAACGTTAATTGCGAGTCGGCGTCTCCCTGTTCGGCAGCCTTCTTAAACCACTCGACAGCCTTTGGGTAGTCCTTCTGCACGCCTAAGCCGAGGTAGTACATGTTTCCAAGATTGTGCTGGCTTACCGCATAGCCTTGATCGGCTGCTTTCCCAATCCATTTTCGGGCTTCGGTGTAGTCCTGCGGCACACCTTGACCATCTTCGTACATTAGCCCAAGACGGTTTTGGGCGTGTACATAGCCTTGATCCGCGGCCTTGCGATACAACTCGGCAGCTTTAGAGTAATCCTGCGGCACCGCGTGGCCATCGTAGTACATGCCGCCCAAGTTATCTTGAGAAGCGGCGTCATTTTGTGACGCGCCCTTGCTAAACCACTTCAGGGCTTCGGAATAGTCCTGAGGTACACCTTCAGCTCGGTAATAAATGGTCCCGAGATTGTTCTCGCCATTTACATCGCCTTGATCGGCGGCCTTACGAAACCACTTTCGGGCTTCGGTGTAGTCCTGCGGCACACCTTCGCCAAGCAGGTACGCACCCCCAAGATTACTCTGACCGCCTGCATAGCCTTGATCGGCAGAATTGCGATACCACTCGGCAGCTTTAGAGTAATCCTGCGGTACGCCTTTACCGGTGGCGTACAGCACACCCAAGTTAGTCTGCGCGACGGCGTTTCCCTGTTCGGCCGCATTGCGTAACTGGGCAAGAGCTGCAGGATCAGTTTCGGTTTTGATTGCAAGGGTACGAGAGGATGCGACATCCGGTTTTTTCGTACAGCCCGAAACGGCTACAAACAATGCCACAGCCAATACGGTCGTTGTCCCTTTAAGAACCCTTGCCGCCCCGTTCATTAAACCACTCCCTGGTCTTTGCCGAATCGATGTGCTTCGTGGTCTCCAGATGATAATCTAAAGTCACATCCTTCTGCCGCGATTTTGACCAGGCGGGTGCTAACTCCCGTAGCGTCGCCCTATCAGCATGTATATGAATATTTTCCCTGTGCCGGCTGCCAGCCACATAAGCCCATTCCCGTGAAGCTATTCCCTGCTCCGCCGCTACCACGTGGGCTCGGTCTACGGTGCTGCCCTGGGCCTTGTGTACAGTCATAGCGTAGTCGTGATCTCAGTGAGTGAATTTTCGCTGGCTGAAAGTGGTGCCGGCTGGGGCTTTGGCCATGTCTTCAGCGCGCACACAGCTCGCATCGGCCCAAGCGACCGCCCAGGATGTGTGGGCTGGCTGGCCCACCAAAGATGGTTATCAATCGGGTATAAATAAGAACTAGAAAATATGGTGCCGGCAGAGGGAATCGAACCCCCGACCCACGCATTACGAATGCGTTGCTCTACCAACTGAGCTACGCCGGCATGTATTTCTTTTGGCCATGTGGCTGCCATCCATGGCGCATAACCGGTACCTTTACCCTTCCCAGCCGTCACGTCCTGTGACGGCGCTCGGTCGGATCGAGATACCACTGGCATCTCGATGCAGCACCGGCCTCGCCCCTGGCGACATCCGCATTTAAATCAAGTGCAAGGCCGCGCAGTATAAAGGATGGCGCCCGCAGGCCGCCACTCAGCCCGGGCGCCGGCGCACCCGCATGATGACCTCGACCCCATCGGACTGCAGCCCGTCCGGCAGCTCCGGCAGGCGCGCGAACTCCACCGCGTGGGCGGGGATGTCCTGCAGCTCGCCGCTGTCCACGTTGTAGATGTGGTGGTGCGAGCCCGTGGTGGAGTCGTAGAAGACCCGTTCCCGGTCCACGATCACTTCCTTGAGCAGGCCCTTCGCGGCGAAGAGCTTCAGGGTGTTGTAGACCGTGGCCTTGGAGACCTTGGCGGGCTCGCCCTTGTTCACGGCGGTCATGATCTGCTCTGCCGACAGGTGTTGCGGACGACGGAACAGCACTTCCGCGATCTCCAGCCGCTGGGCGGTGGGGATCACGCCGTGGTTCTCGAGGTGTGCCGCGAGGGCGGGGCCGCTCAGCGGGGTGTGGCGATGTAGGCTCAAGGCTCGGCTTCCGGACAGATTAAGTAAAAATTATATGCTCAAAAAACCGACACTGTCCACGAGAGCCGCTATTTCAGCGAGGGCGGTAGGGTTCCGGATCCAGGATCGGGTGGCGTCCCGCCATGAGGTCCGCCAGCAGCCGCGCCGAGCCCGGGGCGAGGGTCACGCCATTGGCGTAGTGACCGGTGTTGAACCAGAGTCCTTTGATGCGGGCATGCGGCCCGATGAAGGGGATGCCCTCCGGCGAGCCGGGGCGCAGCCCGCTCCACTGTCGTATCGGCGCGGCACCCTTCAGCACCGGCAGGAGTCGCGAGGCCACCTGCGTGAGCTCAGCCCGCGCCTCGGGGGTGATGTCCTTGTCGAAACCCACGTGCTCGCGGGTGCTGCCCACCACGATGTCGCCGCTGCGCCGTGCCAAGAGGTAATGGTCCCCCTCGCAGAGCACGCGCCCGAGCAAGCCCGGCGGACCGCGGAACTGGATGATCTGACCACGCACCGGCTCCACCGCCAGCTTGATGTCCAGCATCTTGGCGAGGCCGCTGCTCCAGGCGCCGGCGGCGATCACCACGTGGTCGGCGTGCATCTCCCCGGCCTCGGTACGAACGCCTTTCACGGTGCCGCCGCTCTCCAGGAGGCCGGTGACCGCGGTCTCCTCCTTGATGGGGATGCCCTCGTTCAGCAGCGCCTCGCGCAGCGCGCGCAGGAAGCGGGAGACATGCAGGTGGGCGATGCCCGGCAGGAAGATCGCCGGCCGCGCGGCTTCCGCTAGCGCCGGTTCTTGGCGCCTGACCTCGGCCGCGTCCAGGAAATCGATGGCCCGCCCGGTGGTGGAAGCCCACTGCTGCGCGCCCTCGCGCTCGCCCATGTCGAAGCACAGCAGCCCGCTCGGGGTCCATTCGGGGTCGATACCGCTGGCGCGGCGCACGTCGTCCGCCAGCATGGCGTAGGAAGACTGGCTCCAGCGGGAGAGCAAGGCCAGGGGGCGCGGTGAGCGCCAGGGGAAGAGCGTGGAGAGGATGCCAGCGGCGGCACGCGAGGCTTCGCGCCCGGTGAGCCCGCGTTCCACGAGGGTCACGGCGAAACCCGCCCGGGCCAGTTCGTGGGCCGACAACAGCCCCACCACGCCCGCACCCACCACGATGACGTCTTGCTTGCGCGTCATGCCCGTATGACCCCGGGTTTGTTCTTGGTCTGGACGGAAGTATATAGAAAAAGCGACTTAATCTCGGGAAAAGCCGCCGCGGGTCCTTGTAGGTCCAGGCCGGCCCCTGCCGTGGCGCGGGACCGACGTCCGCCCCGCATGGCGGGGCGCATATTCAGGCCCGGCTGGCGGGTCTCAGCACCTTGGGCAGGGCGAATTCCACGTTCTCGGGGATGCCCTGGGTCTCGTTCACGGCCTTGCCGCCCCAGTCCTTGAGCTGGGCCACCACCCGCTGCACCAGCACCTCCGGTGCCGAGGCCCCGGCGGTCACGCCCACGGCCTGGGCCGACGTGAACCACTCGCGCTTCAAGTCCTCGGGCCCATCGATGAGGTAGGAGACGGCCCCCTCCCCCTGCGCGATCTCCCGCAGCCGGTTGGAATTGGAGCTGTTGCGCGAGCCCACCACCAGCATCACCTGGCACTGGCGTGCCAGCTTCTTGATGGCGTCCTGCCGGTTCTGGGTGGCGTAGCAGATGTCGTCCTTGCGGGGCCCATGCACCTTGGGGAAACGCATGCGCAGGGCATCGATCACCCGCGCCGTGTCGTCCATGGAGAGCGTGGTCTGGGTCACGAAGGCCACCCGCTCCGGGTCGCGGACCTTGAGTACCTCCACGTCGGCCGGCGTCTCCACCAGATGGATGCTGCCGCCGAAACCCGTGTCGAACTGGCCCATGGTGCCCTCAACTTCCGGGTGCCCCGCGTGGCCGATGAGCACCACATCGAGCCCATCGCGGCCGTAGCGGCTCACCTCCATGTGCACCTTGGTCACCAGCGGACAGGTGGCGTCGAACACCCGAAGATCCCGTTGCTCCGCCTCCGCCACCACGGCCTTGGAGACGCCGTGGGCGCTGAAGATCACGATGGCTCCGTCCGGCACCTGGTGCAGCTCGTCCACGAACACCGCGCCCAGGCCCCGCAGCCGGTCCACCACGAAGCGGTTGTGCACCACCTCGTGGCGCACGTAGATGGGCGCACCGTAGATCTCGAGGGCGCGCTCCACTATCTCGATGGCGCGGTCGACACCGGCGCAGAAACCCCGTGGATTGGCTAAAAGTATGTCCATCATATTCCGTAAGGTATGCCCGTCCCTGAAGTATGACCAGCCCAGACATCCCTGTCTGGTCGTTCGGCCGGGCGCGAGCCGTGCTCGCGCTAAGACGCCGGCCTCACCCCCGTGGATTGGCGAGAAGGATATCCATCTGAACCATTTTACGCCTTGGGCCGTTTCTGCAGGAACAGCCCGTCCAGGATCAGCAGGATGGCGCCCACGGTGATGCAGGAGTCCGCCACGTTGAAGGCCGGGAAGAACCAGCCCTGCCAGTGGAACTGCAGGAAGTCGATCACGTAGCCATGGGTCACGCGGTCGAGCGCATTGCCCACCGCCCCGCCCGCCACCAGCGAGAGTCCGGCCGCCACCCAGCGATCGCCCTTCTCCGGCATGCGCAAGAGCCAGGTCACGATGGCCGCCGTGATCACGAGCGCCAGGGCGATGAAGAACCAGCGCTGCCAGCCCGCGGCGCCGGCCAGCATGCTGAAGGCGGCGCCGGTGTTGTGCAGCAGTGCGATGTTGAACACCGGCAGCACGGTGATGATCTCGAAGAGATACATGTGCGTGGCGATGTAGATCTTGGAGAGCTGGTCCACCACGATGACCGCGGCCACGAGCCATAGCCAGTCGGATTTCCCGGAAAGAGTCATGTTCTTCATCTTAGGCAAATCTCCGTGTCTCGCCGGGGCCATCCACGTTCGTCACACACCGGGAGCAAAGCTCCGGATGCTTCTTGTCGGCGCCCACATCCTCCCGGTGGTGCCAGCAGCGCACGCATTTCAGGTGCTTCGAGGCCTGCACCTTGAGCCAGAGCCCCGCTGCCTCCTCGCCCGCCACCGCGTCCTTGGGCCGCGGCTCGTCCCCGTGCACCCGCGCATAAGAGGTGAGCAGCGCGAAGCGCAGCTCATCGCCGAGCGACCCGAGCGCCTGCATTAGCTCCGGCTCGCAGTAGAGGTCCACCTCCGCGTCCAGAGAAGAGCCGATGGCTCCGGCCACCCGCAGCTTCTCCAGTTCCTTACGAACCGCTTCCCGCACCGCCAGCACCCGCTGCCAGCGGCGCATGTCCACCTTCCCGGCTGCGGGGAGCTTATGCCAGGTGGCCAGGAACACCGAAGCCTCGCGCTTGCCCGGCAGGTAGTGCCAGGTCTCCTCCGCCGTGAAGCTCAGGATCGGCGCCAGCCAGCGCACCATGGCTTCCGCCACGTGGTACATGGCCGTCTGGCAGGAACGGCGCGCCGTGCTGTCGGCCCGGGTGGTGTATTCCCGGTCCTTGATCACGTCCAGGTAGAAGCTCGACAGGTCCAGCACGCAGAAGCCGTAGACCTTCTGGTAGATGAGGTGGAACTGGTAGCTGCGGTAGGCCTCCAGCACCTCCGTCTGCACTTCCGCGGCCCGGGCCAGGAGCCAGCGGTCCAGTTCCAGCATCTTGTCCGCCGGCAGAGCATGCTGCGCCGGATCGAAGTCGTAGAGGTTCGCCAGGAGATAGCGCGTGGTGTTGCGCATCTTCCGGTAGGCTTCCGCCATGTGCTTCAGGATGTTGTCGGAGATGGCGAGTTCGCCGCTGTAGTCCGTCGCCGCCACCCACAGGCGCAGCACGTCGGCACCGAGGCTGCCGATCACCTTCTGGGGCACCACGGTGTTGCCCAGGGATTTCGACATCTTGCGGCCCTGCTCGTCCACGGTGAACCCGTGGGTGAGCACCGCCTTGTAGGGCGCCTTGCCGCGGATGGCCACGGAGGTGAGCAGCGAGGACTGGAACCAGCCGCGATGCTGGTCCGAGCCTTCGAGATAGAGGTCGGCGCTCGCCTGGGCGCCAAGCCCCAGGCGCTTCTCGCCCACGCAGTAATGCACCACGCCGGAGTCGAACCATACGTCCAGGATGTCCCGCACCTTGTCGTAGTGAACGGCCTCGTCACCCAGGAGCTCCTTCGGCTCCAGGTCGAACCAGGCATCGACGCCCTGCTGCTCCACCCGCTGCGCGGCCTGCTCCAGGAGCTCCGCGGTGCGCGGATGCAGCTCACCCGTCTCCTTGTGCACGAAGAGCGCGATGGGCACACCCCAGGTCCGCTGGCGCGAGATGCACCAGTCCGGCCGGTTGGCCACCATGGCCTCGATGCGGTTCTGACCCCAGTCCGGCATCCATTGCACCTTCTGGATGTCCCCCATGGCCGCGGCGCGCAGGCCCTTCTGGTCCATGCTGATGAACCACTGGGGGGTGGCCCTGAAGATCACCGGTGTCTTGTGGCGCCAGCAGTGGGGATAGCTATGCCGGTAATGGGCGTAGTGCAGCAGCGCCCCGTGGTCCTTCAGCACCTGCACGATGTGGTCGTTGGCCTTGTAGATGTGCTCGCCGCCGAAGAGCGGTGTCTTGGGGAGATACACTCCGTTGCCGTCCACCGGGTTGTCGATAGGCAGCCCGTACTGCACCCCCAGCGCGAAGTCTTCCTGGCCATGGCCCGGGGCCGTGTGCACCGCGCCCGTGCCCGCGTCCAGGGTCACGTGTTCGCCCAGCACCACCGGCACCTCGCGGTCATAGAAGGGGTGCTTCAGCTTCACCCCTTCGAGAGCCTTGCCCTTCACCTCACCCACGATGCGGAAAGAGGCGATGCCCCAGCCCTTCATCAGGGTCTCGACGAGTTGTTTGGCCAGCAGCGCCCGCTCGGTGCCGGCGCCCGCGTCCAACTCCACCAGGGCGTAGTCGATCTCGGCGTTCAGGGCCACCGCCTGGCTCGCCGGCAGCGTCCAGGTGGTGGTGGTCCAGATGGCGAGGGATACAGGCCCCTTGCCGCCGGCGCCGGGGATGCGCTTCAGGAGGTCGGCCCCGTCCACCGCCCGGTAGCGCACGTCCACCGAGGGGGAGGTCTTGTCCTCGTATTCCACTTCCGCTTCGGCCAGGGCCGAGCCGCAATCCAGGCACCAATAGACCGGCTTCAATCCTTTATATAGGTGTCCGCGCTTGATGACTTCCGAGAGCGCCCGGAGCTGGTTGCCCTCGTAGGCGAAATCCATGGTGAGATAGGGCCGGTCCCAATCCCCCAGGATGCCGAGGCGCTTGAAGTCCTCCCGCTGGCGCGAGACCTGTTCCCGGGCGTAGTCGCGGCAGGCGGCGCGGAAGGCCTTGGCGTCCACCTTCTGGCCCGCCTTGCCCACCTTCTTCTCCACCATGAGCTCGATGGGGAGCCCATGGCAGTCCCAACCCGGTATATAAGGAGCGTCCATCCCCTCAAGCGAACGGGACTTCACCACGATGTCCTTCAGGACCTTGTTCACCGCGTGGCCGATGTGGATGTCGCCGTTTGCGTAGGGCGGCCCGTCCTGCAGGATGTAGCGGGGCTTGCCGGCCCGCTCCTTCCGGATGCGGCCGTAGAGGTCCTCGTCGGCCCATTTCTTCAGCCACTCCGGCTCCCGCCCCGGCAGGTTCGCCTTCATGGGGAAGTCGGTGCGCGGGAGGTTGAGGGTGCTCTTGTAGTCGACGCCGTTGTCGGTTTTCTTGTCCATTCGTCTTGCTTTCAGGTCCTGTGTTCCGCGAGCCAGCCAGCGGCGGCTCGCACGTCTCGCTGCATCTGGGCGCTCAAGGCGTCCAGACTATCAAAGTGCCGGTCCTCCCGCAGGCGCACCAGCAGTTCCACCGTGAGCTTCCGGCCATAGAGGTCGCCGGAGAAATCCATGAGATGGGTCTCGAGCACGGGTTCGGTGCCGCCGAGCGCCGGTCGCACACCCACGTAGGCCGCCGCGTCCTTCGCCTGCGCTCCGAGGCCCTGCACCCGCGCCGCGAAGATGCCGCCCACCGGCGCGAGTTTGCGGCGCAACGCCAGGTTCGCGGTCGGGAAGCCGAGCTTGCGGCCCAGCCGCTCGCCGTGCATCACCCGGCCGCTCAGGCTGTAGGGCCTGCCGAGCAGCCGCGCCGCCCCCGGCATGTCCCCTTCCATGAGGAGTGAGCGGATGCGGGTGCTGCTCACCCGCTCCCCGTCCAATATCAGGCTCGCGCTGTCCGTCACCTCGAAGCCGTGGGCCGCGCCCGCCTGCTTCAGCAATCCGTAGTTCCCGAGCCGGCCCTTGCCGAAGCGGAAGTCGTCACCCACCGCGAGGTAACGCACCCCCAGGCCCGCCACCAGCACCCGCTCGATGAACCCCTCCGCCGGCATCTCCGCGAGCCTGCGGTCGAAGCGCAAGCACAGGAGCCGCTCCACCCCGGCCTCCGCCAGGAGCTGCCACTTCTCCCCGAAGCGGGTGAGCCGCGCCGGGGGCTGGCCCCGGGAGAAATACTCCAGCGGCATGGGTTCGAAGATGATCACCGTGGCCGGGCACTTAAGCTCCCGCGCCTTGGCCGTGAGCTGCTTCAACACCGCCAGGTGCCCGAGATGCACTCCGTCGAAGTTGCCGATGCTCGCCACCGAACCCCGGTGGCGGGGTTTAAGGCTCTCCAGTCCCCGGATGAGCTCCATGGCTTAGACCGGGGTCGCGCCGCTGGGCAGATGCGTGCCCTTGACCCTGAGATCGCCGAGGCGGAAGCCCGCCAGGAACAGCGTGCCGAAATAGATCGCCATGGCCCCCAGTATCCAGACGGCGAGGTGCGCGATGCGGTGCCAGGCGCTCTGGGCCATCCAGCTGGCGAGGTCGCCGGCGCCGAAGTAGAGCACCGCCCCCATGACGAGGTTCGCCGCCATCACCCGCAAGAGCAGCCTGCTCCAGCCCCGGGTGGGGGCATAGACACCTGTCTTGCGCAGCTCCCGGTACAGGAGCCAGGCGTTGAGGAAGGCCGCGAGGGAAGTGGAGAGCGCGATGCCCGCGTGCGGCGCCATATAACCGGCCCGTGCCCAGGGCACGGTGATCAGCATGTTCAGCACGAAGTTGGCCAGCACCGCCATCACCCCGATGCGCACCGGCGTCCGGCTGTCGTGGCGCGAGTAGAAGCCCGGCACCAGCACTTTCACCAGGGTGAAGCTCAAGAGGCCGCTGGAATAGGTGGTGAGCGCCCAGGTGGCCATGGTCGTGTCATGGGCGTCGAACTTGCCGTAGTCGAAAAGCGTGGCGAGCAGCGGCCCCGAGAACACGAGCATGCCCATGGCCGCCGGCAGCACCACCACCACCGTGAGCCGGAGCGCCCAATCCAGCGTCGCCGAGAACCCCAGGGAGTTCTTGAGCGCGTAGTGCTGCGCCAGGTTGGGCAGGATCACGGTGCCGAGGGCGATGGAGAACACCCCGAGCGGGAACTCCAGCATCCGGTCCGCGTAGTAGAGCCAGCTCACGCTGCCCGTGGCCAGGAACGAGGCGATGATGGAGTCCACCACCAGGTTCACCTGCTGCACCGAGGAACCGAACACGGCGGGCAGCATCAGCTTCATGATGCGGGTCACCGCTTCGTGGGTCTCCCCCAGGCGCGGCCGCGGCAGGAGCTTGATCTGGGCCAGGAACGGCAGCTGGAAGCCGAGCTGGATCACGCCGGCGATGAACACGCCCCAGGCCAGCGCCATGCCTGGCTCCTGGAGGTGTGGCGCCAGGTAGATGATCGCCAGGATCATGGTGACGTTGAGCAGCACTGGCGTGAAGGCCGGCACCCAGAAGCGGCTGTAGGTGTTGAGGATGCCCCCGGCCATGGCCGTGAGCGAGATGAACATCAGGTACGGGAAGGTCACCCGCAGCATGCGCACCGCGAGCGCGTACTTGTCCGGGTCGTTGCTGAAGCCCGGCGCGAAGATCCACATCACCACCGGCGCCCCGATGACGCCCACCAGCGTCACCCCGAACAGTACCAGCGCCAGGCTCCCGGCCACCCGGTCCGTGAGCAGCTTCACCTCCTCCTGGCTGCGGGTGGCCTTGTACTCCGAAAGCACCGGCACGAAGGCGAGCGAGAAGGCCCCCTCGCCGAAGGTGCGGCGCCCGAAATTGGGGATCTTGAAGGCCTGGGTGAAGGCATCCATGACCATGCCGGCCCCGAAATACCGGGCCAGCATCATGTCCCGGGCGAAGCCCAGGATGCGGGAGACCAGGGTCATGCCCCCGACCAGAGAGGTGGCCTTGAACAACGCGCGGGACATGGGCCTTGGGGGTCCTGGGAAACAGGGCGTCTTATGGCCGCCATGATACCGGCCTTCCGGCTGCCCGACCATCGCGGCAGCTCCGAAAAACCAGCTCCGGCAGCGGGTTAGGGGCCCTTTTCGTTGCGAAAATCGCCCGGAATCCGTATAGTACGCACCCTTTCCGGGGCAGCCCGGCCGCATACGAGTCCAGGAGTCGACTTTGGCCAATACTAAGCAAGCTAAGAAGCGCGCCCGTCAGGCGGATGCGCACCGCGACCACAACGCCGCCATGCGTTCCATGGCGCGCAGCTACGTCCGCAAGGTCGTGAAGCTGATCGGCGAAGGCAAGAAGGCTGAGGCCGAGGCCGCCTACAAGGAAGCGGTGCCGGTCATCGACCGTATGGCCAACAAGGGCCTGCTGCACCGTAACAAGGCCGCTCGCCACAAGAGCCGCCTCAACGCCCACATCAAGGCCATGAAGGCCTAAGACGCCCTCCATTCAGTCTTGAGAAAAAGCCGGCTTGCAGCCGGCTTTTTTATTGCTCATGAAAAAGACGGGCGGCCGAAGCCGCCCGTCCGATCACAACATGGTCAGGATGCTCAGTCCTGGAAAGCCCGGATGAAGTTGGCGACAT
>DASSIS010000122.1:0-15402 GCA_035691665.1 Gammaproteobacteria bacterium | reverse complement strand
TGGGTCGGGTCCATGCGCAGACGCGGCATGGTGTCCGATTCCACCCGCAGATCCAAAGTCTCGGCTCCGAGGCCATGCCGGTCGCGGAACTCGTCGATGAAGTCCTTGATCCAGCCCGCCATGTCGAGTTCCTCGGCGCGGGTATTGTCGCGGCGCGAGAGCTGCATGATGTTCTCGACGATACGTTCCATGCGTTTGGCATGTTCGGTGATGATCTCCGTCAGGCGTTTGTCTTGTCCTTCCACTTTTGGGGACTCGGCCAGGAGCTGGTTGGCGTGACTCACGGCGGAGAGCGGGTTGCGGATCTCATGGGCGATGCTGGCGGTGAGCCGGCCGAGCGTCGCGAGCTTCGTCTGCCGCACCTGCTCCGCCACCGCGCTCGCATCTTCCAGGAAGATGAGCGCACCACCGGCACGGTTGCGCGCCAGGCTGGTGAAATGCGGGACCAGCGGCCGCCCCTGGGGGGAGACGATGGCCGAGGGCCGGCGTGCATCGCCACGGCGCCAGGCGTGCAGTTCACCCTTGAGCCGTGGCGCGACTTCATTCAGGGAGGCGCGCCCATCCTTGTCCAGCCCCAGCGCCTCGGCGGCAGCACCGTTCAGCATGCGTATGCCGTCGGCTTCGTCCACCACCAGCACGCCGCTGCGCATGTGCTGGATGACGTAGTCGTTGATCTCCGAGAGGTTGGCGAGATCGAGGCCGCGCTGCTCGGCGAGCGCTTCACTCTCCCGCAGGCGATGACCCACGAAATGGCCGCTCAAGGCAGCCACGAACAGGATCATGCCGATGATGCCCGCCTGGGTGTAGCCGGTCTGTTCTGCGGTGCTGTAGACGATCGCGAGCGTCTGTTCGCCCAGCACGGCGAGCGTCGCGATGGCGGCGAAGGCGATGCTCATGCGGCGGGTCAGTAGCACGCTGTTGATGGCGATGGTGATGAACAGCAGGCTGCCCAGGCCGCTCGCGGCGCCACCACTGGCGTGCATGAGGAGCGTCACGGCCACGATGTCGCCGGCGAGCTGGCTGTAGATCTGCAGCTCGAGCCTCGGGCGCTGCGCCCGAACCGTGAAGCTCGCCAGCGCGCCGAAGCTCGCGTACATGATCCCGGTCCAGAGGAACAGGTCCGGGAACACATCGCCCAGAAGGCGCGGAGTCCGGTCGCTGAAGAACAATGCCACCACGAGTCCGCCGACCACCATGCGGAAGAGGTTGACGATGTTGAGCAGGCGCCAGCCGAGCGCGGCCGATTGCGGCAGCTCCGTCTCGGCGGGCAATGCGGTGTTACCGACGGTGCTCATTGCTCAAGTCCTGCCTTTGCGTATGCGGGTGCTTTGCTTCAAAATACCGCCCCCCAGCCATCCCAACAGCTCCCGAGCCAGCATGAACCTGCACGAATACCAGGCAAAACAACTGTTTGCAGAATACGGCATTCCGGTCCCCCGCGGTATGCCCGCCCGGAGCGCTGCCGAGGCCACGGCCGCGGCCCAATCCCTGGGCGGCAGCCTGTGGGTGGTGAAAGCCCAGGTGCACGCCGGCGGACGCGGCAAGGCGGGCGGCGTGAAGCTGTGCCGCTCCAGCGACGAAGTGCGCGCTGCCGCGGAGGGCATGTTGGGCAAGCGCCTGCATACCCACCAGACCGGCCCCGAGGGCTTGCCCATCAACGCGCTCATCGTGGAAGCCGGCTCCGACATCGCGCGCGAGCTCTATCTGTCGGTGCTCGTGGACCGCAGCCGGGAGCAGCTCGTGTTCATGGCTTCCGCCGCCGGCGGCATGGACATCGAGGAAGTGGCCGCCAAGACTCCGGAGAAGATCTTCCGGGTATGGGTGCACCCGGCTACCGGTGTGCAGCCCAATCAGGTCCGCGAGCTGGCCTTCGGGCTCGGCATCACCCAGAAGGACCAGATGGCGACCTTCAGCAAGATCGTCGAGGGGCTGTACAAGCTCTTCATGGAACAGGATGCCAGCCTCGTCGAGGTGAACCCGCTGATCGTCACCACCGACGGCCGCGTGCTGGCTCTCGATGCCAAGCTGAACCTCGATGACAACGCGCTCTACCGTCACCCCAAGCTCGCCGAGATGCGCGACAAGAGCCAGGAAGACGAGCGCGAGAGCACGGCCCGCGAGCACGACCTCAACTACGTGTCCCTGGACGGCAACATCGCCTGCATGGTGAACGGCGCGGGTCTCGCCATGGCCACCATGGATATCATCAAGCTGCACGGCGGTACCCCGGCCAACTTCCTGGATGTGGGCGGCGGGGCTACCACCGAGCGGGTGACCGCTGCCTTCAACCTGATCCTCTCCAACAAGGCGGTGAAGGCGGTACTGGTGAACATCTTCGGCGGCATCGTGCGCTGCGACCTGATCGCGGAGGGCATCATCAACGCGGTCAAGGGCGTGGGCGTGCAGGTGCCGGTGGTGGTGCGCCTCGAGGGCACCAACGTGGACCAGGGCAAGGCGCTGCTCGCCAAGAGCGGTCTCGCCATCATCCCCGCCAACGACCTCACCGACGCGGCCAAGAAAGTCGTCGCGTCCATCAAGTAATCCCTAAGGGCCCCGACATGAGCATCCTGGTCAACAAGAAAACCCGCGTGATCTGCCAAGGCTTCACAGGCAAACAAGGCACGTTCCATTCCGAACAGGCCATCGCCTACGGCACCAAGCTGGTGGGTGGCGTGACCCCCGGTCGCGGCGGCGACAAGCATCTGGACCGCCCGGTGTTCAACACCGTGCACGACGCGGTCAAGCAGACCGGCGCCGAAGCCAGCATGATCTATGTGCCGGCCGCCTTCGCCGCCGATGCCATCCTCGAGGCTGCCGATGCCGGCATCAAGGTGATTGTGTGCATCACCGAGGGCATCCCGGTCACCGACATGGTGAAAGTCAAGGCCGCCATCAAGGACAAGGACTGCGTGCTCATAGGTCCCAACTGCCCGGGTATCATCACCCCGGGCGAGTGCAAGATCGGCATCATGCCGGGACATATCCACAAGCGTGGCAAGATCGGCATCGTGTCCCGCTCCGGCACGCTCACCTACGAAGCCGTGTTCCAGACCACCAACCTGGGGCTCGGCCAGTCCACGTGCGTGGGCATCGGCGGTGACCCGGTGCACGGGATGAACTTCATCGACGTCATCAAGCGCTTCGAGAGCGATCCTGAGACCCAGGGCATCATCATGGTGGGCGAGATCGGCGGCACCGACGAGGAAGCCGCGGCCGAGTACATCAAGCACCATGTCAGCAAGCCGGTGGTGGCCTACATCGCCGGCGTCACCGCGCCCCCGGGCAAGCGTATGGGTCATGCGGGCGCTATCGTCTCCGGCGGCGCAGGCACCGCTCAGGCCAAGTTCGCCGCCCTGGAGAAGGCCGGTGTGAAGACGACGCATTCCCCGGCGGAGCTCGGCAGCACCATGGCCACGCTCATGAAGGGCGGCAAGGGCAAGAAGGCTTCCAAGAAGAAGTCTGCTGCCAAGCCGAAACGCAAAGCCGCCAAACCCAAGAAGAGGGCGGCCAAGAAGAAGGGTCGTGGCCGTCGCTAGATCACAGCGCCGCCCGTCCATCCGATCCTGATCCCATGAGCGCTGCCTTGCGCATCGTCATGGCCCAGCTCAACCTCCTCGTGGGGGACGTGCCGGGCAATGTGCGCAAGATCCTGGCCGCCTGCGACGAGAGCCGTGAGCGCCTGAAGGCCCAGCTCGTAGTATTCCCCGAACTCGCCGTGAGCGGCTATACCCCCGAGGACCTGCTATTCCGGGCCGATTTCCGCCGTGCCGTGGAGGCGGGCGTCACCGAGCTCACGGCCGGCATCCGCGGTATCACTGCAGTGGTGGGCTACCCGTTCCATGAAGACGGATGTCTCTACAACGTGGGCGCCGTCATCGGTGCGGGGCGCGTGCAGGCCATCTACCGCAAGAGCGAGCTCCCCAACTACGGCGTCTTCGACGAGAAGCGCTACTTCAGTGCGGGCGGAACACCCACGCTCATCGACGTGGCCGGCTTCGCTGTGGGCCTCAACGTCTGTGAGGATGTCTGGCACACAGCGCCTGCCAAGCGCGCCGCCGAGGCCGGAGCCCGCATCATCGTGGCTCCCAATGCCTCGCCCTTCAACATCGGCAAACAACTGGAACGCGAGACCGAACTCAAGCGCCGGGTGAATGAAGCAGGCGTACCCATCGTCTATGTGAATCACGTGGGTGGCCAAGACGACCTGGTGTTCGAAGGTGGATCGTTCGCCATGAACGCCGACGGTTCCGTGGCGGCACGCGCGCCGGCTTGCGAGACCGGGCTCTATCCCGTGGATTTCCTGCTGCAGGACGGCAAGGCCCGGGCCCTGCAGGCGGCAGTGCACGTGGATGCGAGCGAGGAGGAGAGCGTCTATCGCGCCATCGTCCTGGGACTCCGGGACTACGCCGCCAAGAACGGCTTCAAGGGCGCCTTGCTCGGCCTCTCCGGTGGTATCGATTCCGCGCTCACCTTGGCGCTGGCGGTGGACGCCCTGGGCGCGGCCAATGTGCACGCCGTGATGCTGCCCTCGCGGTATACCTCCAAGCTCAGCCTCGACGAGGCGGCCGTCCAAGCCAAACACATGGGTGTCGCCTACGACGTGATCTCCATCGAGCCCGCCTTCGAGGCCCTCAAGGCTGCCTTGCAGGAAGCGCTCCAGGGCGATACCGCCGGCCTCACCGAGCAGAACCTGCAGGCGCGCATCCGCGGGACGCAGTTGATGGCGCTCTCCAACAAGACCGGTCAACTGCTCCTAAGCACCGGCAACAAGAGCGAAGTGGCCGTGGGTTACGCCACCCTCTATGGCGACATGGCCGGCGGCTATGCGCCTCTGAAAGACCTGACCAAGACCTTGGTTTATCGTTTGGCGCATTATCGCAATGGTTTGTCCCCGGTGATACCCGAAGCCGTCATGGAAAGGGAACCCACGGCGGAGTTGGCGCCTGGCCAGAAGGATTCCGATAACCTGCCGCCCTATGCGGTGTTGGATCCGATACTCACGGCTTATGTCGAAGACGACAAGTCAGTGGCCGAGATCGCGGCCATGGGTTTCGCGGAAGAGACGGTGAGGCGGGTGGTCGCGCTCGTGGAGCGTGCGGAGTACAAGCGTCGTCAGGGGCCGCCGGGTCCGAGGGTGAGCCGCCGGGCCTTCGCCCGCGACCGCCGCTATCCCATCACGTCAGGCTACAAACCGGTCTAGCACAACGGTTCAGACCGGGCCGCGTGGTATATACACCGGACTCGTGCCGGGGAAGTTGGCTTCCAGCACCTTCTGGGAATCCGCTGCCAGTTCCGTCATCCCCAGGTTGTTGTAGGCCGTCACCATGATCTGCAGCGCATCTTTCACCCGCGGGGTCTCGGGATAACGCTGCACGATGCTGTAGGCGCGCTGCAGGGCTGAGATCCAGGCGCCGCGGCGCACGTACCAGTCCGCCACGATCCAATCGAAGTCCGCGAGACGGTTGCGCAGGAACACCATGCGCTGACGGGCATCGGGCGCATAACGGCTGTCCGGATACCGCTCCAGCAGGGTGCGGAAAGCTTCGAAGGACTTCTGGGAATTGGTGGGGTCGCGCTGGAAGTTGTCCTTCTTGATCCACTTCTGCAGCATCGACACGTCGTTGTCGAAGTAAGCCACGCCCTTCATGTAATAGGCGTAATCCACCACCGGATCGCGCGGGTGCTCACGGATGAAGCGGTCCGCCGCATCCTCGGCACCATCGTAGTCTTCGTTCAGGTAGTCGGTGTAGATGAGCTCCAGCTCCGCCTGGGTGCCGAAGGCATCGAAGGGGAAGCGGGCCTGCAATGTCTGGAGGCGCTGCGCCGCGGTCTTGTAGTTGCCGGCGGCGATGTTGGCCTGGATCTGCTGATAGAGCTGGCCGGCCGCGAGGGTCTCGTCCTTGGATTTCTCCGAGGCACAACCGGCGAGCAACAGGGTGGACAACGCACAGGCGGTCAGGGTCAGGCGTAGGCGGTGCATGGGGTCCGGTTCTGGGAAGCTAAAGGGTTCGGGGCCAGCAGGCCCGGGCAGTATAACTTAAACTGTGGAAATCATGAGCCAAGCCCCGGCAAAAAAGCCCCCGCACGACGTCCGCGAATCCGAGGTCCCCATGGAGCTCGCCGGCCAGCGCTTCGACCAGGCGCTCGCCCGGCTCTTCCCGGAGTATTCCCGCAGCCGCCTCACGCAGTGGATCAAGGAGGGGCATGCGTTCCTGGACGCGCGACCCGCTAGGCCCCGGGATCCGGTGATGAGCGGGCAAAAGGTTCGGCTGGAGGTGACAGAGGTCCCGCTCACCGGGATCGAGCCCGAGGCCTTGCCCCTCGACATCGCCTATGAGGATGCGGCGCTCATCGTCGTCAACAAGCCGTCGGGGCTGGTGGTGCATCCGGGGGCCGGCAACCGCGCCGGTACCCTGCAGAACGCGCTGCTGTATCACGCCCCTGAGCTCCTCAACATCCCACGCTGCGGGCTGGTGCACCGTCTCGACAAGGATACTTCGGGGCTGCTGGCGGTGGCCCGGACCCTGGAAGCCCACACCCGGCTCGTGGCGGCGCTGCAGGCCCGCGAATTCGAGCGCGAGTACACGGCGGTCGTGAACGGCGTGATGACCGGGGGCGGGACCGTGGATGCGCCTCTGGCGCGCCACGCCACCGACCGGCTGCGCATGAGCGTGCGCGAGGGTGGTCGCGAAGCGATCACCCACTACCGGGTGCTGGAGCGCTTCCGGGCGCACACCCAGGTGGCGGTGCAACTGGAGACGGGACGCACCCACCAGATACGTGTGCATCTCGCCCACATCCGCTATCCCATCGTCGGCGATCCGGTATACGGCCGGCGCCTCGCGCTGCCGCCGGCCGCCACGCCGCGTCTCAAGGATACGCTGCAGGGATTCCGCCGCCAGGCATTGCACGCGCGACGGCTCGGTCTCGTCCATCCCGTGAGCGGCGAAGCGCTGCACTGGGAAGCGCCGCTGCCTGCCGATATGCAGGCCCTCGTCGCCGCCCTCAAGGACGATACGGTCCATGCCCGCTGATTGGATCGTGCCGGAGTGGCCCGCGCCCGCACGGGTGCGGGCAGTCAGCACCACGCGCTTCGGTGGCGTGAGCAAAGGTGCCTACGCCTCCCTCAACTTTGGCGATCACGTGAGGGACGATCCTGCGGCAGTGATGGAGAATCGCCGACAGCTTGTATCGACGCTGGGTCTCAAGCGGGAACCCGCCTGGTTGAAGCAAGTGCACGGTACCCGGGTCGCCCGTCTCACCGGCGCGCAGGTAGAGGAGCCAGCCGATGCAGCAGTGGCATCCAAGCCAGGGCTCGCTTGTGCTGTCATGACTGCCGACTGTCTGCCGGTGCTCTTCTGCGATCGAGCCGGGACAAGGGTGGCGGCCACCCACGCAGGTTGGCGCGGGCTCTGTGCGGGCGTGCTGGAGGCCACCATCGCCGCGATGGGTAAAGGCACCGCTGAATTCATGGCTTGGATGGGGCCGGCCATCGGGCCCGAGTCCTATGAGGTGGGCGAAGAGGTGCGTCAGGCCTTCGTGCAGCTTGATGCCGACGCTGCCGCGGCGTTCACTCCGGGCAAGGCGCCGGGCAAGTGGTGGTGCGACCTCTATGCACTGGCGCGCCGCCGCCTGGAGGCAGCGGGAGTGAACCAGGTCTACGGCGGGGGGCTATGCACTTACGCGGATCGGGAGCGGTTCTTCTCGTTCCGCCGCGATGGGGAATGCGGTCGCATGGCGACCCTCATCTATATTGAGTGAGCCTCAGCCCACCGCTTCCAGGGCTGACTGCTTCTCCAGCCATGCCGCTTCCACCTTCTCGAGTTCGGATTTGGTCTCCGCCTGTTGACGCAGACTGTCTGTGAGCAGGGTCTTATTGCTCTCTTTATAGGTGTTCTCGTCGGCCAATAGTGCATCAAGCCGCCGCTTCTCGCTGTTGAGCTTCTCCATGCGTTTCTCCAGAGCCGCGATCTCCTTCTGGATAGGCTTGCGCAACTCTGCCAGGCGCTGACGTTCCTGGGCTTCCTCCCGACGCTGTTCCTTGCGGTTGCCGCCGGTATCGGCTTTTTCTACCGGGGCATTGAGTCCGGCGCGGCGTGCCGCCGCGTTCTTCAGGAGCCAGCTGCGGTATTCGTCCAGGTCGCCCTCGAAGGGAGTGACCTTGCCCTGGCCCACCAGCAGGAACTCATCGGCGCAGGCGCGCAACAGGTGCCGGTCGTGGGATACCAGGATCAGCGTGCCTTCGAACTGCGCCAGGGCCACCGTGAGGGCCTCGCGCATGTCCAGATCCAGGTGGTTGGTGGGCTCGTCCAGCAACAAGAGGTTCGGCCGCCGCCAGATGATGAGCGCGAGAGCGAGCCGCGCCTTCTCGCCTCCGGAGAAGGGGGCCACCGGTGCCAGCGCCATCTCACCGCGGAAGTTGAACGAGCCCAGGAAATCGCGCAGGTCCTGCTCGCGCACCCCGGGCGCGATGGCGGCGAGCTGCTGCAGGGGCGAGCGGTCTTCTCTGAGTGTCTCCAGCTGGTGCTGGGCGAAATAGCCGATGGCGAGACCCTTGCCCTGGCCCACGCGGCCTGCGAGCGGTGCCAAGCTGCCTGCGAGGGTCTTCACCAGCGTGGACTTGCCCTGGCCGTTGGCGCCCAGTAGGCCGATGCGCTGGCCGTTCAGCAGCGAGAAGCTCTGCTCTCCCAGCACTGTCTTCTCACCCTTGTCCGTCTGGTACCCGCAGCGCACCTCTTCCAGGGTGAGCATGGGGCTCGGGGAGGCCAGGGGTTCCCGGAACTCGAAGCTGAAGGGCGAGCTCACGTGCACCGGCGCGAGCTTCTCCATCTTCTCCAGCATCTTGATGCGGCTCTGGGCCTGGCGAGCCTTGCTGGCTTTATAGCGGAAGCGGTCCACGAAGCTCTGCAGGTGCGCCACTTCGCGCTGCTGGCGCTCATAGGAAGCCTGCTGCAGCACCAGTTGCTCGGCGCGGCGGGTCTCGAAGGCGCTGTAGTTGCCGGTGTAGCGCTTGATCTGGAGGTTCTCCAGGTGCAGCGTCACGTCGCAGATGCCATCCAGGAACTCCCGGTCATGGGAGATGATGAAAAGCGTGCCCGGATAACGCTTCAGCCAGTCTTCCAGCCAGACGATGGCGTCGAGGTCGAGATGGTTGGTGGGTTCGTCCAGCAGCAAGAGATCCGAGGGGCACATGAGCGCTTGGGCCAGGTTCAGGCGCATGCGCCAGCCGCCGGAGAAACTCGCCACCGATTGCGTGGTCTCGGCCACGCTGAACCCGAGTCCCAGCAGCAAGGTGCTGGCGCGGGAGGCGGCGGTGTAGCCGTCCGCGTCCGCGTAGGCGATATGGGCCTCCGCTTCCGCATGGCCGTCGTGGGCAGCTTGGGCCTTGGCCAGCTGCGCTTCGATCTCGCGAAGGCACGTGTCGCCGTCCAGCACGTAGTCCAACGCGCTGCGCTCCACCGCCGGGGTCTCCTGGGCCACGTGGGCCACGCGCCAGGAGGAGGGGATGTCGAGCTCGCCGCCGTCCGCATGCAGCTTGCCGCGCAACATGGCGAATAGGGTGGACTTGCCGGAGCCGTTGGACCCTACCAGGCCCGCCTTCTCGCCGGCATAGACCATCGCAGAAGCGTTCTCGAACAGCGGTTTGGTGCCGCGCTGCAGGGTGAGGGATTCGATGCGGATCACGGGAGTCGGGTGCTGCGAAGGAGGGCGCGCATTGTACGCGTTCCGGAGCCGTACTGGCATGCGGACCGGGACTCTGCAAGAATTGCGCCCCCATGGCCGCTCACCCGCTCCTCTGGATCATCCCGGCGACGCTCACGGGCGCGCTCCTGAGCGCGCTCCTGGCTTCGGTGCTGCTCCTGTTCCCGGCGAGACTTCGTACCCTGCTGCTGCCGCGGTTGGTGAGCTTCGCCGTGGGCGCGCTGCTGGGGGCTGCGTTCCTGGACCTCCTGCCCGAAGCCCTGCATAGCGCCGGCAGCAGTCAGGTGCAGGGAGTCGGTCTCGCCATCGCGCTAGGGGTGTTGGGCTTCTTCCTGTTGGAGAAACTCGCGTTCTGGCATCACGGCCATGAGGGCCATGTGGACCACGATGAGTTGAGGCAGCACGCCGCCGGCACCATGATCCTCATGGGCACCGGGCTGCATAACCTCATGGACGGCGTGCTGCTGGGCGCCACCTTCCTCACCAGCACCCACCTCGGCATCGTGCTCGCCATCGCCATCATCGCCCATCAGATCCCCCAGCAGGTGGGAGACATCTCGGTGCTGCTCTCGGCGGGCGCGCCGCGGGGGCGGGCGCTGCTGCTCTCGGCCCTGTCCGGCGCCACCATGGTGGTAGGCGGGCTCGCGGCCTACTTCGTGCTGGGCGCGGCCCAGGCCTACATCCCCTACGTGCTCGCCATCGCCGCCGCCAGCCTCATCTACGTGGCGGTGGCGGACCTCATCCCCGGCCTGCACCGTCACGAAGGGGCCCGGCTCTCGGTGCTGACGGTGGTGCTCATCGCGGCCGGGATCGGCCTGATCTACGGCATCCAGACCGCCCTGGGCGGTTGAAAACCCCCTGCCGTAACCCCATAAAAGGAGTAACTTTTTAACCGGGCCCGTCTTGGGGGCTGACCCATGCGCATAGACAAATTGACCAGCAAATTCCAGATGGCCCTGGCCGACGCCCAGTCGTTGGCCGTGGGCCGTGACCATCCCTACATCGAACCCGTGCACCTCATGCTGGCGCTCCTGGATCAGGACGGCGGCAGCGTGCGCCCCTTGCTAGCCAAGGTGGGAGCCAACATCAGCCGTCTGCGCAGCGCCTTGGACGCGGAGTTCGACAAGCTGCCCCAGGTGCAGGGCCAGGGCGGCGACGTCCAGGTCTCCCCGGATTTGAACCGTCTGCTGAACCTCACCGACAAGCTGGCCCAGAAACGCCAGGACCAGTTCATCTCCTCCGAGCTCTTCGTGCTCGCGGCGCTGGATGCCAAGGGCACCCTGGGGGACCTGCTCAAGGATGCCGGCGTCACCAAGGCCGCGCTCGAGAAGGCGGTGGAGGAGATGCGCGGCGGCCAGCAGGTGAACGATGCCGGCGCCGAAGACCAGCGTCAGGCCCTGGAGAAATACACCATCGATCTCACCGCCCGGGCGGAGAGCGGCAAGCTCGACCCCGTGATCGGGCGTGACGAGGAGATCCGCCGCACCATCCAGGTGCTGCAGCGCCGTACCAAGAACAACCCCGTGCTCATCGGTGAGCCGGGCGTGGGCAAGACCGCCATCGTGGAAGGTCTGGCCCAGCGCATCGTAAATGGCGAGGTGCCGGAAGGCCTGAAGGGCAAGCGCGTGCTCACTCTCGACATGGGCGCGCTCATCGCCGGCACCAAATTCCGTGGCGAGTTCGAGGAGCGCCTCAAGGCCGTGCTCAAGGACATCGGCAAGGCGGAGGGGAGCATCATCCTCTTCATCGACGAGATCCACACCATGGTGGGGGCCGGCAAGGCCGAGGGCTCCATGGATGCCGGCAACATGCTCAAGCCTGCTCTCGCCCGCGGCGAGCTGCATTGCGTGGGGGCGACCACCCTCGATGAATACCGCAAGTATGTGGAGAAGGACGCGGCCCTGGAGCGCCGGTTCCAGAAGGTGCTGGTGGACGAGCCGTCCCTCGAGGACACCATCGCCATCCTGCGCGGCCTGAACGAGCGCTACGAGGTGCATCATGGCGTGGAGATCACCGATCCCGCCATCGTGGCTGCCGCCACCCTCTCGCACCGCTACATCTCCGACCGTCAGTTGCCGGACAAGGCCATCGACCTCATCGACGAGGCCGCCTCCCGCATCCGCATGGAGATCGATTCCAAGCCCGAGGTCATGGACCGGCTCGACCGGCGTCTCATCCAGCTCAAGATCGAGCGTGAGGCCCTGAAGAAGGAGAAGGACGAGGCTTCCAAGCGCCGCCTCACCGCCGCCGAGGAGGAGATCAAGAAACTCGAGCGCGAATACTCCGACCTGGATGAGGTGTGGAAGGCCGAGAAGGCGGCGGTGCAGGGCGCGACCCAGATCAAGGAGGCTCTCGAGAAGGCCAAGTCAGAGCTCGAGACGGCGCGCCGCGCCGGCGACCTGTCGCGCATGTCCGAGATCCAGTACGGCCGCATCCCGGAGCTGGAGAAGAAACTCGGCGTAGCCACGGCCGCCGAGAACCAGCCCACCAAGCTGCTGCGCAACAAGGTCACAGCGGAGGAGATCGCGGAAGTGGTCTCCCGCTGGACCGGCATACCCGTGTCCAAGATGCTGGAAGGTGAGAAGGAGAAGCTCTTGCGCATGGAGGATGCGCTGCGCGCCCGCGTGGTGGGCCAGGACGAGGCGGTGCGCGCAGTGGCCAATGCCATACGCCGTTCCCGCGCCGGCCTCGCGGACCCGAACCGGCCCACGGGCTCGTTCCTGTTCCTGGGGCCCACGGGCGTCGGCAAGACCGAGCTCACCAAGGCTTTGGCCTGGTTCCTGTTCGACAGTGACGAAGCCATGGTGCGCATCGACATGAGTGAGTTCATGGAGAAACACTCCGTGGCACGGCTCATCGGCGCGCCACCGGGTTACGTGGGCTACGAGGAGGGCGGTTACCTGACGGAGGCCGTGCGCCGCAAACCCTATTCAGTGATCCTGTTGGATGAGGTGGAGAAGGCCCATCCGGACGTGTTCGGCGTGCTGCTGCAGGTGCTGGACGACGGGCGCTTGACCGACGGCCAGGGTCGCACCGTGAACTTCAAGAACACGGTGGTGGTCATGACCTCGAACCTGGGTTCGCAGGTGATCCAGGAGATGGCCGGCGAGGACAATTACGAGAAGATGAAGGACAAGGTGATGGAGATCGTGGGCGGGCACTTCCGCCCCGAGTTCATCAACCGTGTGGATGAGGCCGTGGTGTTCCACCCGCTCGGCCAGTCCCAAATCCGTTCCATCGCCCGCATCCAGATCGAGCATCTCGTGCGACGCTTGGCGGACCGGGACATCGGTCTCGAGGTGTCGGATGCGGCGTTGGACAAACTCGGCAAGGCGGGATTCGATCCGGTATACGGTGCCCGGCCCCTGAAGCGAGCGGTGCAGCAGCAGCTGGAAAATCCACTGGCCCAGAAACTCCTGGCCGGCGAATTCGGGCCTGGCGACACGATCTCGGTGGACGCCCGGGACATCGGCTTTGAGTTCATCAAGTCCAAGCCCAAGAAAGCCAAGGCTGCTAATAGTTAAACCTTCAGTTCAGTGTGGCTTATTGAGGTCGACCGCAAGGCGGGCTTCGTACTATCGCGCGATGAGCAAGCGGCAGCGGATAGCGGTGCCGTCCTCTGTTCCCCGGGGGTTGGGTGGAAGACACGGTCAAACCGAAATCCCGATGACCACAGCAAAGATAGAATGTTAGGATAGATACTGAATCTAACCAAAGTCCATGCATTGGTCAGATCACTGCAAGCTTGCGGTTCCGGCGGCTCATGGATTTGCCCTACTCTCTCAGATGTCAGATTTGTAATCAAATCCATCGCACAATTGCTCTACGCTGCTACCTTGGCTGGAACTCTGCCTTGAGTTTCGTATTTCCGTTGGATTTATCCGGTTCAAATGGCCATGGAAGGAGTTCGCGGTGATTGTTTGTGCCGAGAAGCATCGTAGTTTCATCGTATCCGTCATTTCCGCGTTGTTGACCTCTACCGCCTGGGCGGCGCAACCAGCGGATATCCCTCTGCGGGTCTCCAATCGACCACATGCTGAGGTGATTGCTGCGACGGGCATCCACAAGATCAAGCATGTCATCGTCATCATGCAGGAGAACCGTTCATTCGACATCTATTTCGGCACCTATCCCGGCGCTGACGGCATACCTATGATATTAGGGAGAGCAGCAATATGTGTGCCTGATCCTCGGACACGAACCTGTGTCAGGCCTTATCACAACCCCAGCGATATCAATTTTGGAGGGCCGCATACGCAGAGTGACGCTTATGCGGATATCGATGGCGGCAAGATGGACGGCTTCATGGTGGAGCTACGCAAGGCGGCGGGAGCGGATGCGGCAACGTGTAAAGACCCAAACGCACCCTCTTGTTCATTTTATAACCATCCAGACGTCCTCGGGTGGCACGACGCCCGTGAGATACCTAACTATTGGACCTATGCAAATTATTTCGTGCTACAGGACCATATGTTCGAGCCGAACGCCTCGTGGAGTTTACCCGCGCATCTCTTCATGGTTTCTGCTTGGTCGGCTCGTTGCACGGATGCAACGAACGTCATGAGCTGCAGGAACGAACCTGAGGCCCCGGGGACGAATTACCAACCGGGAGAGCCTTATCGTGGTTCCTATATATGGACCGACCTTACTTACTTATTGCATATCCACAAAGTGAGTTGGCGGTACTACCTCTCCGAAGGCAGTGAGCCAGATTGCGATGACGACGAGGTCATCTGTGTGCAAGGAACGCAGACTCCCAGCGTGCCGAGTATCTGGAATCCCTTGCCCGGCTTCGAGACGGTGATTCAAGACAATGAACTGAATAACATCCAGGATGTCTCGAATTTCTTTTCGGCCGCGAAGAATGGCACGCTTCCTGCCGTGTCATGGGTCATACCGAACGGGCGTGTGAGCGAGCACCCACCGGCGTCCATCAATGCAGGTCAAGCTTATGTGACGAGCCTGATTAACGCGGTCATGGAGGGCCCTGATTGGGATAGCTCGGCTATTTTTCTGGCTTGGGACGACTGGGGTGGCTTCTACGACCATGTCATTCCACCCAACGTCGATGAGAACGGTTATGGCTTGAGGGTCCCGGGTCTTGTCATAAGCCCATACGCGCGCATGGGCTATATAGATCACCAGGTGCTGAGTTTCGATGCATACCTCAAGTTCATCGAAGATGACTTCTTGGGTGGTGCACGCCTTGATCCCAGAAATGACGGCAGACCCGATCCTCGCCCCACGGTACGCGAAGACGTGAGTATCTTGGGGGATCTCGCAAGGGATTTCGATTTTAAACAGGTACCGCGACCGCCATTGTTGTTGCCGCTCAATCCGCTTCCCGGTCCTCCTTCTGTGTTGCCTGAGCCGTCACGAGGTCATTAGCGGTTGGATCGATGAGACCGTGATATTCCATCCGCTCGGGCAGACGCAGATTTGTTCCATCTCCCGAATACAGGTCCAGTACCTGGTGTGGCGTCTGGCGGACCGGGACATCGACTTCGAGTTCATGAAGTCCAAGCTTAAGAAAGCCAAAGCCGCCAACGGTTGAGCAAGGGAAGACCCGCCGTAAGGCGGGTCTTCCGGTTTTTGTCTACAGATGCCGGGTCTCGACCGGTGGGGACATCCAATTGTTATTGCGACCGTCGATATAACGCACCGGCACGGCGGCGAGCTCTTCGGCGCTCACCTCGTCCA
>DASSIS010000121.1:0-2108 GCA_035691665.1 Gammaproteobacteria bacterium | reverse complement strand
GTCAGGCTGAATGTCTGTAACTCAGGGAACGACGTCAGCAAGGAGAGGTCCGGCAGGGTGATGCGGCGCAACTCCAGTGACCGCAGCCGGGTGAGGACGCGCAGGCAGCCGATGTCCTTGGTATGGCCCTCCAGGGAGAGCCCCCGCAGAGACGGCATGCCTTCGAGGAAACGCAGGGAGAGCCGTTGCTTGGTCTTGCCGAAACTCAGCTGTTCGAGCCCATCCTGCAGATGCGAGAAACCGGCGACATCCTCGAGTGAATAGAGGTCGACGCTCAGGCGCTTGAGGGCCGGGAAGAACCGCAAGGCTTCGAGATCCCGGCCCGCCGCGGTGTGCAGACGCAGCGCGATCTCCGGCCGGCCGTGCATGAGCCCGGCCAAGCGCTCCCAGGCGGCGGGCTCCAGGGGCCGGCCGACGGTCACCAGGGTGCATTCGGGACCCAAGGGCTCGAAGGAGTCATGGCCGTGGCCGAAACCGCGGTTGCGCTCGACTCTGCTATCTGCCGTATCAGCGCCGTCCATACGCTATCGCTATCCGTCTCAAGCTGCCGGGGCCGATCAGTCGGCCGCGAGCGGCTTGGGGATGTGGAAGTACTGGCCTCCGATGTCGGAGACGCAGCCGCTCGCGGCGGTCCGCAGCATGTCCTTGATGAGCTTGCCGCCGTCTGCCAGCGACTGGTCGTAGGTGGGTGCTCCCTTGACCGCCGGGGATTCATCGCAATAACCCATGGACATCACGCTCCCGTCTTTGCGGGAGAGGAGCCGGAACTTGGCGTGGTAGTAGATACCGTAGTGCCTCATGCCGTAGACGATGTGCAACGGGTTGATGGAGACCGACTTCAGCTCCCAGTGGGTGGTGATCACTTCCAATACGTAACCTGGCACGGCAGCGGGCGGCGCGTCCACGGAGGCCACGGCCCCCGCGTCGCGCATGCCGAACTGACTGGTGAGCACGCCCACGAGTCCGGCGCTCACGCTGGGCGCGGGGTCCTCGATCCCATCCTGCTGCATGAGACCGGTGGCCTCGGCGGCCGAGCCGCCCACGAGCGTGTAGAAACTGCGGGTGAAATCCCGCACCAGGAGCGGCGACGGCGTCATCGGCGGCACGTGCAGCAAGTCCTGACCCCTGAGCTGGCTCGGGTTACGGTCCTGGGCCAAGGGGATCTCCGTGGGCGGCGACGGTGAGACGGGGATCAGCACCGGTACCGGCGCGGGAGCTGGCCCTCCCGGTACAGGCGCGCCGTGACGCAGGGTATCCGCGGCGATCTCCAGGATCAGTCGCACCAGCACAGCGGCAGCGCCACCGCCATGGGCCTCGGCCTGGAGCGGCAGCAGTAGCGCACCAGCGAGCGCGACATATCCCCAGCGGCGGCTTGGCACGAATGCCTTTGGCATGATCCCGACCCCTCAAGCCTTTACTGAAGCCTCACGCCGAATCTTACCGCAGACGAACGGCATCCGGATTCCAGGGCATAATCAAGGGATAACACGGGGAGACGGCCATGACCGAACTCAACAAGCGAGCGCGCATCGTCGGGTTCTTCTACCTCTTACTCGCCATCGTGGGGCCTGTACGGCTCCTCTACGTGCCCAGCAAGCTCTTCGTGCACGGGGACGCGGAGGCCACCTCCGCCAACATCCTCGCCCACGAAACGCTGTTCCGCCTCGGCATCGGTGCCGACCTGCTGGGCGCGGTGATCCTGGTGTACCTCGCCCTCGCCTTCTACCGGCTCTTCAAGGACGTGGACCAATACCAAGCGGTGGTGCTCGTGATCACCGGCGGCGTGCTCCCTTCGGCGCTCTACTTCGTGAACACCGTGAACGATGCCGCAGCGCTCGCGCTGGTGAACGGCTCGGATTACCTCGCGGTCTTCACGGAAGCCCAGCGCCACGCCCTGGCCCGCTTCTTCCTGGACCTGCACTACCTGCTGGTGGTGAGTGCCGAGGTGCTCTGGGGCCTATGGCTCATGCCCATGGCCATCCTAACCCTCAAGTCCGGCTTCCTGCCCAAGTTCCTGGGCTGGTGGCTCATCCTGAACGGCATCTGCTACCTGGTGCAGAGCTTCACGGGTGTGTTCCTGCCGCAGTATGCAGACCCCGTCTCCAACT